>NC_014958.1:0-72500 GCF_000186385.1 Deinococcus maricopensis DSM 21211
ACCGAAGCAGTGTAGAACAACGCGCCCGGGAAAGAAAGGACGCACCTCACCAGCCGCCAGCCCGAGGCCCTCCCCTGCAAGGGCCATACGACCACAACGCCAGCATGGCCTTCATTCACAGGACGGGGACTTTTCCACACGTCCCTGTGGACATTCCCGGAGTTATCCACAGGCTGCGGGAACGCTGTATGATTCGCGGAGCACAGTCCCGAGGAGGTGCCGTATCTCGCAGGAAATCTGGGCGGACGTGCTGCGTTACGTCCGCAATAACATCTCCGAAGTGGAGTACCACACATGGTTCGCGCCGGTGAAACCGCTCGGCGTACAGCAGGGCTCCCTGGTCCTCGGCGTGCGCAACTCCTTCGCGCAGGAGTGGTTCCGCAAACACTACCTGGAACTGCTCGAAGACGCCCTGCGCAGTCTGGGAGCGCAGAGCCCCCAGGTGAGCTTCCAGGTGCTGCCGGCCGTGCAGGACGCCATGATGCTGCCCGTCAACGAACCTGAAGTGTCCCCGCCGCCCAGGACGCGGGCGCTGCCGGGGCCAGCGCCGCTGCCCGTGGGCAGCGGGGAGAACCGCAAGAGCCTGAACCCGAAGTACACCTTCGAGAACTTCGTGGTCGGCCCGAACAACAACCTCGCGCACGCGGCCGCGCTGGCCGTCGCGGAGAGTCCTGGTCGGGCGTACAACCCGCTGTTCATCTACGGGGACGTCGGCCTGGGCAAAACCCACCTGATGCACGCCGTCGGGCATTACATTGCGGAACGTTACCCGGACAAGCGCATCGAGTACCTGTCCACCGAAAGCTTCACGAACGAACTGATCAACGCCATCCGCGACGACAAGATGACGCAGTTCCGCAACAAGTACCGCTCCGTGGACCTGCTGCTGGTGGACGACATCCAGTTCCTGGCGGGCAAGGAACGCACGCAGGAGGAGTTCTTCCACACCTTCAATGCGCTGTACGAGAACCACAAGCAGATCATCCTCAGCTCGGACCGCCCGCCGAAGGACATCCAGACGCTGGAGGGGCGGCTGCGCAGTCGCTTTGAGTGGGGCCTGATCACGGACATCCAGTCACCGGAGTTCGAGACGCGCGTGGCGATCCTGAAAATGAACGCCGAGCACCGCCATATCGACATTCCGCAGGACGTGCTGGAGCAGGTCGCGCGGCAGGTCACCAGCAACATCCGTGAACTGGAGGGCGCCCTGATGCGCGTCGTGGCGTTCTCCAGCCTGAACAACGTGCCCTTCTCGCGCGCCGTGGCCGCTAAGGCCCTGAGTGACGTGTTCGCCTCGCAGGAGGTGAACGTCGAGATGAAGGACGTGCTGCGCGTCGTCGGTGAGCGTTTTGGCGTGAGCACCGACATCCTTAAGGGGGCCGGGCGCGCTCGGGACGTGGTGGTGCCGCGTCAGGTGGCCATGTACCTGATTCGGGAGCTGACGAGCCACTCGCTGCCGGAAATCGGGCAGTTTTTTGGGCGGGACCACTCGACGGTGCTGCACTCCATTCAGAAGGTGACCGAGGCCGTCGGGAAGGATGCCGACCTGACAGCGCACATTGACGCCTTGCGGCAGATTCTGCAGGGTGGCGACCCTCTGGGCGGTGGCCTGTGAACAAACCCATGATCGCTTGTGAAAAGACTTCACTTTCTGTGGAAAAAGCTGTGGATAACCCTGTGGAAAAGCTGTGGATAACCCTGTGGAAAAGTAGGGTGCCCTGACCCCTGTGGATAACTGGGGATGTTTTCCACAGGTTATCCACAGGCAACCCGGAGTTATCCACAGAATTATCCACAGGTAAAACGCTGTCCTGGACAACTTGAAACCCAGTTATCCACAGTTTCCACAGCCCTTACTATTACTACTACTATTCTTTTAGATAAAGAGAAAGAGGTAAAAGATATGCGCGCCCAGGTGAGCAAGAAAGCCCTGAACGAAGGGGTGGGGATGCTCGAACGCATCATCCCCGCACGCAACAGCAACCCCCTCCTCACCGCCCTCAAAGTGGACGCCACCGAACGTGGCCTCACCCTCAGCGGCACCAACCTCGAAATCGACCTGAGCTGCTTTGTCGCCGCCGAAGTGAACGAACAGGCCGCTTTCGTCGTGCCCGCGCACCTGTTCGCCCAGATCGTCCGCAACCTCGGCGGTGAACTGGTCGAACTGGAACACAGCGGCAACGAACTCGCCGTCCGCGCGGGCGGCTCCGAATTCAAACTGCAGACCGGCGACCTCAGCGCCTACCCGCCGCTCAGCTTCCCCGACCACGTGGACACCACCCTTGACGCGGCAGAACTGGCCAAGGCCCTCTCCAGCGTCCGCTACGCGGCCAGCAACGAAGCCTTCCAGGCGGTGTTCCGGGGGATCAAGCTCGAATACCGCGGCGGACAGGCGCGCGTGATCGCCTCCGACGGCTTCCGTCTGGCCCTGCGGGACTTCGCTGCGCACGGGGATGGCCAGAACCTGATCCTGCCCGCCCGCAGCGCCGACGAACTCGTGCGCGTGCTGCGGGACGGCGAGGTGCGCCTCGCGTACGGCGAAGGGGCGCTCGGCGTTACCACCGACCGCGTCCGCATGAATGTGAAGCTGATGGACGGGGACTTCCCCGACTACGAGCGCGTGATTCCCCGCGACATCAAGCTGCAGGTGCGCCTGCAGGCCGCGGCGCTCAAGGAGGCCGTGTCGCGCGTGGCAGTCCTGGCCGACAAGAATGCCAACAATCGCGTGGAGTTCCTGGTGTCTGAGGGAACGCTGCGGCTGGCGACCGAAGGGGACTACGGCCGCGCGCAGGACACCCTGACGGTCGAGCAGGCCGGGGACGAGCCGGCCATGAGCCTGGGCTTCAACGCGAAGTACGTGCTGGACGCCCTGGGCCCCATTGATGGTGCCGCTGAGCTGCTGTTCAGCGGGTCCACCAGCCCGGCGATGTTCCGTGCGGTGGAGGGCGGCGGGTACCTCGCGGTGGTCGTGCCGCTGCGCGTCTGAGGTCCGCCTGGGGAGAGCCCCCACGCTCTCCCCGGCCCTGACGCCCTGATCCCTGAACTCGGTGTAGGGTACGGGGCAGAGCCGTACGCCCCGCGAGCGGCATATAGTGTCTTGCGTACACCTCTGCGGAGGTTGGAGGAACCCATGAAGATTGAGAACATCATCGCCCGTGAAGTGCTCGACTCCCGAGGCAACCCCACCGTCGAAGCGGAAGTCACGCTGGAAAGCGGCTTTGTGGGCCGCGCCATCGTGCCCAGCGGCGCCAGCACCGGCACCCACGAGGCGCTGGAACTGCGTGACGGCGGCGAACGCTACCTCGGCAAAGGCGTCCTGAAGGCCGTCGAGAACGTCAACACCGAAATTGCCCCGGAGCTGATCGGCATGGACGCCAGCAGCCAGGTCGCCATTGACCGCGCCATGCTGGCCCTCGACGGCACCCCCAACAAGGCGCGCCTCGGCGGCAACGCCATGCTGGCGGTCAGCATGGCCACCGCCCGCGCCGCGAGCGAAGGCCTCGGCGTGCCGCTGTACCGCTACCTCGGCGGCAACAACGCCAAAACCCTCCCGCTCCCCATGATGAACCTCATCAACGGGGGCGCCCACGCCGACAACAGCGTCGACTTCCAGGAATTCATGGTCATGCCCGTGGGCGCACCCAGCTTCCGCGAAGCGCTCCGCTACGGCGCCGAAACCTTCCACCAGCTCAAGAAGGTCCTCAGCGCCCGCGGGTACAACACCAACGTCGGCGACGAGGGCGGCTTCGCGCCGGACCTCGGCAGCAACGAGGAAGCCCTCGAGGTGCTGCTCGAAGCCATCGAGAAAGCCGGGTACGAGCCCGGCAAGGACATCGCCATCGCGCTCGACCCGGCCACCAGCGAGCTGTACAAGGACGGTCAGTACCACCTCGAAGGCGAAGGCCGCGTGCTCAGCAGCGAGGAAATGGTGGACTTCTGGGCCGACTGGGCCAGCCGCTACCCCATCGTCAGCATCGAGGACGGCCTGCACGAGGACGACTGGGCCGGCTGGAAGCTGCTCACGGACACCATCGGTGAACGCGTGCAGCTCGTCGGCGACGACCTGTTCGTCACGAACCCCGAGCGTCTGGGCCGCGGCCTGCGCGAAGGCGTCGCGAACAGCATCCTCGTGAAGGTCAACCAGATCGGCACGCTCACCGAGGCGATGGACGCCATCGAACTTGCCAAGCGCCACCGCTACACCACCGTCATCAGCCACCGCAGCGGCGAAAGCGAAGACGCGTTCATCGCGGACCTCGCGGTCGCCACGAACGCCGGCCAGATCAAAACGGGCAGCGCCAGCCGCTCCGACCGCATCGCGAAGTACAACCAGCTGCTGCGCATCGAACACCAGCTCGGCGACGCCGCCGTGTTCCTGGGCCGCGCCGCGCTGCTGCGCTAAAGCACCTGAGCGGGCGGGCTGCGGCCCGCCCGCTCACCTGAGTGGAAGGCGTTCCAAGACGCCCCACGGAAACGAGCACACATGAAGCACTTTGATCGCGCCACCAAGATCGTCGCGACGATCGGCCCGGCCAGCCGCAACCCGGAAACCCTGGAGCGCATGATTGACGCGGGCCTGAACGTCGTCCGCATGAACTTCAGCCACGGCGACCAGGAAGACCACCGCCAGACGTACGACATGGTCCGCGCCCTCGCCAAGAAAAAAGGCGTGAGTATCGGCATCCTGCAGGACCTGCAGGGGCCTAAGATCCGCGTGGGCCGCTTCAAGGACGGCCCGGTCACGCTGAGCGCTGGCCAGCCGTTCATCATCACCATGGACGACGTGGAAGGCACCGCCGAGCGCGTCAGCAGCACTTACAAGGGCCTCGCGCTCGACGTGCGCCCCGGCATGGCACTGCTGCTCGACGACGGCAACATGGCCCTTGAAGTCACTAAGGTGCAGGGCCACGACGTGCACACCGTCGTGACGGTCGGCGGCGTCCTGAAGAACAACAAGGGCATCAACGTCCCCGAAGCGGACCTGACGGTCCCCGCGCTCAGCGACAAGGACGTCGAGGACCTGACCTTCGGCGCGGAGCTCGGCGTGGACTGGGTGGCGCTCAGCTTCGTGCGCAGCCGCGACGACCTGCTGCTCGCCCGCCACTACCTCGCGCGCGCTGGCAGCCGCGCGAAACTGATGGCGAAAATCGAGAAGCCGCAGGCCGTGGAACGCTTCGACGACATCCTCAAGGAGTGCGACGGCGTGATGGTCGCGCGCGGCGACCTGGGCGTCGAGATGCGCCCGGAACAGGTGCCGATCATCCAGAAACGCCTGATCCGCGCGTGCCGCGAAGCTGGCAAGCCGGTCATCACGGCCACGCAGATGCTCGAGAGCATGATCAACCTGCCGCGTCCCACCCGCGCGGAAGCGTCCGACGTGGCGAACGCCATTTTCGACGGCACTGACGCCGTGATGCTCAGCGCCGAGAGCGCCGCCGGCCTGTACCCGGTCGAAGCCGTCAGCATGATGGACCACATCGCCCGCGAAGCGGAAGCCAGCGCCGAGTACAAGATCATGCAGGCCCAGGAGATCGACACGACGCTCGCGCAAGACGCCATCGCGCAGGCTGCGTGCAACATCGGTGAGCGTATGGACCTCGCGGCCATCGTGACGTTCACGAAGACCGGCGGGGCCGCCACGCGCGTCGCGAAGAACCGCCCGAAGCTGCCGATTCTGGCGCTCACGCCCAACGAGCAGACGCGCAGTCAGCTGGCGCTCTCGTGGGGCATCGTGCCGATCCTCAGCGAGGACCCGCACGACACCGACGACATGGTGCGCATCGCGAACAACACCCTGCGCGACAGCCGCCTCGCCGCGGTCGGCGAGCGGTACGTCATCACGGCGGGCGTGCCGTTTGGCGTGGCGGGCAGCACGAACATGCTGCGCGTCGAGAAACTTCGGCAGTAAGCGTACGGCGCTGAAGCCGGGATTCCGGCCGTGAATTTTCAGCAGGGTACTTGAGGGGTTTATCCACAATGCCTGTGGATAAACCCCCTGTGCCTGTGGATAAACACCGTCAGCACGAGCAAAAGCGGGCCTTTTTATCATAAAAAGGCCCGCTTTCTTTATGAAGTCTTAAGTTGCCGGGAGCAGGCGCACGAACTTGTCTTTTCCCTTCTGCAGCACCAGCCCTTCGGCCGGAATGGTGACTGCCGTCTGAGGGTCCGTGGCCGCCTCGCCATTGACCTTCAGCCCGCGGTTCTGGATCAGTTTGCGGGCCGCGCCGTTGCTCGGTTCCAGCCCGGCGAGCGCCACCAACCGGAACAGGCCCACCACGCCGTCCGCGTTCAGCTCCTCGGTCGGCACCGTCACCGAGGGGATGTTCTCGGGAATGCCGCCCTTCGCCACGGCCTTGTAGCGCTCCTCGGCGGCGTCCAGGTCAGCCTCCGGGTGCAGCCACGCCGTCACGGCGCGCGCCAGTTCCCGGTGCGCCGTGACCGGGTGTCCGGCGAGCAGCTCCTCAATGCGCGCTTCCGACAGGTCCGTGAGCAGCGTGAAGTAGTTGAGCAGCAGTGTGTCCGGCACCTTCATCAGCTTCGCGAACATCTCGTGCGCCTCGTCCGTCAGGCCGATGTAGTTGTCGAGGCTCTTGGACATCTTCTCCACGCCGTCCAGGCCGACCAGCAGCGGCAGCGTCATCACGACCTGCGCCGCCTGCCCGTAGTCGCGCTGCAGCGCGCGCCCCACCAGGTTGTTGAACAGCTGGTCCGTGCCGCCCAACTCCACGTCCGCCTCCAGCGCCACGCTGTCGTACCCCTGCGTGAGCGGGTACAGCAGTTCGTGCATCTGCACGGGCGTGCCCGCCGCGAGGCGCTTGGTGAAGTCGTCGCGCTCCAGGATGCGCGCCACCGTGTACTTGCTGGCGAGGCGGATGATGTCGGCGTACCCCATCGGCTCCAGCCACTCGCCGTTGAAGCGGACCTCTAGCACCTCCGGGTCCGAGCGCAGCACCAGCTTGCACTGCTCCAGGTAGCTCACGGCGTTCGCGCGGGTCTCTTCCAGCGTGAGCGGCGGGCGCGTCTTGCTCTTGCCGCTCGGGTCGCCGATCATCGCCGTGAAGTCGCCGATCAGCATGATCACCTTGTGCCCGAGGTCCTGGAACTGCCGCATCTTGCGCAGGATCACGGCGTGCCCGAGGTGCAGGTCCGGGCGGGTCGGGTCCGCGCCGAGCTTCACGCGCAGGGGCGTGCCGCGCTCCAGCTTCGTTTTCAGGTCCTCCTCGGTCACGAGGTCCACCACGCCACGCTTGAGGACCGCGAGCTGTTCCAGTACGGGGACGTTGCGTCTGATGTCGGTCATTGAGTCACTCCAATCAAAAAAAGGCGCGTGCCGATGCTGGCACGCCGCTGAGGGTGGACGTTGGAGGCGCGTGAACGCTTACCCCACCCGCGAGCGGCGAGGGGAATACGCGTACAGCGTGCGCTTCATGCCCCGCATTCTAGGGGGCGCGCGCCGCGCCGCGCTACCCGGGCGTCTGCACGACCGGCGCGTGCGCTAGCCTGAGCGCATGCTGACCATGCAGGAACTGCGCGCGCACCTGCCCCGCGCGGGCGTCGTGGAGTGGCTCGGCGTGCGCAGCGCCCGCCGCGCGCCGGTCCTGAGCGTCCCGGAGGTGGAGGTGCACCCCCTCGTGGGCCTGATCGGCGACCATGGAAAGGTCGCGCCGGCGCGCCTGCGGGCCCTCACGGGTGAGCCCGGCGAGGCCCCGCAGGCCGGGGCCGCCACGCCCATTCCTGGTGGTCCGGGCAAGCGGCAGGTGACGCTCATTCAGGCGGAGCACCTGCCGGTCATCGCGGCGCTCGCCGGGCTGGAGGAGGTCACGCCGGAGCTGCTGCGCCGCAACATCGTCGTGCGCGGCCTGCCGCTGCTGGCCCTCAAGGACCGCCGCTTCCGCCTCGGGGACGTGGTGCTGGAGGGAACAGGGGAGTGCCACCCGTGCTCTCGCATGGAGGAGAACCTCGGCCCCGGAGGGTACAACGCCGTGCGCGGCCACGGTGGCCTGACGGCGCGCGTCATCGTGGGCGGCACCCTGCGGGTGGGGGACGTGGTGGAGGCCCTGCCGCTCCACCCCGTATCCTGAAGCGCGTGAGCGCCCCCGACCCCCACCCGCCCCGCCGCCCTGCCCTGCCCGGCTGGGGCCGCGCGCTCGGCTTCTCGCTGCTCATCGTCGAACTGGGCGTGCTGAGCAGCTTCGCGTTCGCGCTGGTGCTGTTCATCGCGGGGGTCGCGCAGACCGTCACGACGCTGCGCGGCGCCCTGCGTCACCTGGGGGACGCGGACGCGACCGAGCATCTGCTGGTCGCGGCGGTGCAGCAGGCGGACACGTTGTTGGTCGCCACGGCCCTGCTGATCATCAGCCTGGGCCTGCAGATGCTGTTCGTGGGGCGCATCGAGCGGGTGCCGGCGTGGCTGCACATCCGCACCTTCGATGACCTGAAAGCCAAGCTGCTCGGCATCGTGGTGGTCGCCCTGGTGGTGAAGTTCTTCAGCGTGGCGGTGGAATGGGACGGCGGCAGCGGCGTCCTCGCGTACGGCGCGGCGATCGCCGTGGTGATCCTCGCGGCCGCGGCGTACAGCGGGATGCTGGGCCGCGCCGCCCACCCCACCCCACCCGACCACGCCCGTGACGATGACGCTTGACGCACGCCTGGAGGCAGCCGCGCAGTTCATCCGCGCGGCTGTGCACGCGGACATCGGCAGTGACCACGCCGCGCTGCCGGTGGCCCTGCTGACGAGCGGCCGGGTGGAACGCGCCGTGATCGTGGAGAAGACCGAGGGGCCGCTGCGCAACGCGCGCGCAGCCGTGGCCCGCGCGGGCCTCACGGACCGCTGCGAGGTCCGTGAGGGGGACGGACTCGCGCCCCTCACGCCCGGCGAGGTGGAGAGCGCCAGCATGACCGGCATGGGGGTGCGCACCATGCTGGGCGTGCTGGCGCGTGCGGGGGACCGCCTGCCGCCCGCGCTGGTGCTGCAGCCGAATGACGACGCGGCGCCGCTGCGGGCCTGGGCGCGCGCCCAGGCGTACCACCTGCGCGGTGAGGCGCTCGCGCCGGGCTTTTGGACGTACCCGGTGCTGCACCTGCGGCGTGCGGAGGGGCCGGACCCGGCGTACGAGGGCGTGCCGGGTGCCCTCGCGGAGCGGTTCGGGCCGCACCTGCTGCGCGCCCGCGACCCGCAACTGCTGGCGGTGCTGGAGCGGCAGCGCGCCCGCCTCGCGCCACTCACCGCGCATGCCCGCGCGGACGTCCTGCGGCACCTGAGCGACGTGCAGAGCGCCCTGGCCTGGATGCACACCTGAACCCGCCGCATACCCTTGACGACGGCTGCATACCGGGGTATCCTGTTTTTATCACCGCCGATCAAGGCGGCTTTTTTATGGCTGGTTGTGGCGCGGGGCTGCGTTGGCACCAGCGGGGTCGCCGGATGGCCCCCCGTGGGTCTGTGAAAGCACAGCAGGATCGGGGCCTTCATCTGAACTTCACCTGACCGAGCGTGTTGATGATGGGTCCATGTTGAACTTTTCACACGCGGCCACCCGCCGCGCGGCCCCGTACGCCCTCCTGACCGGTGCGCTGCTGCTGTCCGCGTGCGGGCAGCAGGCCCCCGCCCCCACGACGGGCTCCACCACCACCAGCGTGCGCCTGCTCTCCATCCCCACCCAGGTGAAGCTCGTGACGCTGGACGTCACCGGCAAGGACAGCAGCACCCAGAATGACTCCCGCACCTACACCGCCACGCTGGAGGGTGGTGTGGCGTCCATCAACCTCAGCAACGTTGCCAAGGGCGCCTACACCCTCGTCGCGCGCGGCTACGACGACGCCGACCGGCAGGTCACGCTCTACAAAACCACTGTGGACGTGAACCTCAAGGACGCCACCCCCGTCGTGCTCCGCATGAACCGCGTAACGAGCGCCATCACCGTGAACGCCCTCGGGCTCAGCAGCAAGAGCGACGTCGTCATCGCCCGGGTCGGCGGCCTCGAAGCGCGCCTGAACGTGCAGGGCACCACCGCGACCGGCACCGTGCAGGGCGTGCCCAGCGGCCGCGACCTGAGCGTCCTCGTGCAGGGCCTCGACCAGAGTGGTGCGGTGCAGCAGCAGGGGAATGCCACCACCATACTGTCCGAAAGTGACGTCACCACCAGCGTGACCCTCAAGGACGTCGCCGCACCCGCCCCCACCATCACAGCCGTCACCGCGCCCGAAAGCGTCAAGAAGAACGACCCCTTCAGCGTGCGCGTGCAGGCGCAGGGCGACGGCCTGGCGGGCGCGCGCGTGGAATGGGGCGACGGCAGCAGCGACACCTACCCGCTCACCGGCAGCGTCCTGGACGCCACCTACACGCACGTGTTCAGCGCGCCCGGCGCCCGCAACGTCAGCGTCACCGTCACGAACGCCAGCGGCACGTCCGGCCGCGCCGTCCGCACCGTGAACGTCATCGACACGACCGACACGCCCGTCAGCATCGACCTCGGCGCGGACATCACGCCCGCCACCCTCGAAGTGACCGGCGTGCCCGCCGGCGCGCAGCGCGTGAACGCCACCGTGACCGCCCCGGTCGGCGCGCAGGCGCTGCGCCGCCAGGACCTCAAGCGCGGGTACACCCTCGAACTGATCCCGCGCGCGAACGGCACGTGGAGCGCCACGCTCGGCCTGCCCGCCGGGTTCACGTACGGCGTCACGTACCGCGCCATCAGCGCCGACGGCACTGGCACCGACGGGAGCACGCAGAGCGTCACGCCCACGCTGGGCCAACCGAACGTTTTCAGCGCGCCGTTCACGGCGAGCGGCAGCGTCAGTTGCCCCGCGCCCGGCGGGACCCTCACCACCATCGGCGCGGTGCAGGGCAGCGGCGCGACCAGCCCGCTCGTCGGCCAGGGCGTCACCGTGCGCGGCATCGTCACGCTTGACGCGCAGAGCGGCCTGCGCGGCTTCTACCTGCAGGACCTCATGCCCGACGCGAATCCCGACACCAGCGACGGCGTGTTCGTGTACACCGGCGCCGCCCCGCAGACCGTCAAGGCCGGTGACGTCGTGCAGTTCACGGCCACCGTCAAGGAATTCAAGGGCGCGAGCGACAAGCTGCCCGGCACCGGCACGCAGCTCGACACGCTTCAGAACGTAAGCTTCTGCGGCACCACCACCGTGCCCGCGCCCGTCACGCTCAGCTTCCCGCTCGCGAACGCCAGCGACCTCGAACGGTACGAGGGCATGCGTGTGACCATCCCCACCCCCCTGACCGTCACGGACAACTACACCCTCGGCCGCTACGGCGAGCTGGGCCTCAGCAGCGGCGGGCGCGTGTTCAACCCCACCAACGGCCAGCCCGGCACCGTGGACGCCGCGCGGCGCACCATCCGCCTCGACGACCTGAACACCGCCCAGAACCCCGCGAGCGTTCCGTACCTCACGGGCAGTGACGTCACCGCCACGCGCCGCACCGGCGACACCGTCACCGGCCTGACCGGCGTCGTGCACTACGCGAACGACGCGTACAAGATTCAGCCCACCACGGCCCCAGTGTTCGAGAGCGCCAACCCCCGTCAGGACACGCCCAAAGCGGTCGGCGGCACCCTGAAGGTCGCGGGCGCGAACGTCCTGAATTACTTCACGACGTTCGGCAGCAACGACCGCGGCGCGAACAGCGCGTACGAGTTCGCGCGTCAGAAAGCCAAGATCGTCGCCGCCCTCAAGGGCCTCGACGCGGACGTCGTCACGCTCATGGAAATCCAGAACGACAGCGACGCCGCCCTGAACGACCTCACGGGCGCCCTGAACGCCGCGTACGGCCAGAACGTGTACGCCGCGCTGTCCACCGGTAAGGTCGGCACGGACGCCATCCGCGTCGCCATGATCTACAAGCCCGCCCGCGTGACCCTGGTGGGGGCGCCGCGCATCGACCAGAACAGCGTGTATTCCCGGCCACCCGTCGCGCAGACCTTCCGCGACCTGAGCAGCGGCGGCACCTTCACGGTCATCGCCAACCACTTCAAGAGCAAGGGCAGCTGCCCGAACAGTGGCGACACCGACAACGGTCAGGGCTGCTGGAACACCCTGCGCGTCCAGCAGGCCCAGGCGGTCCTCGCGTTCGCGGAACAGCTGCGCGCCAGCACCGGCGACCCGGACGTCCTGATCATGGGGGACCTGAACGCCTACGGCGACGAGGACCCCATCCGCACGCTCGTGGCGGGCGGCTTCGAGAGCCTCAACAAACGCATCCCCGCCGAGGACCGCTACAGCTACCAGTTCAGCGGCCAGTTCGGGTACCTCGACCACGCCCTCGCCAGCACCGCCCTCGCGGGGCAGGTCACGGGCATCACCGAGTGGCACATCAACAGCGACGAGCCGGTGTTCCTCGACTACAACGTCGAATTCAAGAACAACCCTGAGTGCAAGAGCACGACCTGCACCACGCCCGACCTGTACGCCCCCACGGCGTTCCGCGCGAGCGACCACGACCCCGTCCTTGTCGGCCTGAACCTCACGGCGGACAGCGCCGAACAGCCGCTCGGCGTGACCCTCAGCGCCCCCGGCACCGCCACGACCGGCCAGGCGTACACCGTGACGGTGAGCGCGCCAGGGAACCCCAGCAGCGTCCAGGTCAATTGGGGTGACGGCGCCACCGATACCCTCACCGGCGGCGCGACGACCGCCACGCACACCTACGCCACCGCAGGCACGTACACCGTGACGGCCACCGCCGAACGCGACGGCACCACCAGGACCGCCGCCAGCACCGTGACGGTCACCGACGCGACCACGCCCACGCCGAGCGGGCACGTGGTCATCAGCCAGGTGGCGACCGCCGGTCCAGCCGGCGCGAGCGACGAGTACATCGAGCTGTACAACCCGACCAGCGCGAACGTGAACCTGAGCGGCTGCAAACTGGTGTACCGCTCGGCGGCCGGCACGTCCGACACGAACCTCAGTGCGGCGCTCAGCGCGAACCTGCCCGCCGGGAAGTACTGGCTGGCGGCAGGCAGCGCCTACCCGGGCACGGCCGACGCGAAATTCTCCGCCGGACTGTCCGCCACGGCCGGCGGCGTGGCCCTGATCTGCAACGACGCCGTTGTGGACAGCGTCGGGTACGGCACGGCCACCAACGCCTTCGTGGAGGGCGCGGCGGCGCCCGCCCCGTCGAGCACGCAGGCGATCTTCCGCGCGAACGGTGCCGACACCGACAACAACAAAGCCGACTTCCAGGCGGCCGCGCGTAACCCCCGCACCAGCAGCCACTGAATTTCAGGACAGGAGCACGGACGCCCCTCGGGGCGTCCGTGCTCCTGAGCCGGCGTCAGAAGGCGCCGTCGCGGAACACCCGGGCGATCTCGTCGCGGCCCGCGCCGAGGCTGAGCAGAATCATCAGCAGCAGGCGCGCCTTGTGCGCGTTCAGAAAGCTGGCGGGAACCGCGCCGGCGCGCACCAGGGTGGCGCCGCCGCCCGCGTACCCGTACACCGGCAGAACCGGCCCGGCGTGCGTGCGCGTGGCAATGACGACCGGCACGGGGCTCTCCTGGATGAGCGGCAGCAGTTCCGGAGGGAGGTTGCCGGTGCCAAGCGCGGCAATCACGAGGCCCTGCGCGCGCGCGGCGGCTTCCGCGAAGCCTTCGCCCTGCCAGCCGGCGTAGGCGTACAGGATTTCCACGCGGGCCGTGATGGTGTCCGGACCGAACACCGGGCGCGTTTCGGGCCGCGCGAAGTACCGGAGTTCCGCGCCGTGCGGGCCGTGGTCGATGCGGCCGATGGGGCCGGGGTAGCCGCCGAAAGCGTCGACAGCGGTGGTGTGGACTTTCGTGACGGTGCGCGCGTCGAAGACGTCACCGCCGAACACGGCCAGGGGGCCGCGGCCCTGCGTGGCGGGGTGCAAGGCGACCTGCGCGGCATCCAGGAGGTTGCCGGGACCGTCCCAGGAGAGTTCCTCGGCGTGGCGCATGCTGCCGGTCAGGACGACGGGCGTGTGCGTCCCGAGGGTGAGGTGCAGGAAGAACGCGGTTTCCTCGAGGGTGTCGGTGCCGTGGGTGACGACGACGCCGTCGAAGTGCTGGGCTTCCCGTTCGATCAGGGCGCGCAGGGCGTGCATGTGCTGAGGGGTGACGTGCGGGCTGGGCAGCGTGAACGGCTGGAAGGTGGTGACGTCCACGTCCGGCAGGCCCTGAAGTTGCGGGGGTGTCTGGGGGGTGAGGCCGGCGCCGCCGGGATCGGGGCGGCTGGCGATGGTGCCACCGGTGTTGATGAGGGCGAGGCGCGGCATCAGCGGTTCCGGGGGGTGGGGTGGGGGAGGGGTGAGACGGTCACGGGGAGAGTGTACGAAATAAAAAAGCCGCCTTTGCAGGCGGTGATAAACAAAGCATAGCTCGGTATGCATCCTGGGTCAAGGTGATGCAGTGGGGCGAGGGCGTGATGCTGGCCGGATGGTTGACTTCAGCGCACCGGCTGTTTATTATCAACGATAGATAAAAGATCGGAGATAGAAATGAGTCCCAGTCGCCGTGAACGACAGCACGCCACCAACCGCGAGAACATCTTGCTGGCCGCGCAGCGTCTTGCCGAGCGCGAAGGCTGGGGCGCGGTCACGATCCGGCGCATTGCCCAGGAGATTGATTACACCTCGCCGATCATCTACCAGCACTTCGCCAACAAGGACGCCGCTCTGCAGGCCCTGATGGAACAGGGGTTCGCGCAGCTGCACGCCCGAATGGAGCAGGCTGCCCGCTCCGCCACCCCTGAGGAGCGACCCACCGCACTCGGGCGGGCGTACCTGGCCTTCGCACGCGAACAGACTCGCCTCTACGAGCTCATGAACGGCCTGAGTGGCGTCGTCCTGGACGTCCAGGCACGGCAGCAGGCCGCTGGGGGCGTCACAGCCCTCACCACGGACGTCCTGCAGACGTGGGCGGACGAGCAGGGCGCCACCCTGGGTGACCCGGTCGAGGCCTGCGAGATGGCGTGGGGCGTGCTGCACGGCATGGCGACCCTCGGCTTCCTCCCGGCCATCGGGTTTCAGCGGGCTGAACAGTTGGCCCTGCGCGCCATGCACGCCCTGCTACAGGCCTGGAAGGAGGCAAGGTGATGTTTTTTGACCAGTTATCTATCAATGATAAGAATAAAACCAACGTTAAAAATGCGTATTCCTGTCCTACAGCCACGCACCTACCCACCTCACACCCTAAGGAGCTCACCATGACCCCCACCCGCACGGCCCTCGTGCTCGGCGCCACCGGCGGCATCGGCCACGAAACCGCCACCGCCCTCGCCCGCCACGGCTGGACCATCCGCGCCCTCACCCGCCACACCCCACCCCATGACCCCAACGGCTGGACCTGGATTCAGGGCGACGCCATGAACCCCGAAGCCATTCGCACCGCCGCGCAGGACGCCCAGGTCATCGTCCACGCCGTGAACCCCCCCGGCTATCGCCAGTGGGCCCAACTGGTCCTCCCCATGATCGACCACACCCTCCAGGCGGCCCGCGCCAGCGGCGCGCGCATCCTGCTGCCCGGCACCATCTACAACTACGGCCCCGACGCCTACCCCGTCCTGCGCGAGGACAGCCCCCAACGCGCCACCAGCCGCAAAGGCCGAATCCGCATCGCCCTCGAACAGAAACTCCAGGCGGCCGCGCGCGACGGCGTCGCGTCCCTGACCGTCCGCTTCGGCGACTTCTTCGGCCCGCGCAGTGGCAACAGCTGGTTCGCGCAGGGCCTCGTCACGCCCGGACAGCCCGTCCGCACCCTCACGCTCCCCGGCCGACGCGGCGTCGGGCACAGCTGGACGTACCTCCCCGACGCCGGCGAGACGTTCGCGCGCCTGCTCAAGCGCGAACACGAACTCGACCGGTACGCGCACTTCCACTTCCGCGGTCACTGGGACGCCGACGGCCAGCAGATGATCCGCACCATCCAGCGCGTCACCGGCCACGCGGCCCTGAAAGTGCGGCCCCTGCCGTGGTTCGCGCTCGGCCTGGCCGCGCCCTTTAACGAAACCGCCCGGGAACTGTACGCCACGCGCGCCCTGTGGCGCGCTCCGGTGGAACTGGACCACAGCCGCCTGGTGCAGTTCCTTGGCGCCGAGCCGCACACCCCCTGGGACGCGGCGGTCCGCACCACGCTCGAAGGGCTGGGCTGCCTGCCCGCCCGCCCCGCCTGACGCACACGGTCTGGCCGTGCCGATCAAGCCAGGACCGGCCGTCCTTGCACTCGGTTCATTGCGTTCGTTCATCGCGCCTCGCAAAATGCTGAACGTGCCCGACCGTCTGCTCAAGCACCTGACCGAAACCCCGCAGTCCGGGCAGACGCTCGCCGCGCACCTCGGCATGGGCCGCGTGAACATCCATAACCTCGCGCACGCCCTGATCGAACAGGGTGTGCCCGTGCAGGTCACGCGGCGCGGCTACGCCCTCACGCCCGGCACCCCTGCGCGCGTGCACGCCCGCGGCACGTTCGGGCGCGCGTACCGTTACCTCGGCACCACGACCAGCACCCAGGACGCTCTGCGCGCCTGGGCCGACGACCCCCACGATCCCGCGCCGCACGGCGCCGTCATCCTCGCTGAACGCCAGACGCTCGGCCGTGGCCGCCGCGGTCGCCCGTGGCACGCGCCCGGCGGCGCCCTCACCTTCAGTGCCCTGCTGCGCGGCCCCATCCCGCTCCGTGACCTCGCGCACCTGCCGCTCGCGGCGGGCGTCGCCGTGGCCCGCGCCGCGGGGGTGGGCGGCCTGAAGTGGCCCAACGACCTGCTCGCGCCGGACGGCCGCAAACTCGCGGGCATCCTGCTCGAAGCGGACGTCCGCGGCGAGGAGGCCCGCCACGCCGTGCTCGGTGTGGGCCTGAACGTCCACGCCGCCCCGGACGGCGCCGCGCACCTCAGCGCCTGGCGCGACGTGACCCGCTCGGCATTGCTGCGTGAGCTGCTCGCGCAGTTCGACGAGTGGCTCGCCCGCCCGCCCGCGGAGGTCCTCGTGGCCTGGCGGGCGGCGAGCGTCACGCTGGGGCGGCCCGTGCGGGTCACCACGCCTGCGGGCATCATTGAAGGCGTCGCGGAGGATCTGGACGCTGAAGGCAGCCTGCTGGTCCGCGCCGACCATGGCGTCGTGCGTGTCGGCGCGGGCGACGTGGAACTCGTCGGTACGTTCACCTCACCCACCCTCCAGGAGGACCCCTCATGATCATGCACCCCACCCTCGCTCAGACCGCCTTCCCCCGTCACACCCTCGCGCGCGACGTGGCCCTCGTGCTGGGCGGCAGCCTGCTCATCGCGCTCGGTGCGCGCCTTGAAGTGCCGCTGCCGTGGACGCCGGTGCCCATCACGCTGCAGACGCTGTTCGTGCTGCTGGTCGGCGCGGCGCTGGGCCCGCGCCTGGGCGCGCTCGCGGCGCTTGCGTACCTCGCGGAGGGCGCGGCGGGCCTGCCGTTCTTCTCGGGCGGCGCGGCGGGCGCGGCCAAACTGTTCGGCGCGACCGGCGGTTACCTGCTCAGCTTCCCCGTGATGGCCGCCCTGGTGGGCGCGCTCGTGCAGCGCGCCGCGGTGGACCGCCGCCTGCATACGGCGGCGCTGGCGATGCTGCTCGCCACGTTCGTGAACTACCTGATGGGTGTCACGTGGCTGGGCGTGGCCCTGCCCGGGCACCAGAGCGTCGCGGCGCTGCTGAACATGGGCGCGTGGCCGTTCATTGCCGGGGACGCCCTGAAGGCGGGCCTGGTGGCGCTGCTGCTGCCGGCCACCTGGGCGATGCTCAAGAAGTAACCCGAAGCTGTCCCGCAGGGGAAGGCGCCCGCGACCAGTCGCGGGCGCCCTTGTTTCATGGCCCCGTGAAACATCGTGAGAGCGCTGTCAGGGCGAAGTCAGATGAATGCTGATAAATAGCCGGTCCAGCCCGGATGCCCCTAAGTTATCCACAGAGTTATCCACAGGCTGACGGGCAAATCTGTGGATAACTCTGTGGAAACAGTGCGTACGTTCCAACGAAAAACGTTGTCCTGCACGCACTCGCATGAGCACGTTCAAATGTCCACAACCCCACCGCCAAGGTTTTCCACACCCCTGCGTTTCACTGTGGATAACTTTGAGGGTCGACCAGCCCCGCCTGCCGCGCCGCCCGGACGAACGCCCGCACCCGCTCCGGGTCCTTCACGCCGGCGCTCACTTCCAGGCGGCTCACCGCGTCCACAGCCGCTGGACGCAACACCCGGATCGCTTCCGCGACGTTCTCCGGTCCCAGCCCGCCGGCCAGCCAGGCACCCGCCGGGAACACGCTCTGCAGCGCGGCCCAGTCAAGGGGCACGCCGCCGCCCGGCGTGGGGGCGTCCAACAGGAGCGTCACGCCCACTGGGGGAGGGGACGCCTCCGCCAGATCCTGCGGGCGCACGGCACGCAGAACGGGATGGTAGCGCGCGAGCGTCTCCACGTAAAGACTTGACACCGGCCCATGAATCTGCACGGCACTCAGGCGCGCCGCCTCCGCGGTCCGCAGCACCTCATCCAACCCCTGATCCAGGAACACGCCGACGCGCGCCACGCCGACCCCTACGGCCAGGGACGCCGCACGGGCGGTGGCCGCGTCCACGCGGCGTTTGCTGACCGGCGCGAACACCAGCCCGATCGCGTCTGCGCCAGCCTCGGCGGCCAGCACCGCGTCGTGCACGCTCGTTGTCCCACACACCTTCACCTGCACTCTGGTCATGACGCCTCTCCCAGCGCGGCCCGCAGCTCCAGCGCCAGCACCTGAAACGTCAGCGCGGGACTGACGTACCGCTCCAGCGCGCCCAGCGCGTGCTCCAGCGCCGCGTCCGCGCGGGCCCGCGCGAACGGCTCCTCGGCGCGCCACGCGAAGCGCAGCACTTCCGGGTGCCACACCGGATCGAAGCGCTTCTCGAGCCCCTCGGCACCCTCCAACGCTTCCAGCATCCCGGCGTGCAGCGCGTCCGTGAACGTCCGCGCGTCCTCCATCGCGGCGCGCGCCGCGGCGCGCTGCACGATCACCCCCGGGCGGCCCGCCGCGAACCCCAGCAACTCCGCGTCCGCCGCCTCACCCATCAGCGCGAGCGCCCGCGCGAGGTCCGCGTCCGGCACCGGCGTCACGTTCACGCGCGCCGCGCGCGACGCGATGGTGGGCAGCACCGCCGCCACGTCCTCGGTCAGGAACACGAACAGTGTGCTGTGTGGCGGCTCCTCCACCAGCTTCAGCAGTGCGTTCGCGGCCGTGTCGCCTAGGAACTCCGCGCCGTCGAACACCACGACGCGCCGCGCGAACGTCGCGCGCACCTCCGCGAACTCCAGCACGTGCCCTTCGAACTCATGGTCCGTGTCCTTGTCCGCCTGGATGGCCCCGATCGGGATGAGCTTGCGGCGCGCCGCGCGGCCGGTGCTGGTCGTCGCGCGCGGCTCCACGATCAGCACGTCCGGGTGCTGGCCCGCGCCGAGCGCGCGGCACGACGGGCACACCCCGCACGGGCCCGGCGTGGGCGCCGCGCAGTTCAGCGCCGCCGCGAGCGTCAGCGCCAGCGGTCGCTTCCCGACGCGCGCCGGGCCCGCCAGCAGCAGTGCGTTCCCGCGGTACGCGAGCAGATCGGGCAGCAGGTGCGCGTGCCCGATCAGGCCGGTGGGGGAGGGGAGGGCCGTCACGCGCGCCCCCGGGCGGAACGCCCGCTCACTTCCCGAGGCTCAGGCGCGCCGCGAGCACGTCCGGCAGGCCCGCCGCCCGGATTTCCGCCTGCGTCGCCTCAATGTCGTACGGGACGCGGAACACCTGGAACAGCCCGCGCGCCGAGTCGAACGTCGCGTAACTCGCGTGCGGGTTGCCGTCGCGCGGCTGCCCGACCGAACCGGGGTTCAGGATCACGCGCGCGCTCGGCGGCACCATGTAACTCCCGCCGTCCGACAGGGACTGGTGCTTCACCCACTCGCCCACCGGCGCGTTCAGCGTCGCGTACACGCCCGGCAGGTGCGTGTGCCCCACGAACGCCACCCGCCCATGCCACGCCGCGAACGCCTCGCGCGCCGCGCCGAGCGAGTCGGTGTACTCGTGCAGGCTCGTGGGGGTGCCGTGGCGGTAGCGGGCGCCCACCTCCGCGTCCTCGATGCCGTCCCGCCACGACCCGATCAGGGCCGCGTCGCTCGGCTGGAGTTGCGTCGCCTGCCACGCCAGGGCCTGCGTCACGATCCCGTCGGCGGCGCGCGTGCCGTTCAGGATCTGCAGCATCAGTTCATCGTGGTTCCCGAGGATGCACGTGGCGTCCAGGGCTCGCAGGTGGTCGAGGACCTCGTGGGGGCGCGGGCCGTACCCGACGGCGTCCCCCAGGTGAACGACCTGATCGTACGCATGCCGCCCGGCGTCCTCCAGGACGGCCTCCAGCGCATGCAGGTTCGCGTGAATGTCGGAAAGCAGCAGCAGCCGCACCCGCCCATGATACTGCGCTGATCCCCACGCGGGGCGGGTATGATGGCGCGTGTCCCGCTCCCCCCGCATTGGCCTCACGAGCGCGCAGTTCCCCGACGCCCACCTGGGCCGCACCTTCAACGGCACGTCCCGCGCGTACACGCAGGGCGTCGCGCAGGCCGGCGGCCTGCCCGTGCTGCTGCCGGTCCTGCCGGACCTCGCCGAAACCTACGCCCGCGACGTGGACGCCGTTCTGTTCACGGGCGGCGTGGACCTGCACCCCAGCCTGTACGCTGAGCACGCCCGCCGGGGCCTCGGCGAGGTCGACCCGGAACGCGACGCGTTCGAGGTGGCGCTCTACCGCGCCGCGCGCGCGCTCGGCAAACCCACCTTCGGCATCTGCCGCGGCTTCCAACTCATCAACGCCCTGGAAGGCGGCACGCTGCATCAGCACCTCCCGGACGCCGACGGCGTCTGGGCGGACCACGCGCAGCTCAGCCGCCCGCCCGTCCTGGCGCACGCCATGACGTTCACGCCCGGCAGTCAGCTCGCGCGGACGCACACGGACGGCCAGCTCGTGAACAGCTACCACCACCAGGGCGTCCGCGACCTCGCCCCGACCCTCACGGCTACCGCGTTCGCGCCGGACGGCCTGATCGAGGGCGTCGAGGGGGAAGGCATCCTCGCGGTGCAGTGGCACCCGGAACTCACCTTCCAGACGCACCCGGACACGTTCGGCACCTTCACGGCCTTCCTGGCCAGCATGGGGGTGCGCGCGTGAACCTCGCCCGCACCTGGGAGGACGCGTACGGCAGCGTCCACGCGCAGTACGAGGGGCGCGCCGGCGGGCACTCCTGGCTGGTCGTGACGCCCCTCTCCGACGTGCGCGCCGTTGCCGCGCAGCTCGACGACCTCGGCGAGGACGTGAAGGGCACCGTGCACCTGCTCGTCGCGGATGACCTCACGCCCGTGCACGCCACGCTCGGCGAGCACCGCCCACGCGGAGCGGTGCTGATCGGCCCCGCCCTGTCCGGCGGGCCGGCCGTGCAGGTCCCGGACCGCACCGTCGACACCGGCCCTCTTCCGTACCGCGAGGGCGGCGCGTACCCCGCGTGGACGAGCGCCCGCCCCGTGGACGCCCCGCACGGCGAGCATGCGGGCGCGAGCGTCTGCGCCGCGCACGACGTGCCCGTGATGGTCACGCCCGCCGACCATCTCACGGGCACACTGCGCGCGTGGCTCGCCGCTACCCCGCACGCCCTCGCGCTGAGCTGACCCCGGCGGGCGCTGGCGGCGTCCCGTGCCCAGGGGCGCGCGGGGCGTCCGCACCTCGCGTTACCTTCGCGCTCCGAAGGGACGCGTAGACTGGCGCGCGTGACCGACGCGCCCACCGTCCCGACCCCCCCGGTGGTGCGCCACCTGTACGTGCACGTGCCGTTCTGCCCCACCATCTGCCCGTACTGCGACTTTCACGTGCTGCAGCGCCGCGCGGGCGTCGTGGAGTGCTACCTCGCCAAGCTCCGCGAGGACGCCCGCGCCCTTGCGGCGGCGTACCCCGTGGACCTGCAGACGGTGTATCTGGGCGGCGGCACGCCCAGCTTCCTGCGGGACGCGGAACTCGCGGACCTCGTGGACGCCGTGCGCACGCACCTGGGGTGGGGCGCGCTGGAGAACACCCTGGAAGTCAACCCGGGCACGGTCAGCGCGGCGCGCGCCACGCACTGGCGCGCGCTGGGGTTCGACCGCGCCTCCGTGGGTGTTCAGAGCCTGCATGACCCCACCCTGAAGTTCCTGGGCCGCCCGCACGACGCGCAGGCGGCGCGTGACGCCGTCACGACGCTGCTGAGCGGCGGCTTCCGCGTGAGCGGTGACCTGATCACGGCCGTGGAGGGGCAGCCGCTCGACGAGGATGTCCGCGGCCTCGTCGAACTCGGCGTGGAGCACGTGAGCGCGTACACGCTCACCATAGAGCCGGGCACGCCGTTCGCGCGGCGCGGCGTGCAGGTCAGCGAGGACGCCGAGCGTCTCGGCTTCGAGCGGACCGAGGCGCTGCTCACGGGCCTGGGGTTCGAGCGGTACGAGATCAGCAACTACGCGCGGCCCGGCGCGCACTCCCGCCACAACCGCGCGTACTGGACCAACCAGCATTACCTGGGGCTCGGCCCGGGCGCGGCCGGCCACTACCCGGTCACGGGTACGCCCGGCGTGCTGGGGGAGCGGCGCACGAACGCGCACCTGCATGAATGGCTGGCGGGCACGGACGCCGACGTGGACGTCGTGACCCCCGAGGAGTTCGTCACGGACGCGCTGTTCATGGGGTTGCGCCTGCGGGACGGAGTGGACCTCGCGGACCTCACCACCCGGAGTGGCGTGGACGTCGCGGCGCGCTACGCCCCGGTGATAGAGCAGCACGTGGCGCGTGGCACGCTGACGCTGGACGGGACGCGCCTGCGCGCCACGCCGCAGGGCTGGTGGGTGCTGAATCAGGTGATCGCGGACTTCCTGAACGACGAGCCCACGCAAGGGTAAACCAAAAAAACCGCCTTCTTCGGCGGTGATAAGAAAAGAATAGCGCAGTATGCAGTGCTCGTCAAGGGTATGCGACCGACCGAGCCGCCCGCACACCGAAGAGCAAGGCGCCCGCTGATCAGCGGGCGCCTTGCTCCTCTGCCGGTCAGCGGCGACCGTACGGGTTGGTGGGGTTCGGCGTGGCCGTGGACGTCGGCGTTGTGGCGCCGCCGCGCCCCAGGTTGTTGTTCGGCGCGGTCGTGCCGGGCGTCGCCTGCCCGAACGTCTGCTGCCCGTATCCGGTCGGCATGGACGACGCCGTCGCGGACGCGTCCTGCGCGAGACGCGCGTACTCCTTGGCGTCCACGGCGCGCTCCAGGCCCGCGTCGTACGTGATCAGGCGACGCTTGTACAGGTTCGCCAGGAACGCGTCCATGGTGATCATGCCTTCCTTCGCGCCGGTCTGCATGCTGCTGGTGATCTGGAAGGTCTTCCCTTCGCGAATCAGGGACCGCACGGCCGGGTTCGCGATGAGCAGCTCGTACGCGAGGATGCGCCCGCCGTCCGCGCGGGGAATCAGCTGCTGCGTCATCACGGCCACGAGGTTGTTCGCGAGCTGCACGCGGATCTGCTCCTGCTGCTCTTCCGGGAACACGTCCACGATACGGTCGATGCTTTCCGGCGCGCTGTTGGTGTGCAGCGTGCCCATCACGAGGTGGCCGGTTTCCGCGGCGGTCACGGCGGCCTTGATGGTTTCGTAGTCACGCATTTCGCCCACGAGGATCACGTCGGGCGCCTGACGCAGCACGGCGCGCAGCGCCGCCTGGAAGTCCATGGTGTCCGCGCCGATCTCGCGCTGGTTCACGATGCTGTTCTTGTGCGGGTGCATGAACTCGATCGGGTCCTCGATCGTCATGATGTGCAGCTTCTTGTTGAGGTTGATCCAGTCGATCATCGCGGCGAGCGTGGTGCTCTTGCCAGAGCCGGTGGGGCCGGTCACGAGGACCAGGCCGCGCGGGGCGTTGGCGATGTCGACGACGGTCTTGGGCAGACCGAGGTCCTCGGCGCTCTTAATCTTCGTGGGGATCAGACGGAGCACGCCGCCGACCGCGCCGCGCTGCACGAACGTGTTCACGCGGAAGCGGGCCTTGTCGCCCAGCGCGAAGCTGAAGTCCAGTTCGCGCTTCTCCTCGAAGGTGCGCTGCTGCTTCTCGTTCATCATCGAGTACATCAGCTTGCGGGTGTCGGTCGCTTCGAGCGGGCCGAAGTCGAGGCCGGTGTACTCGCCGTGCAGCTTGAACTGCGGCGGCAGGCCGGCAGTGATGATGACGTCCGAGGCTTGCTTCTCGGCGGCGACGCGCAGGATATCGGTGATGTCGGTGGCCATGGGCTTCTCCTTGGGGGCAGGGGGGCGGGGTGGTGGCGGGCGGGTCAGTTGCTGGTGCTGCCGAGGACTTCTTCGAGGGTGGTGATGCCGCGCAGGGCCTTCTCGATGCCGTCCTGACGGAGGGTGCGCATGTTGCTCTGCTCGACGGCAACGTCGCGGATCTCCGCGGCGCTCTTGCCGCCGCCGATCGCGCGGCGCAGCGGGTCGTCGACGACCATCAGCTCGTGAATGGCGGTGCGGCCCTTGTACCCGGTGCCGCCGCAACGGTTGCAGCCGGTGCCGTGGTAGAGGGTGGCGCCCTGCAACTCCTCGTCCCTGAGCCCCAGGCGGCGCAGGGTGTCCGGGTCGGCGTTCGTTTCGGTCTTGCACTCCTGGCAGATGCGGCGCACGAGGCGCTGCGCGAGCACGCCGATCAGCGCGGCGCTGATGTTGAAGTGCTCCACGCCCATCTCCTCCAGGCGGGTGACGGCGCCGGGCGCGTCGTTGGTGTGGAGGGTGGCGAGCACCAGGTGGCCGGTGAGGGCCGCTTCGGTGGCGATCTTCGCGGTTTCGGCGTCGCGGATCTCACCAACGAAGATAATGTCCGGGTCCTGACGCAGGAACGCGCGCAGCGCGCGGGCGAAGGTCAGGCCGGCGGTGGTGTTCACCTGCGTCTGGTTGATGCCGGGGATCTCGTACTCGACGGGGTCCTCGACGGTGGTGGTGTTCTTGTCGCTCGTGGCGATGCGCTTCAGGATCGAGAAGCTGCTGAACGACTTCCCCGAGCCGGTCGGGCCGGTGATCAGGAAGATGCCGTACGGTTTCTCGATGGTGTCGAGGAAGCGCTGGAAGTTGTGGTCGCTGAAGCCCAGCTGCTCGACTTCCGGGATGTTGCTGGCCTTCTGCAGCAGACGCATCACGGACTTCTCGCCGTACACCGTCGGGAGGGTGCTGAGACGCAGGTCGAGGTCGATGCTGCCGCGCCGGAAGCGCACGCGGCCGTCCTGGGGGATGCGCCGCTCGGCGATGTCGAGGTTCCCGAGAATCTTGATGCGCGCCGCGATGGCCGGGCCGGCCGCCTTGGGCAGTTCCATGTGGTCGCGCATGTCACCGTCGATGCGGTAGCGGACCTTCACGTTGTGTTCGGTCGGCTCGATGTGGATGTCGCTGACGTCCTGCAGCGCCGCCTCGCGGATGATGCTGTCGACGACGCGCACGACGGCGTTGTCGTCGAGGCTGGCGTTCAGGTCCGCGTCCTCGCGTTCGCGTTCGCGGGTGCGGCCGGTTTCGGCGAGCTTCTTGTTCAGCTCGGCCATGTCGTTCGACCCGAAGTACCGCTCGATCAGGCGGATGATGTCGCGTTCCGCCATGACCGCCGGGATGATCTCGCGGCCCGCGATGAGGCGCAGGTCGTCGAGCGCGAACACGTTGCGGGGGTCTTTCATGGCGACGACGAGCGCGTCGCCCTGCATGCGCACCGGCACGACCACGAAGCGGCGCGCGGTCGCTTCGGGAATCA
The DNA here is from genome assembly GCF_000186385.1 of Deinococcus maricopensis DSM 21211. Lineage (NCBI taxonomy): Bacteria > Thermotogati > Deinococcota > Deinococci > Deinococcales > Deinococcaceae > Deinococcus > Deinococcus maricopensis. Next base: position 25,768 of record NC_014958.1, read on the forward strand.
GCTGCGCGACTTTCGGGTCCGGGGGGCTCTGCTGCGGGTCGAGGTACTCGTACCCGAGCTGCGCGGCCAGGGAGCGCGCGAGCATTTCCGGGCTGAGCTTGCCGCTCTGCACCAGGGTGTCTTCGAGGCGGCCCCCGCCGGTGTTCTGCTTCTCGATGGCTTCGCTGATCTCGTCGGCTTCCGCGAAGCCCAGGTCGACGATGACCTCGCCGAGGGGTTTGACCTTGCCGCTGCGGGCCTGCACCTGCAGCGCCTCACGCAGCTGGTCGCGGGAGAGTGTGCCGGCGTTCACCATGGCTTCGCCCAGGCGGCCCCGCTGCGGGTACAGGCGGTCGATGAGCATTTCGACGTCGGCGGGTTTGGCGAGCGCGAGCTGTACGGGCCGCCCGATGATCGATTCGAGGTCCGCGCGGCGGCGCTGGTCGCTGGTGATGACGAGCACGTGGTCGCCCTGGTCGCGGACGGGCACGGACGTGAGGCGCAGCGCGTCGGCGCGCAGCATCAGCCCGAGGACGCTCTCGTCGGGTTCGTAGTCGCGGGGGTTGCGGACGAACACCGTGTTGCTCTGCTCGGCGAGCGTTTCGTACAGCTGATCTTCAGTGATGAACCCGAGTTCGATCAGGGCCGCGCCGAGCGGGTCGCCCGTCTGCTTCTGCAGTTCGAGCGCCTGGTTGATCTGCGCGTCGGTGATCAGGCCGCGCTGCAGCATCTTCTGACCGAGCAGCGACACCTGCTCGCCGGCCTCGATGGGCTTCTGGGCGTTCAGGCCCAGTTCCGGGTAGTGCTCGGCGATGGCCCAGTTGAGGTGCGAGCGCAGCGCCTGGTACGGCTCGACGGCGTAGCCGCTCTCATCCTCGATGGTTTCGATGTTCATGCTGCTGAGCGGGTCGACGAACGCGACGCGCAGCGTGGCGCCGTCAAGCGCGAACGGGAACGCCTGCGACGCCTGCGCGGCCTCGGCGGGCACGGCGGCGATCGCTTTGGGGTCCGGTTCGAGCTGCGTGAGGCTCACGAGCGGAATGCCGAGGGCTTCCTCGACGGCGCGCGCGATGCGTTTCTCGCCGACCATGCTGCTGTCGATCAGGATGTCCGCGAGGCGGCCACCGACTTCGGAGTGCCGGTCCAGGGCGCGCTGCAGGTCCGTGTCGTTGACGTACCCCTGCTCCAGCAGGATGGCGCCCAGGCGTCTGTCACCAATGGAGAGTGCCACGTGTTACCTCCCTGCGCTGTGGGGCGCGCGGCCATGCCAGGCGTGCCCGTAGCGTTTCAGCACGAGACGCTCGATGCGCCGTGCGAGTTTCGTGTGCGGCAGGGCGTTGTCCGCCAGGGGCCGCACCATGATCGTGAACATGCCGTTCAGGTTGCCGCCCAGCACGTCGGTGAAGAGCTGATCGCCCACCATGGCCATCTGCTCGGGTTTCAGGCCGACCGCGTCGGCGGCTTTGCGGAACGCGCGCGGGAACGGTTTGCTGGCCAGGCCAACGCCGTCGAAGCCCAGGCGCCCCGTCCAGTAACGGACGCGTTCCGGCAGGGCGTTGCTGAGCAGGTAGAGCTTCATGCCGGCCAGGTGCAGGTCGCTGACCCAGGCGTCGAGTTCGCGGCGGTCCTCGTAGGAGCCGTACGCGATCAGGGTGTTGTCGAGGTCGAGCAGCAGGCCGCACAGGCCGTGCGTGCGCAGCAGCTCGGGCGTGATGTCGATCACGTCGTCAATCAGCAGTCGGGGTTTGAGCAGGCTCACGCGCGGCCCTCCCCGGCAGAGGTGTGGGTGTCCAAAGCACCCACCATTTTAGGGTCGGGCGCGCGGCGCACACCGTGAGGTTCTGCGCCTCCGCGGCCGATCAGGGCCCACATCCGCCCGGTGCGTCCGGCATCCCGTCGGTACGAGTAGAAGTCCGGTTCGGTGGTGCAGCGCCCCGACACCCACAGGTGCGACGCGGAGACGCCCGCGTCGACGAGCACCTGTGTGTTCGCCCGCGCGAGGTCCAGCTGCAGCCCGCTCAGCGCGTCCCCGAGGCCCGCGGCGCGGAACTGCGCGGCGACGTCCTCGCCGACGGCGTACCGCGCGCCACAGATGCCGGGGCCGACCGCGGCGCGGATGCGTTCCGGCCGGGCGCCCAGGCGGGTCATGGCCTCAATGGTGCGCGCGCCGATGCGGGCGACCGTGCCGCGCCATCCGGCGTGCGCCGCGCCGATCACGCCGGCCTCGGCGTCCTCAAGGAGCAGCGGGTAGCAGTCGGCCGTCATGATGGCGAGCAGCAGGTCCGGCTGGGCGGTGACGATGGCGTCACCGCTGTGCACGCCGGGCGCGCTCGCCACGGCGACGTCCGCGCCGTGGACCTGTGTGAGGCTCGCTACGCGTGCGGGCGTGAACCCGAGCTGCGTGGTGAGGCGGCGGCGGTTCTCGGCGACGCTGTGCGCGTCGTCCTCGCGGTCGTCGAGGTTCAGGCCCGCGTACGGGCCACTCGAGACGCCGCCCGCCCGCGTCGAGAACGCGTGCGGGAACGTGAGGTGCGGGGAGCGCAGCAGCATCAGGTCAGTATGGAGCGTCATGTCTCACCAAATTCTGACGGGTGAAGGGCCCGGCGACGCGCGAGGCCGATGAGGAAACGCTCACGCCGGGGCGCTGTTTGCACTCGCTTCAGGGCTTTCGGGGGGCGCACTTGGTACAGTGCGCGCATGATCGGGATTGACATGAACGGCAAGACGGCGCTCGTGATGGGCGTCGCGAACGCCCGCAGTCTCGCGTGGGCGATTGCGGAGCAGCTGCTCGCGGCGGGCGCGCGCGTGGGCTTCAGCTATCAGGGGGAGCGCCTGAAGGGCGAACTCGACAAGCTCCTCGTGGACAAACCGGGCACGTGGAGCATGCAGGCGGACGCCACCAGCGAAGCGGACCTCGCGGCGCTGATGGACCGCGTGAAGCAGGAGTTCGGTGAACTGGACTACGTGGTGCACGCCATCGCGTTCGCGCCGCGCGCGGCCATGGAAGGCCGCTTCGTGGAAACGACGCCGGACGACTGGAACACGGCGCTGAACGTCAGCGCGTACACTTTCGTGGCGGTCGCGCGACACGCCGAACCCCTGCTGCGCGAGGGCGGCAGCCTGATTACCCTCACGCACCACGCCAGCCAGCAGGTGTTCCCGAAGTACAACGTCATGGGCGTCGCGAAGGCCGCGCTGGAAGCCGCCACCCGCTACCTCGCCTCGGACCTGGGCGCGAAGGGCGTGCGCGTAAACGCCGTGAGCGCCGGCCCGGCCCGCACCGTGGCGGCGCGCAGCATTCCCGGCTTCGGCACCATGTTCGAGGAAGCTGGCAAGGCCAGCGCCCTGCGCCGCAACATCACCAACGATGAGGTCGGCAAGCTTGGGCTGTACCTGCTGTCCGACCTCGCCAGTGGCGTGACCGGCCAGACCGTGTACGTGGACGCCGGCGCGTACATCATGGCCATGAAGCCGCAGGGGACCGAGTAACCCCCCCCCATCCTGTTTCACGTGAAACGCTGGCCGCCCCCGCCCGGGGCGGCCTTATGCTACGGCCCATGAGCCCACACGTGGACCTCTCCTACACCGTTGATCTGCTGCTGCGCCTGCTGAACACCCCCAGCCCCACCGGCTTCACCGAAGGGGCCATCGCCCTCGCAGAGCGGGAACTCAGCGCCATGGGCCTCCAGGGCGAACGCACCAAAAAAGGTGCCCTGCGCTGGACCCTGCCGGGCACCAGCGGTGGTCGGCACCTCACCTTCAGCGCGCACGTCGACACGCTCGGCGCCATGGTCAAAAGCATCAAGCCGAACGGGCGCCTCACCCTCACGCGCCTCGGCGGTTACGACTGGCACAGCATTGAAGGGGAATACGTCCAGGTGCACACCCAGGCCGGAAACACCATCAGCGGCACCATCGTCCTCACCCGCCAGAGCATCCACGTGTACGCCGACGCCAGCACCACCAAACGCGATGCCGACAGCCTCGAGGTGCGCCTCGACGAACGCACCGCCAGCGACGACGACACCCGCGCACTCGGCGTGCAGGTCGGCGACTTCGTCAGCTTCGACCCCCGCGCCCAGCACCTCCCCAGCGGCCACATCAAGAGCCGCCACCTCGACAATAAAGCTGCCGCCGCCATCCTCCTCGCCGTGACGCGCGCCCTGCACGGCGCGGCCCTGCCGCACACCGTCACCATGTACCTCAGCACCTACGAGGAAGTCGGGCACGGCGCTGCGCACGGCATCCCCGACACCACCGACGAACTCATCGCCGTCGACATGGCCGCCCTCGGCGAGGGGCAGAACGGCAGCGAACACCACGTCACCCTCTGCGTCAAGGACAGCACCGGCCCGTACGACCACGCGCTCGGCAACCGCCTGCGCGCCGTGGCCCACGACGCCGGGATCGACCTGCGCCCCGACATCTACCCACACTACGGCTCCGACGCCTCCGCCGCGTGGGCGGCCGGCGGCGACTACCCCGCCGCGCTGATCGGCCCGGGCGTGGACGCCAGCCACGCGTACGAACGCACCCACGAGGACGCCCTGCGCGCCACCGCCGACCTGATCGTCGCGTACGTCACCAGCCCCTGAAGCCTTGAGCGACCCTGAGGCTCGTGCCCTGGCGTGCAGTCGTCCCGCACGCCAGCGAGCACCCTGAGCGCAGGAGGTTCGCATGGCCCTGAACGTCGGAGATCACGTCACGTGGCGCAGCCACAACGGCGAAGCGCACGGCCGGATCATCAAGGTCGCCCACCAGGACGGCGAGGTGAACGGCTTCCACTACCACGCCACCCACGACGACCCCCGCTACATCGTCGAAACCGACGACGGGCGCCGCGCCGCCCACACCGCCGGCGCCCTGCGCAAACGCTGAGCTGCCGGGCGCCCGGACATCGCGCGAACAAGCGCACCCTCAGAACAGCCTGAACTCAGGACCGCAGCAGCGAGAGCAGCGCGGATTGCACCGGCAGGGTGGCCCGGGACAGTCCGCGTCGCCACACACACGGAACGTCCAGCACTGCTGGACGTTCCGGTCATTGCGTCCCTGCACGGCCTTGTCGCCCGCGAGCGGATTGCCTACACTCCCGTCATGCTCAGCCCAGCGGACCGCCACGCGCGCGGGAACCGGAACGCCATCGCCCTCGCGGTGCGCGCGTGGTGGCGCTGGGCGCTCGGCTGGACCCTCCCGCGCCTGTGACCGCCCACGTCGCCCTGACCAGCGGCCCACACTCACCGCTCACGCTCCCGGAGGTTCCATGACCGACCACGCCGACGCCCCCCAACGCGCCCACACGGACTTCACCGAAGGCTTCTCGTACGGCTCGTACCTGCACCTCGACACGCTGCTCAGCGCCCAACACCCCCTCACCGACGCGCACGACGAACGCCTGTTCCTGCTGATCCATCAGGTGTCCGAGTTGTGGCTGAACCTCATCGTGCACGAGCTGCGCGCCGCCATGACCCTCCTTGACCAGGGCATCACGGACGCGCCCCTCAAAATGCTCACGCGCGTCGTGCGCGCGCAGGAACAGCTCACGCAGGCGTGGGAGGTCCTGAAGACCATGACGCCCGCCGACTACCTGCAGTTCCGCAGCGCGTTCGGGCAGGCGTCCGGGTTTCAGTCGTACCAGTACCGCACCGTCGAGTTCCTGCTCGGCAACAAGAACCCCGTGATGCTCCGCCCGCACGCCCACCGACCGGACGTGCACGGCCCGCTCGCCGAGGTGCTCGCCGCGCCCAGCCTGTACGACCTTACTCTCCGCCTGCTCGCCGCCCGCGGCCTGCAGGTGCCCGAAGCGGTCCTGCACCGCGACTTCACGCAGCCCTACACCCCCAATGACGAGGTGCTGGACGCCTGGCTCACCGTGTACCGCGACACCGACCGGTACTGGGACCTGTACGAACTCGCGGAGAAACTCCTCGACGTGGAAGACAACTTCCGCCGGTGGCGCTTCAACCACCTCACGACCGTGGAGCGCACCATCGGCTTCAAACGCGGCAGCGGCGGCACCAGCGGCGTCGGGTACCTGCGCCAGGCCGTGCAGATCGTGCTGTTCCCGGAACTCTGGGCGGTCCGCACCAGCCTGTAACCCCAGCAGGGCCGCCTGGTCCCCGGCGGCCCCGCACTGACGGCGTCACTCCTCGTCGATGCGGACGAGGCCCTCGACGCGACTGGCGAGGTCCGCGCGCCCCAGACCCCGCAGGGCTTTCGCGGCGCGCGCGATGCCAGTCTCGTCCACGCCTCCTGCATTCCAGCCGGCGATCAGCATGGCGCAGCCCTGCAGCGCCTCGCTGAGCTGCTCCTTGTGGAACATGGCGGCCAAGGCGCCCGCCTGTTGCGGTTGGCTTTGTTGCGCTTCGGCCTGCACAGACATCACGACCTGCATGAACACCTGATCGAACTTCGCGCGGTTCTCGGGCGTGAGCGTCTTCATGCCCCGCAGTGTACCGGCCCACAAGAAGGCGGCGCCCACGCGGGCGCCGCCTTCTTGTGGCGCGAAGTCAGCGGTTCAGGAACAGGGCGCTCAGGACGATGGTCAGCAGGATCGTGCTGACCATCCAGTACGCCACGCCGCTCAGCAGCAGCGTGATGCCCGCCTGCACCTGATCGCGGATGTTCATGCTGGACTGCACAGCCAGCCACCCGAAGAACACGTTCAGGATGGCGATAAGGAACAGAGCCAACCACCCCAGAATGGGAATGACGCCGATGACGCTGCCGATGATGCTGAGCGGCACGTAGAACAGCGCGTAGGTGTACGCGACTTCCGGGTACGTGCCGGTGCCGCGGAAGAAGTTCCGGCCGATCAGGTGCACGGCGCCGGTGAAGACGCCGAAGCCGATCAGGACGCTGATGAGGCGGCTGAAGAACTGCACGAGCGGGTTGACGTCCTGGTGGAAGATCCCGAAGAAGCCGGAGATGACGGCGCCGACGAGCGCGGCGATCAGGACGTAGGTGTAGGCTTCGCGGAGGCCGCCGCTGCGCTCGAAGCGTTCGAAGGTGGCCACGCTGGGGCGGCTGAGGACCGCAAGGCTCTGGTTGAGCATGGTGCCGATGTTCGGTGAGGAGCTGTTCATGCCCCAGTGTACGCAGGCGGGAAGGCGCGAGTTCCGGTTGTCCAAAATCTGGGGTCTTCAGGTCCTCTTGAACTTCTGGGGTGGATCTGGGGGTTCCCTTACACCCAGAGTACGTTTTTGGCGTAAAATACGGGGATGCTGAGGGTCCAGTCTGAATTTACACCGAGCGGAGACCAGCCGACAGCCATTCGCAGCCTCGTGGACGGCCTGGAGTCCGGTCTGCGGTACCAGACCCTCCTGGGCGCCACCGGCACCGGCAAAACCTACAGCATGGCGAAAGTCATCGAGGAAACCGGCCGCCCCGCGCTCATCATGGCGCCCAACAAGATCCTCACCGCGCAGCTCGCCAGTGAGTTCCGCGAGTTCTTCCCCGGCGCCGCCGTCGAGTTCTTCGTGTCGTACTACGACTACTACCAGCCCGAAGCGTACGTGCCCGGCAAGGACCTGTTCATCGACAAGGACGCCAACATCAACCAGGAGCTCGAGCGGCTGCGGCACTCCACCACCCGCAGCCTCCTCACGCGCCGCGACACCATCGTCGTCGCCAGCGTCTCCTGCATCTACGGCCTCGGCGACCCCGAGGAGTACCGCGCCCTGAACCTCGTCCTGAAAGTCGGTCAGCCCATCGGCCGCGACGCCATCCTCGACCGTCTCGTGGAGTTGCAGTACGACCGTAACGACATCGAGCTCGCCCCGGGCCGCTTCCGTGCGAAAGGCGACGTGATCGAGATCTGGCCCAGCTACGACGAGCAACCGCTGCGGCTCGAACTGTGGGGCGACGACCTCGACCGCATCGTCCTGTACCACCCGGTCAGCGGCGACGTGCAGGCTGAACTCGACGCCACCGTCGTGTACCCGGCCAAGCACTACGTCAGCTCGGCAGGGAACATCGAGCGCGCCATCGTCACCATCCAGCAGGAACTCGACGAACGCGTCGAGTACTTCAAGGCGTCCGGCAAGCTGCTCGAAGCGCAGCGCATCAAAGAACGCACCCTGTACGACCTGGAGATGCTCAAGGTCCTCGGGTACTGCTCCGGCATCGAGAACTACTCCCGCCACATCGACGGCCGCAAACCCGGCGAAACGCCCTACACCATGCTCGACTACTTCGCGTCGGACTTCGTGACGTTCGTGGACGAGTCGCACGTGACGATCCCGCAGGTGGGCGGCATGAGCAACGGCGACCGCGCCCGCAAGCAGACCCTGGTCGACTACGGCTTCCGCCTGCCGAGCGCCATGGATAACAGACCGCTGAACTTCGGGGAGTTCCTCGGCAAGATCGGGCAGACGGTGTTCGTGAGTGCCACGCCCGGCCCGTTTGAGCGGGAGCACAGCGACAGTATCGCCGACCAGATCATCCGCCCCACCGGCCTCGTCGACCCGGTCGTGCAGCTCCGCCCTATCAAGGGCCAGGTGGAGGACATCCTCGGCCGCGTCCGTGAGCGCGCCGCGAAAGGCGAGCGTACACTCGTCACCACCCTCACCAAACGCATGGCCGAGGACCTCGCGGAGTACCTGCTCGACAAGGGCGTCCGCGCGCGCTACATGCACAGCGACATCGACACCGTGGAACGCCAGGTGATCATCCGCGACCTGCGCCTCGGGCACTACGACGTCCTGATCGGCATCAACCTGCTGCGCGAAGGCCTTGACCTGCCCGAGGTGAGCCTCGTGGCGATCCTCGACGCCGACAAGCCCGGCTTCCTGCGCTCGGAACGCAGCCTGATCCAGACCATCGGCCGCGCCGCCCGCAACGTGAACGGCGAGGTGATCCTGTACGGTGACAGCATCACGCCCGCCATGCAGGCCGCGATGGAGGAAACCGCGCGCCGCCGCGAGAAGCAGCTCGCGTACAACGCCGAGCACGGCATCACCCCCACCACCATCCGCAAAGGCGTCCGCGACGTCATCCGCGGCGAGGAAGAAGCCGAACTGCCGCAATCGCCGGACCTCGGCAACGACCGCGACGCGCTCATGACGCAACTCACGGACCTCGAACTCGACATGTGGCGCGCCAGCGAGGACCTCGACTTCGAGAAGGCCGCCAGCCTGCGCGACCAGATCCGCGCTATCGAAGCGAAACTGCAGGGCAAAACCTTCGAGCAGCCCACCGTCCCCGGCCAGAAAGTCCGCAAACGCGGCCGCCGTTGAAGCAAAGCCGGCTGCCGACCCACGGGCCGGTAGGTGCACGCCTCACTGCACGCTCCGCCAGCGCATGACCGGATGGGGGGACACCCGCGCCCCATCCGTCTTTGTTGCGCACCCTGAGCAGGCGGCCAGCCGCACACGTGCGCGGCGCACCCCGCGCGCCGCAGGCGCGTGTTAGCGTGCCGGACGTGTCCGGCGCCCCTCCCCCCTCGACCGCCCCTGCAGGCACCACGCGCGAACTGCTGCGCCTCGCGTGGCCCCTGATGTTCTCGAACCTCGCGTACACCGTCGTCGGTTTCACCGACACGCTCATCATGGGCCGCCTCGGCGTCACCGAGGTCGGCGCGGTCGGCTTCGCCAGCCTATGCCTGCTCACCCTGATGCTGCTGTTCCGCGGCAGCCTGAACACCGCCGCCACCTTCACCGCCCGCGCCGTCGGCGCGAACCACCCCGCCGGCGTGTCCCGCTGGGCCAGCGTGTTCCTGACCCTCGCCCTGATCGGCCTGCCCGTAGCCCTGATCGGCCCGGCCCTCGTGGACGGCCTGTTCGTGCTGCTCCAGCCCGCGCCGGACATCACGGCCGTCGCGCGCACGTACGCGCACATCCGCGTGTTCGAAGCGCCGCTGGTGTTCCTCGGCACGGTCGCCCTGTCCATCATGGTCGGCCTCGGCAACACCCGCACGCCCATGCAGCTCGCGTGGATGGTCGTCATCGTGAACGCCGCACTCGCCCTGCTGTTCGTGTTCGGGTTCGGGTGGGGCGTCGCCGGCGCCGCCTGGGCCGCCCTGATCGCCGTCGGCATCCAGAACGCCCTCGCGGTGCTGCTGCTGCACCGCCTGCACGCCCGCGCGTACGGCCCGTTCCGCCTCACCCGCCCCACCCGCGACGAACTGCGCAGCTTCGCGCGGGTGGGCCTGCCCGCCGGCACCACCGAACTCGGCGAGGTGGGCGCCTTCACGGTGTTCCAGGGCGTTATTTCCCGCCTCGGCCCCGCCGAACTCGCGGCGTCGCAGATCGCGAACCAGTTCGCCAGCCTGGGTTTCCTGCCGGCCTTCGCGCTCGCGTCCGCGACCGGAAGCCTCCTGTCCCGCGCGCTCGGCGCGGGCCGCCCGGACATCGCGCGCCGCGTCGGGTGGCGCGGCGCGCTCCTCGCCGCCGCCCTCATGGGCGCCCTCGGCCTGCTGTTCCTGCTCGTCCCCCGGCAGCTCATCGGCCTGTTCAACCACGACACGCAGGTCCTCGCGCTCGGCACGTCCGTGCTGGCCGTCATGGCCGCCTACCAACTCCTCGACGGCCTCGCCATCGTCCTCGGCGGCGCGCTCGGCGGCGCCGGCGACACCCGCTTCCGCCTCGTAGTGACCCTCACTGGCGCGTGGCTCGTCATGGTCCTCAGCGCCACGTACCTCGCCCCCCGCTACGGCGTCACCGGCGCGTGGACCGGCGCCCTCGCGTACATCGCCCTCGCCGCCATCGCGTACGCCCTGCGCTTCGCGTCCGGGCGCTGGCAGCACCTCCGCCTGTAACGCCACCCAGGATACAGAAGGGCGTGCCGCATATTCGCGTGCACGCCCCTCCGCTCACCCGTACCTTGAGCGCATGCACCGTGCCCTCCTCACCCTAACCTTCCTCCTTGGCAGCGCCGCGGGCGCCGCCGGCCTCCTCGGCACCACCGGCAGCGTCGCCAACTCCGACTTCTGCCGCGAGTACAGCTGCGAAGGGCCCACCCTCAACGGCCCCGACCGCCTCTACGACCTCAACACCGGCGACCGCCTCGCCGTGCGGTACGGCAACGCCAGCCGCATCTCCCGCCTCAGCCTCCTGTTCGACGGCGACAACCTCGACGCCAGCACGGACCGCCTTACCATCCGCGACCTGCAGGCGCTCGCCTTCGGCCGCGTCGCGAAAGACGTCCGCCCGGAAAGCTGCTACGGCAGCCGCAACGTCCTCACGCTCGCTGCCCGCCCCGACCCCACCGCCGACGCCCTCACCTGCCTGAACGACGGCGACGTCACCCGTGTGGACATCACCGCCAGCAGCACCTACCTCAACCGCCCTCTCACTGCTACCCCCACGACCAGCGCCGCCCCCGCGAACGAACTGAAACTCCGCGAGTGGTACTTCAAGAACTGCCGCGCCAGCACCAGCGTCACCGGCTACTTGCCTGTCGGCACCAGCAGCCGCTGCGACCTCATCATCGAAATCACCCGCCCCACCCCCGTCGTCCGCGCCGAATTCACGTACGAACTCGAATACACCCAGAACGGCCAGCCCTACAAAACGCTCCTGCCCGGCAAAGACACCTGGCAGCAGGGCCGCGCCCCCGGCACCACCGACCCGCGCCTCACACAGAACGGCGCCACCATCACCGCCAACCTCAGCTTCAACGTCCGCAACGTCCCCGGACGCCGCGTCACCTCCATCAACGCCATCGGCACCCTCACCTTCCAGGACGGCACCGTCAAACGCGTCTACGAACCCCTCCAGATCCGCTGAGCGCCCGCCACGCAGCCTGGCGCCCCGTGCGCTAGGCTGTGAACGCATGGAATACGTGGTGTTCGACCTCGAAACGACCGGCCTCTCCCCGGAACGCGACGCCATCGTGGAAATCGGCGCGATCCGCATCCGGAACGGCGAGGTCCTCGAAGACGACACCTTCCACACCCTCGTAAACCCGGAGCGCGACATTCCCTGGTACGTCTCCCGCGTGCACGGCATCCGCAACGCCCACGTCGCCAGCGCCCCCCGCATCACCGAAGCGCTCCCGGCGTTCCTGCAGTACGCCGGCACCACCCCCGTCGTCGCACACAACGCCGCGTTCGACACCGGCTTCATCCGCGCCGCTGCCGCCCGCCAGGGCCTTGAGTGGCGCCCCCAGCGGGAGATCTGCACGCTGCAACTCTCCCGCCGCGCCTTCCCCCGCGAAAAGAGCCACAAACTCGACGCGCTCGCTCAGCGCCTCGGCCTCCTCCAGGAAGCGCGCGGTTTGCACAGCGCGCACGCCGACGCGCGCCTCACCGCGCACGCCTTCGCGCACCTCCTGCGGCACCTCGGCGAGCACGCCTGACTGCACTCCACCAGGGAACCCCCAACGCCTCCCGCGGTCAATCCGTCAGCAGGGCTTGCAACTCAGACCTTAGCACCTGCAACGCCGTTTCTGGCACCACAGGCGGCCCCGCCTGAACGTCCTTGACCTCCAGGGGCACCCACGACACGCACCCGAGCATTTCCGGCGTTTCCTCCAACGCCAACGGCTTGATCAGCGGACGCACACGCACCAGCAACACGTGCAGCCACGGCCGATTGCGGTAATGGAACCGCCGCTCAATGGCCGAGGCGTTCAGCGCCTGAAACGGCTCTACACGGAGGGCCCGCTCCGCGTCCTCCACCTTCCAGACCTCAACGACTTCCGCGAGCGCTGGAAGGACAATCCGACCAGGCTGCGGGTCCATGCGGAGAAGGGACTGAAACGGTGAGCGGACCTCCTGAGGGTTCTGGTGCAGGAACGTTGGGTACAACAGGAACTCTCGGTGTTCTACCTCAAACCCCTCGTGCGTTTCCATGATGCCGCCCTTGCGCACAAGCACAGAAACGCTGCCTTGCCCAAGCGCCTGCACCTGCGCGTCCCACTCCTTCAAAGCAAACAGAGCCATGCGGCGAGGATAACCCCGCCGCATGGCTCTGTTTGCTTTGATCATGAATCAAGGCAGGTTGGTGCCAACCGCACCTGTCGACGAAAAAGAGGTAGCTCCCACAGTGTTAGCAGAAAAGGCCTCGGGAGTGATTGTAAATACTTTACTACCGTGTTTACCCCATACATCAATTATATATCTCGAATCTACAGTTGAGTAATCGCTTCGATCATTGAAAAATACACTACTTATCAAACAATTTGCGTTTATACTATCACTGTTGCGATTTATATCGTTTGATGCAGGGCCTATAAACAGAAACTTTCTATTATCTAATTGGGAGATTGCTTGGACAGTTTGAATGCTTTTTGCGCAAGTTTGCGCACCAGCATCGTATGATCTGCGTTGTGCGCCTAGAAGGCCTGGAATCAGCAATGCACCAAGAATTCCGATGATGGCTATGGTTATAAGTAGCTCAATGAGCGTAAATGCACCTTGGTTCAAATTGTCTCCTATCTATGAAAAAGAGCGGCCATATGGCCGCTCTTTTGAAGACTTAGGCTTAGTTCGCGGGGACCGCGGCACCGGTAGGTGCACCAGTGCTGGCGAAGTTCGTGCCGGTCAGCGCGCTAGGCGTCATCGTGAAGAACCTGCTGCCGCGCTTGTCCCAGACGTCAATGCAGTAAGCGGTGGTTAGGGTTGTAGCAGTGCTGTTGTCCTTGTACAGGATGTTGGCGTTGCTGACGCAGCTGGCCGCGACGCCCTCCGTAGCGTCATTGAGCTTGCCGGTGCCCGTCCCGACCGCCAGGTACACCTGGTTATCGATCTGCGCCTGAACCTCCGCAGTCTAGATGCTCTTCGCGCAGCTCTGGGTGCCCGTGTCGTAGGCGCGCTTCTAGAGGCTGCGTTACAGGGATTTGAAGTGAGCGGTGGCAGATCCGGTGGATGCAGAATGGCGGGATGCGCCGCCCAGGGTATCCCAGTGATGTGGATGACGAGACGTACGTGTTCCTGCTGCCGTATCTGGTATTGAGCCCCGAGGACGCACCGCAACGCAAGTCTCCGCTGCGGGCCGTGCTGAACGCACTGTTCTGGATGTCACGCACCGGTGCACAGTGGGAATTTCTGCCGAATGATCTGCCGCCACCGGACGTGGCGCGCACGCAAGCGGCACGTTGGTTCGCCGCTGGGTGTTTCGAGAACGCCGTGCATGATCTGCGGCTGCTCACCCGTGTTCAGCAGCAACGTGGTGCCGAGCTCACGGCCATCATCATCGACAGCCGTACGCTGCAAAGCACCCCCGAGAGCGGTGCGCGGGCTGGTTTCGATAGCGCCAAGAAGCGCAAGGGCACCAAGGTGTATCTGGTCGTGGATACCCTCGGGCAGCTCTTGACCCTGATGACCTCGCCAGCCAACGAACAGGATCGCGCGCAGGTACGCGAGCTCTGCGCAGCGGCGCAGGAAGTGACGGGGGGCATGATTGAGGTGGCCTTTGCAGACCAGGAGTATACCGGTGAGATCGCTCACGGGGACGCTGCCGCGTCGAATGTCGAACTCATCGTCGTGAAGCGCCCGGAGGCCACGCGCGGGTTCATTCTGCTGCCGAAGCGTTGCGTGGTCGAGCGTTCGTTCGCATGGCTCTCGCGTTTCCAGCACTTGGGCCGTGACCTTGAGCGCCTCTCGTCCACCCTGATCGGTTTTCATTTCGTTGCTGCCACCGTTCTGATGACCGCGAAATACCTTCGCCAGCTTGCATAGCCTCTTCGCTAGCGTCTAGGTGTCGAGGAGGTTGGGGATCAGGACAACCGTAAGGATGCCGATAATCGTGATAACGATGAGCAGTTCGATCAGGGTGAAGCCTTTGGTGCGTTTGCTGTTGTTTATGGGTCTCCTGAGTGCCTTGCCGGATAAAGGATGTATGGGAACCGGTTCAGCGGGATTAGTGCTTGCAGAGGGCGCGTTGGAGTGCTTGGTGGGCTGCGTGAGGTAAGAGTATAGGGCTACAATTCTCTTACAACCATAAGCGTCTTTTTGTGCAGTTGGGTGCGGGAAAATCCACAGAGCGTGTATGAAGTTCCTCTCAAACATGATGTTTTCATAAGGGTTGTTGAAGTTGTTCCTCATACGGACGGGTGCTATATTTCGCTTCGCATTGCTGGCGTAACGCAGCGGCGACGCTCGAACCTGGTCAGGGCCGGAAGGCAGCAGCCATAAGGGATGATCGCTGGGTGCCGTTGCTCACCGGCAATGCTTTTCTTTTCTTCATGGCGGAACCGGGCACGTTTGCGTGCGCGCACCGTGCGATAATGCGGCGCATGAGCGTGATTCCCTACGTGATCGAGCAGACCGGACGCGGCGAGCGAATGTACGACATTTACTCCCGTCTCCTGAAAGATCGGATTATTTTCCTGGGCACGCCCATCGACTCGCAGGTCGCGAACACGATCGTCGCGCAGCTGCTGCTGCTGGACAGCCAGAACCCCGAGCGGGAAATCCAGCTGTACATCAACAGCCCCGGCGGTGAAGTGTACGCGGGCCTCGCCATCTACGACACCATGCGGTACATCAAGGCGCCGGTGAGTACCATCTGCGTCGGCATTGCCATGAGCATGGGCAGCGTCATCCTGATGGCCGGTGACAAGGGCAAGCGCTCCGCGCTGCCGAACAGCCGCATCATGATTCACCAGGGCTCCAGCGGATTCCGCGGGAACACCCCGGACGTTGAGGTGCAGGCCAAGGAGACGCTGTACTTGCGTGACCGCCTGGTGGACATCTACCACCGGCACACGAGCCTGCCGCACGAGAAGCTGCTGCGGGACATGGAGCGGGATTACTTCATGTCGCCTGGCGAAGCGCAGCAGTACGGCTTGATTGACGCCGTGATCGAGCACACGCGCGAGGCGCAGAGCGAGAACGAGTGACGAGGGCGCACTTGAAGGGGGAGGTGGAGTAACGTGGCGGACCGGTGTTCGTTTTGTGGGCGCAGTTACCCGCAGATCGCGCAGTTGATTGAGGCGCCCAACCGGGCGGCGTTCATCTGCAATGAGTGCGCGGACCGTGCGCACGAGATCGTGCGGCAGAACCGGAAGGGCGGGGCGGGGTTCAACCTGTCGGAGTTGCCCAGCCCGCGTGAAATCAAGGCGTACCTGGATGAGTTCGTGATCGGCCAGGACGAAGCGAAGAAAGCCCTGGCGGTCGCGGTCGTGAGCCATTACCAGCGGCTCGCGCATCCGGACGCGAACCTCGGCAAGAGCAACATCTTGCTGATTGGTCCGACCGGCACCGGGAAGACGCTGCTGGCGTCGTCTTTGGCGGAGATGCTGGAGGTGCCGTTCGCCATTGCGGACGCCACAACGCTGACCGAGGCCGGGTACGTGGGCGACGACGTGGAGAACGTCATCGTGCGCCTGCTGCAGGCGGCGGAGTATGACGTGGAGGCGGCGGAGCGCGGCATCATCTACATCGACGAGATCGATAAGATCGCCCGCAAGAGCGAGGGTACCAGCATCACGCGTGATGTGTCCGGCGAGGGTGTGCAGCAGGCGCTGCTGAAGATCATCGAGGGGACGGTCGCGCAGGTGCCGCCGCAGGGTGGCCGTAAGCACCCGCAGCAGGAGCTCGTGCAGGTGAACACGAAGAACATTTTGTTCATTGTGGGCGGCGCGTTCGACGGGATTGCGGATATTGGCCGCAGCCGCACGAACATCCGCAGTGTGGGCTTCGGCGCGGAACACAAGGGCGACGAGAAAGAAGAGTTGCGCTTTATGCCGGAGGACCTCGTGAAGTTCGGGTTGATTCCGGAGTTCGTGGGCCGCCTGCCACTGGTGGTGCAGTTGCAGGATCTCGGTGAGGACGCCCTGGTGCGGATTTTGACGGAGCCGCAGGGTGCGATCGTGCGGCAGTATCAGGCGCTGTTCGGGTTCCAGGATGTGGACCTGAACTTCACGGAGGAGGCGCTCCAGGAAGTGGCTCGCCGTGCGAAGGCGCGGGGTACCGGGGCACGTGGGCTGCGGGCAGTGCTTGAGAAGTCCATGACGGACCTGTTGTTCGAGTTGCCGGCGGAGGGGTTGCGTGAATTGCGTTTCGACGCGGAGCACATTGATGACCCTGCCAAGCTCCTTGAGTCGAAGGGACTCAAGAAGTCTGCATAAAGTCACTTCAATTACAGCATTCGCCCAGCCTCACGCCTACACTTAGGCACAGGCTGGGTGTGCTGTTTCAGCACCCCACGTTTTCCTACAGACCCCTCACCCACAACGCGGTACAGTGGTGCACCTCACCCCCCCAACAACTGGCCCGCGCCAAGGAGAAACAATGAACTGGGAACTCCCCGTTGTCGCCCTCAGAAATATCGTGGTGCTCCCCGGCACCACCATGAACATCGACGTGGGCCGCGCCAAGAGCAAACGCGCCGTTGAAGAAGCCCAGGCCGCCGACCGCCGCGTCCTGCTGCTCACCCAGCGCGAAGCCCGCACCGACGACCCTACCCTCGCCGAACTGCACGACGTCGGCGTTCTCGCCGTTATCAAGCAGGTCGTCCGCATGCCTGACAGCACCCTCCAGGTGCTCGTCGAAGCGCAGGAACGCGCCCGCGTCGGCGAACTCGTCGCCAGCAGCTACCTGCGCGTCCGCGCCGAAACGCAGGCCACCACCACCGCCGACGCCCACGAAGCCGACGTGCTCGCCACCGAAGTGAAAAGCGCGTTCGACGAGTATCAGCGCCAGAACAAAAACCTCCGCCTCGACAATTACCAGGTTGAAGCGATCCGCGCCCTCACCGACCTGGGGGCCCTCGCGGACCAGATCACGCACCACGCCACCTGGACGCCCGACGAGAAGCAGGAAGTCCTCGCGGCATTCAGCGTGAACGAGCGCCTCACCAAGGTCCTTAAGTTCCTCAACCGCGACCTTGAGCGCTTCAACATGGACAAGAAGATCGCCGGGCGCGTCAAGGAACAGATGGACGCCAACCAGCGCGAATACTACCTGCGCGAGCAGATGAAGGCCATCAGCAAAGAACTCGGCGGCGGCGAGGAAGGCCCCGCCGAGATCGAAGCGCTGCGCGAGAAGATCGAAGCGGCCGGCATGCCCGCCGAAGTCAAAGACAAAGCCCTCAAGGAACTGCAACGCCTTGAGCGCACGCCCGGCGGCAGCCCCGAAGGCACCGTCGTGCGCAACTACATCGAGTGGCTGATCGATACCCCCTGGAGCAAGCGCGACGAGGAAATCCTCGACATCGCCCGCACCCGCAGCATCCTCGACGAGGACCACTTCGGCCTTGAGGACGTCAAGGAACGCATCCTCGAATTCCTCGCGGTGCGTCAGCTCACGCAGGGTCAGCAGAAGAAGGAAAGCAAGAGCGCCGAGGACCGCCCCGAGGACCTCGAACTGCGCGCGCCCATCCTCTGCCTCGTTGGCCCTCCCGGCGTCGGGAAAACCAGCCTCGGTAAGAGCGTCGCACGCAGCCTGAACCGCAAGTTCGTCCGCATGGCCCTCGGCGGCGTCCGCGACGAAGCGGAAATCCGCGGCCACCGCCGCACGTACATTGGCAGCATGCCCGGACGCATCATCCAGGGCATGAAAACCGCCGCCGTCACCAACCCGATCATGCTGCTCGATGAAATCGACAAGATGAGCAGCGACTGGCGCGGCGACCCCAGCAGCGCCATGCTCGAAGTCCTCGACCCCGAGCAGAACCACACCTTCCAGGACCACTACCTCGAAGTGCCGTACGACCTGTCGCAGGTGATGTTCATCACCACCGCGAACAGCCTGCAGACCATCCCGCGCCCGCTGCTCGATCGCATGGAAGTCATCCAGATTCCCGGCTACACCATGCAGGAGAAAGTCGAGATCGCCCGCCGCTACCGCGTGCCCCGGCAGATCAAGAGCCACGGCCTCGACGGCAAACTCGAAATCACCGACGCCGCCCTCACCCGCATCGTCGAGGAGTACACCGCCGAAAGCGGCGTGCGCAACCTCGACCGGCAGATCAGCAAACTCACCCGCAAAGCCGCGCGTGAACTGCTCGAAAACGCCTGGGAAGGAGTGCGCACCATCGACGCCCCGCAGATCCCCGACTACCTCGGCGTGCCCCTCCACCGCCCCGAACGCATGGAGAAAGACCCCCAGGTCGGCGTCGCGCAGGGCCTCGCGTGGACCAGCGTCGGCGGCACCATGCTCGTCGTCGAAGCGCTCGCTACGCCCGGCAGCGGCAAGATCGTCATGACCGGCAGCCTCGGCGACGTCATGAAGGAAAGCGTCAGCGCCGCCGTCGCGTACCTCCGCGCGCACGCCGCGAAGTACGGCGCGGACCCTGAGTTCTACAAGAAGCTCGACCTGCACGTGCACTTCCCGGACGGCGCCACGCCGAAGGACGGCCCCAGCGCCGGCATCACCATCACCACCGCCGTGGCGAGCGCCGTGACCGGCCGCCCCGTGCGCCTCGACGTCGCCATGACCGGCGAAGTCAGCCTGCGCGGCCGCGTGCTGCCCATCGGCGGCGTGAAGGAGAAGCTCCTCGCCGCGCACCAGGGCGGCATCCGAGAAATCATCATTCCGAAAGACAACGAACCGCAACTCAAGGAAGTGCCCGAGAGCATCCGCGGTGAGCTGAAGGTCCACGTCGTGGAGCACGTCGGTGAGGTCCTCGACCGCCTGCTGCTCGACGCCCCGGAACAGCCGGTCGTGCCGCCCACCCCGGCGAAGAACGTCCAGCAACCCGGCGCGTAACGTCCCTGCACGACCAACCCCCGGCCCATCACGGACCGGGGGTTGGTCGTGCAGGGTGGGACGCTGCCGCAGCCTCCTGCCCTGGCGGGGTTTGCACCTGTGCCCGCTCAGGGGACCAACAGGGGCGCCCCCCAATGGTGTCTTCGTGCCGGCCTTCTCAGGTGGTGGGTGCGGCGCGGACGAGTTTCAGGAACTCGTTGTACACGATGGCGGTGGTGCGCGCGTCTTCGAGGGCGTCGTGTGCCTGGTACTCGATGCCGAAGTGCTTGGCGAGCTGGTCGAGCGCCGTCCCGACCTTTTTGGGCAGGATGCCCGCGTGGATCAGGAACTGCGCGGTCGTTTTGGTGTCGACGTGCCCGCACCGGAAGACGCGGCTGCGGTCCGGCAGGAGCGTGCGCAGGAACCCGAGGTCGAACGCGAAGTTGTGCCCGCCGAGCATGACGCGGCCCACCTCGGCGGCGTACGCGCGGATGGCCGCGGCGACTTCGGCGGGGGGGTGCGCCTCGTCGTGATGCGTGAGGAGGTCGATGCCGTTGACGCGCATCGCTTCGGGGTCGACGGTGTACGTGTCGTGGCGCACACGCAGGTGCAGGGGGCGGGTGATCTCGCCGTCCTGCAGGGTCACGAGGCCGACGGTCAGCAGCGGGTGGACGGCGGGGTCCATGCCGCCTGTTTCGGTGTCGAGGAAGATGATCGGCTGCGCGCTCATGCTCCCTTGTACTGCCGGGTGGGCGGGCAGGGGTGAGGGAAAGGCCAAGCTGCACAGGCGGTCCGGGCGTGGCGGGCCCGGCGGCTATACTCGCGGTTATGTACCAGCCGGTGATCGGGCTTGAGGTCCACCTGCAACTGAACACGCGCACGAAGATTTTTTCCGCGTGCAACGCGGACTATTTCGGCCAGGCGCCGAATACCGTCACGGACCCGTTGACGTTGGGACTGCCGGGTACCCTGCCGGTCGTGAATGCGCGCGCCGTGGAGCTCGCGGTGATGTTTGGGTTGGCGCTGAACTGCGACGTGGAGGGGTTCACGCAGTTTCACCGCAAGAATTACTTCTACCCGGACGCGCCGAAGAACTACCAGATCAGTCAGTACGACCGGCCGATCGCGCGGGACGGCTGGGTGGACGTCGGGGCGCGCCGCATCCGCATCAAGCGCGCGCACCTGGAGGACGACGCGGGCAAGCTGGTGCACCCGGCGTACGCGCCGTACAGCCTGCTGGACCTGAACCGTGCCGGGAGTGCCCTGATCGAGATGGTGACGGAGCCGGACATTGCCGGGCCGGAGGAGGCGCGCGTGTTCCTGGGGTACGTCCGTGCGCTCGCGCAGGCGCTCGGGGTGAGTGACGCGAACCCGGAGGAGGGCAAGATGCGCTGCGATGTGAACGTCAGCCTGCACCGCCCGGGGGAGCCGTTCGGAACGAAGGTGGAGGTCAAGAACCTGAACAGCTTCCGGAGTGTGGCGCGCGCGCTGGAGTACGAGATTGCGCGGCAGACGCGGGTGCTGGAGGGCGGCGGTGTGGTGCGGCAGGACACCATGGGCTGGGATGAGGGTGGCAACAAGACCTTCGTGATGCGCACGAAGGAGGGCGAGGCGGACTACCGCTACTTCCCGGACCCGGACTTGCCGCCGCTGGTGATTACGCGCGAGTTCATCGAGGACGTGCGCGCGCGGATGCCGGAGCTGCCGGTGCAGAAGCGCGAGCGGTACGTAGCGGCGGGCATCAAGGCGGACGCGGCGGAGACGCTGGCGGACAGCGTGACGCTGAGCGCGTTCCTGGACGCGGCGATGGGGGAGGGTGCGGACGCGCAGAAGCTCGTGAACTGGCTGCTGGGGGACGTGGCCGGGTGGCTGGCGGCGCGGGAGTTGGACATCGGCGCGAGTCGCCTGACGCCGGCGCACCTGGCGACGCTCGTGAAGCTGATTGACGCGGGCGAGCTGAGTGGGAAGATGGGCAAGGAGCTGCTGCCGGAGGTGATGGAGGGTGCGGACCCGGCGGCGCTGGTGCGGGAGCGCGGGCTGGCGGTTGTAACGGATACGGCGGCGATCGAGGCGGCGATTTCCGCGGCGATGGCGGCGAACCCGAAGGCGGTGGAGCAGTTCCGCGGGGGGAACGCGAAGGCGGCGAACGCGCTGTTCGGTCCGGTAATGCGCGCGATGGGTGGGCAGGCGAAGCCGGAAGTGGTGCGGGACGTGCTGATGCGGAAGCTGCAGGGCTGAGCACCGCCCGGAACAGGACTTTACATTTGTGAACAGGACCGGCGGTCACCTTCGCCGGTCCTGTTCGGTGGTGGGTGCCGGAGGGCGCGCTGGACGAAGTTGAGCGCGTAAAACTCAACGGGCCTGCGTCCATGAGGAACAGCTGATGTGATGGTGTCCGTTTGACACAATTCTGTAATAGTTCACCAGCTAAGCTTCTGGTCGATGAAGCTGCACCTGACCTCCCTGCTCCGCGCTGGCCTGCTCGCCCTCACCCTCGGCGGTGCGGCTCACGCTGTCGACGCCCTCCCCCTCCCCAAACTCCTCGGCGCGAATGCCAAAGTCACCGCGCCCGTCACCCTCGTCGAGGCCGTGACCAACGCCGAAGACGCCGCCATCACCGAAAAGGTCATGGCCGCCCTCGTCGACAAGGCTGACGAACTCGGCGCCCTTCCCACCGACGGCCCCCTGCCGTACAACGCCGCGTACGGCGTCACCCAGGCCGAATTCGAGCACTTCCTGCACCCTCGCGTGACCCTCAACCCCACCGGGCAGAGCACTGTCACCCTGGCACGCGGTGACGCGGACGGCATCGTCAACATCGACGGCGGTGACGGCCTCGACGGCCTCGACGGCCTGATCCTCGACCTCAACCGTGACGAGTTCCGCACGCCCTACGGCGTCGCCCGCGGCACCACCGTCGACGTGAAGGACCTCGACGAGCTCGGGCCCCGCGCCGGCCGCGCCTGGATCATCGAGGAAGGCGACGTGGACGCCAGCACCCCTGACACCCTCACCCGCGTCCGCCTGGAAATCCTGCAGCTCCCCGGCGAACCCCGCCTGCTCCTGCGGTACCGCGCCACGGTCATCCGCAACGGCGAAATCCAGAAGCGCGCCGACGTCATGGCGCTCATGGCCGTCAAGTAACCCCACCGCATGAAGAGGCGCGGCCCCGCAGGGCCGCGCCTCTTCATGCGGGTTACTGCAGCGCGTCGCGGATGGTCGCGCCGAGCGCCGCGATGCCCCGCTCGATCTGCTCGGTGCGCGCGTTCGAGTAGCTCAGGCGCAGGGTGTTTTCGCCGCCGCCGTTCGCGTAGAACGGCGTGCCCGGCACGTACGCCACCTTGCGCTCCACCGCCAGCGGCAGCAGGTCCGTGGTGTTCACGCCGTCCGGCAGCGTCACCCACAGGAACATCCCGCCGTCCGGCGTGGTGTACTCCGCGCCTGCCGGGAAGTGCTCGCGCATGCGCGCCATCATGTCCTGCGCGCGCGCGCCGTACGCGGCCTTCACGATCTCGATCTGGCGCGGCAGCACGTCCGCGAGCAGCTCCGTGACGATCATCTGGTTGAAGATCGGCGTGTGCAGGTCCGCGCCCTGCTTCGCCTGCACCAGCTTGTTGATGATGGGGCGCGCGCCCTGCACCCACGCATCACGCAAGCCCGGCACGAGCGTCTTGCTGAAGCTGCTGCTGTACACCACGTGGTTCGCGTCCGCGTCGCCGCCGTGGTACTGCAGGCCCAGTTCGTACAGGCTGGGCAGCAGCTCCCCGCTGAAGCGCAGCTTCCCGTACGGGTCGTCCTCAAGGACGATCACGCCGTGCTGCGCGGTGAGCTCCACGAGCGCCTGCCGGCGCGCCAGGCTCATGGTCCGCCCCGTGGGGTTCTGGAAGTTCGGGATGGTGTAGAGCACCTTCACGCGTTCCGTCTGCAGGATGTCGCGCAGGGCGTCCACGATGATGCCCTCCTCGTCCATGGGGAGGCCCACGTACCGAGGCTCGTACGGCTGGAACGCCTGCAGGGCGCCCATGTACGTGGGTTCCTCGACGGCCATCACGTCGCCGGGCGTGATCAGGACCTTGCCGAGCAGATCGAGGCCCTGCTGACTGCCGGTCGTGATCTGCACGTGCGCGGGCGTGATGCCGGGCGTCTGCGCCGCGATCCACTCGCGCAGTGGCAGGTGCCCTTCGGTCGTGCCGTACTGCACGCTCGCTGCGCCGTACTTCTCGATGACGGTCGCGCTCGCCTGCTTCACGGCGTCGAGGGGGAACAGTTCGGGGGCGGGCAGGCCGCCCGCGAAGCTGATGATGTCCGGCTGCTGCGTGAGCTTGAGCAGTTCACGGATGGTGCTGGCCTTCATCAGCTGCGCGCGACCGCTGAACGCCGCGTGCCAGTCCAGGGGGGAGGTGGTCGTCATACGCGTCATCCTAACGCGCGTTCGGTGCGCGGCGGGTGTGCGCCGACCCCCGTTCACCTAGACCGCTGCCCGCATGGAAGTGGCGCCCGGCTGAGTGCGGGCGCCGCGCGGGGTAGAGTGAGCCCCGGACCGCGGGCCTCGGCCCGCCCACGCGAAGGAGGACTGCATGCTCGTTACTGGTAAGGACATTCTGGTTCCGGCGCGCGCCGGGAAGTACGGTGTCGGCGCGTTCAACACCAACAACATGGAGATCACGCAGGCGATCATCCATACCGCCGAGCGGCTGCGCAGCCCCGTCATGGTGCAGATGAGCGAAGGGGCCATCAAGTACGGCGGCCAGGACCTCGCGAACATCGTCATCGACCTCGCGCAGCGCGCCACCGTGCCGGTCGCGCTGCACCTCGACCACGGCAGCTCGTACGAGAGTGCCCTGAAGGCCATCAAGATGGGCTTCACGAGCGTGATGATCGACGCGTCGCACCACCCGTTCGAGGAGAACATCCACGAAACGCGCCGCGTCGTGGAAGCCGCGCACGCCATGGGCATCAGCGTCGAAGCGGAACTCGGCCGTCTGGGCGGCATCGAGGAGCACGTCGTCGTGGACGAGAAGGACGCCTTCCTCACCGACCCGCAGGAAGCCGTGCAGTTCGTGGAGCAGACCGGCACGGACTACCTCGCCATTGCCATCGGCACCAGCCACGGCGCGTACAAGGGCAAGGGCCGCCCCTTCATCGACCACGAGCGCATCGAGAAGATCGAGCAGCTGCTGAGCATTCCGCTGGTCGCGCACGGCAGCAGCGGCGTGCCCGCCGAGATCGTGCAGCGCTTCCGCGACAGCGGCGGCGAAATCGGCGACGCGTTCGGCATTGCCGACGAGGACCTGCAGCGCGCCACGCAGCACGGCATCGCCAAGGTGAACGTCGACACTGACCTGCGCCTCGCCATGACCGTCGGCGTGCGCGAAGTCCTGAAAGCCACGCCCAAGGAGTTCGATCCGCGCAAGGTCTTCGGCCCGGCCCGCGAGGTCATGAGCCAGATCATCGAGCACAAAATGCGCGTGCTCGGCAGCGTCGGCAAAGCTTGACAGCGGGCCGGGCGGGGGCGACGCGCTGCGCGTCGCCCCCGCCCTTATTGGCGAGCAGAAACGTGACGCGTCTCACGCGCGCGCCTACGGGTTTTCTCACGGCCCCGCGATATGCTCAGGTCCGCTGCGTATGCCCCCGAGAACCCACCGTGTGTTTCGCGCTGCCGCCGTGCTGGTCCTGACGACGGTCGCGCTGGCCCAGACTGATTACCGCGCCCGCCTGACCGCCCTGCTCCCCGCGAGCGGCCAGGCCGCGCGCGTCATGGAATGGCGCACCACCGCGGCGGGCGTCGCCCTCATTCAGGATCGCCTCGCGACGACCGCGCCGAACCTGCTGGACAATTTCGCGGCGTCCGTGCGCGTCGGCAAGGTCCCCCCGTACGACCCGCGCTACGGCGTGACGCCCGAGGAGTACGCGCGTCTGGTGGTGTTCCGCAATACGCTTGCCACCACGGGTCGCAGCGTGAAGCTGAACGTCACGCGCACAGACCGCAAGTTGACGTTCGGGCAGGCGGCGGGCGCCGAGGCGCTGCGCGGCATCAGCCTCGATCTCGTGAGCGGCGAGATGCGCCTGCCTGAAGGCTACGTCGCCAGGCCGCACGCGGTGCAGGTGAGCGCCGACGTGGACGGCACCGGGCTGGGCGCGCGCAGCGGCTGGGGCTGGAAGTTCCAGGGCAGCGACCCGAAGACTTTCAACGCCATTGACGCGAGCGTGTCCCTGATGCGCCTGTCGAGCGGGAGCGTCGTGCTGACGTACAACCGCATCAGCATCGTGAAGGGGCGGCTGCAGCCGGAAGTGCAGCTGTACCTCACGTACCCGCACCCCTGACGGGCCCTGCGCCCACAAGGAAGGACGCCCCGCATGGGGGCGTCCTTCCTTGTGGGTCAGCTCGCGCGTTGCTGCAGGACGGGCGCGGTGGGTTGCGTGTGGTCCCACGCGAGGCGTTCGCGCTGCGCGTTGCGGCGGTGGAGGTCGAGGATGGCGTCGTTGCCATGGGCTCGCCCGGCGTCGAGGTCGCGGGCGGTGAGCGTCTCGAGGTACGTGAGGCGCATCAGTTCGCCGGTGGTGAGGCCGTCGCGGGTGTGCTTCACGCCGCGTTCGCGGCGGATGGTGGCGCTGTCGGTGCCGAGGACGCTGCGGTTGCTGACGCTGCCGATCTGGCCGAACACGGCGCCGCTGCCGCCGCTGCGGGCGATGGCGTTCATGAGGCTCTTGCGGGCTTCGGCGTTTTCCAGGCGGGCGCTCAGCCAGTGGCGTTCCTGCGGGCTGGGGTTGCGTTCGGCAATGTCGGCGGCGAGGTGGACGTCGCCGCTGAGGGCGCGGGCGAGCGTGTCGAGCGCGCGGGCCTGCCAGGCGCGGCCCTGGCGGGTGGGGGTGGTGACAGCGACGCGCAGGAAGTCCTGGAGGCTGAGGGTGGCTTCGGGGCCGGCGCCGAAGTCGCGGGGTTCGTCCGGGAGGTGGTGCGTGCGGGCGAGGTCGGCCCAGGCGGCGTCTTCGAGGCCGAGGATGCGCAGGGCGGTGGCAGCGTGGAGGCGCGCATCCGTGCTGGTGGGCACGCGGTGTGCGCCGAGTTGGACGAATGGCATTACGCTTTTCATACGTGTATTGTAGCATAATTTCGCTAAAAACGTAATACGGCTGGGCCTGGCTGCCCACCTCGCGCTATACTCCGCCTGCGCGCCCGTAGCTCAGTCGGATAGAGCGGAGGACTCCTAAGCCTTAGGCCACTGGTTCGATTCCAGTCGGGCGCACCACCCCCAGGACGCGCTGCAGCGCGTCCTGATCTTCTTCAGGGGCGCGCGCCAAGGCCACACGGCCCCGGTCAGACCCGCGCGTGCCGCCTCACGGCCGGGCCACCACCAAAACACACCTGCGCAAACTTGCACGCCCACCCGGCCCTCAGGCGCTACGGTGGGCGCATGAACAAAGTGCTCATGACCAGCGCCGCCCTTCTGCTCAGCTCCGCCCTTGCCGGCGGCGCGAGCGCCCCCCAGACCAGCCAGGTCCTCACCGGCCGTCCTGCCGTGCTCGCCGCCGCCCTCAAGGACGCCGGCTACACCGCTGAACTCATGGACGAGGACGGCGACCCGCTGCTGCACATGATGATCGGCGACCTCCACGTCGACCTGTACTTCTTCGGCTGTAAAGCGGGCGTCTGCCAGCGCGTGAACGCCACTTCCAGCTTCGACCCGGCCGAGGACGAGGAAGAGCAGGACCGTCAGCTGAACATCGTCGCCAGCTGGGGCACCGACTACTTCACGCAGGCGTACACCGACGAGGACGGCGCCCTGTACCTCGACGACGCGTACACCCTCGCGGGCGGCTTCACGAAGGCAAACTTCACCACCTGGTTCAAGGACTACGTCGCGGACCTCAAGGCGTTCCGCAACGAACTCGCCGGCGAGTAAAGCGCGAAGTTCCAGCTGGGCCGCCCACACTCGGGCGGCCCAGCTGTTCAGTGGGTGAGCTGTGAGCGGCGTGGCGGATGCATGCGGACGGTTTTGCTACCGTGCCGGTATGCCGGACGACGAACGCGTGATCGTGGACGCCCTGGAGGGTGAGTGGGTACGGTTGGAGCGTGGTGAGCACGCGTTCGACGTGCCCCGCGCGTGGTTGCCCGCGCAGGTGCGCGAAGGTGACGCCCTGATCGCCCGCGTGGACGGCGGTGCGGTGCACTTTGAGGCCCCGGCCGGGCTGGCCGCACTCGGGGTGCGGCAGGCCGCGCAGGCGCGCCTGGACGCCCTGAACGCCGAGGGGCTTGAAGGCGACATAGACCTCTGAAGCCAGAAAATCAAGCCCTTGCGGGGCGCGCGGGGACCTGCTGTAATACCCGTATTCCGTTCAACACGTAACATTTGGCACCCTGACGTACCCTCGGCAGGGTGCCAGATCTTGTATGTGTTCTGCATGTAGGTACAACATCTTGCTTGCCGGGGGCAGGGGGGCGTGTTAAAGTCAGGCATCGACGGCGCGACGGCCGCGCCGACCCAACGCAGGACCACCGTACCCGCACCCCAACGGGCACGGCTTTTCTTTTGTCGCCAAGGAGACCCTCACCGTGACCACCCCCACCGCCACGCCCGCCCTCAAGAACTTCGACGAGAACGCCCACCACATCGCCAAGCGCCAGTACATGCAGCCGACCGACGGCGACCTCGCGGGCCTGTTCCGCCGCGTCGCCACCTGGGTCGCAGGCGCCGAAGCGCCCGAAGCGCGTGAACACTGGGCGCAGGCGTACTTCGACCTGATGGCCGAGAAGAAGTTCTGCCCGGGCGGGCGCGTCATGGCGGGTGCCGGCACGCAGCACGGCAACGTCCTCAACTGCTTCGTGCAGGGCGCGACCGAGCACGACCCCAGCAGCTTCGCCGGCATCATGGAAGTCGCCAAGAAGCTCGCGCTCGTCACGAAAGTCGGCGGCGGCAACGGCGTGAACCTCGACGTGTACACGCCCCGCGCCCCCAGCAGCCGCCCCGACGCGGGCGTGCGCGGCTGGGCGTACATGAGCGCTGCGCACCCCGACGTCACGGACTTCATCGAGGGCATGATGCGTCCCCCCACCCAGCCGGACGGCGACAAGGAAGCCACCGCCATCCGCAACTGGACGCGCGTCGTGTACGGGCACGCCATCCCGCAGGACCTCGTGGTCCTCGCGCGCCAGAACGGCGTCACCATCGTCCGCGCGCTGCCCGAAGGCATCCTCACCGTGCAGGACGACATGGGCGGCATTATCGACGCGGCCCGTCAGGTCAGCGAAACCGCGAAGCTCGGCCTGGAGCCCCGCATCGACCTGAGCGGCATGCGCCCCGAAGGTGCGCCCATCAAGGGGTCGGGCGGCACCAGCAGCGGCCCCGTGAGCTTCCTCGTCGAGATCTTCGACAACTTCCTCGAATGGGCGAACCGCGGCGCGGAAACCAGCGGTCCCATCAACACGCTGCGTTACGTGTACGCCCCGGTGCTGCGCGTCGTGCGTCAGGGGGGCACGCGCCGCGGCGCGGGCATGGCCACCATCAGCATCGGCCACGCGGACGTCCTCGACTTCCTCACCGCCAAGGACCTCGACCGCGAAGCGAGCGAGGGTGACATCAGCACCTTCAACATCAGCATCCTGGTGGACGAGGCGTTCTGGGCGACGCTGCAGGCGAACGGCCTGTGGGCCATCCCGGCGCAGGACGTGCCCGGGAAGTACTACCTCGAGCCGCAGAAGGGCAAGTTCAGCGGCAGCTTCCCTGAGTTGCCCGAGCGTGCGGAGGACGGCGCGCGCGGCGTGCCCACCTACGGCGGCAAGATCCCGGCCGCGTGGCTGTGGCGCGAGATCGCGCAGCACGCGTGGAGCACCGGCGAGCCCGGCCTGATCTTCGTGGACCGCATCAACGAGTACAGCGCCCTCAAGAACCTCGGCGAGCGTTACCAGATCAAGAGCACCAACCCCTGCGGCGAGATTCCCCTCACCGTCGGTGAACCCTGCGACCTGGGCGCCATCAACCTCGCCGCGTACGTCAAGGGCAGCGACTTCGACTACGCCGCGTTCCGCGCGGACGTCCGCACCACCGTGCGCTTCCTCGACGACGTGCTCGACGTGAACGTGTTCGCGCTCGAGGACAACCGCGAGGCCAGCCAGAGCCTGCGCCGACTCGGCCTGGGCGTCATGGGCCTGGCCGACGCCCTCATCAAGATGGGCCTGCGCTACGACAACGAAGCGGGCCGCACCGCCATCTTCGAGATCATGAGCGCCCTGCGCGAGGAAGCCATCGCGGAAAGTGAACGCCTCGGCGCCGAGCGCGGCGTGTACCGCGTGTACACCGAGAACGCCGACAAGATCCCGCACGCGCCGCGCCGCAACGTCGCCGTGCTCACCGTGGCGCCCACCGGCACCACCAGCATGCTCATGGGCGTTTCCTCCGGCATCGAGCCGGTGTTCAGCCCGTTCATCTGGCGCAAGATCGGCAGCGAGTACCGCGCCCTCCTGCACCCGCTGTTCGTGGAGCTCCTCGAAACGTACCCGCCCGCCGCGAACATGGACGTGGACGGCAAGTGGGACTGGGACAAGGTCACCGAAGCCGTCAGCGAGAACCACGGGAGCGTCGTCGGCCTGAGCTTCATCCCGGACGCCCTCCAGCAGGTGTTCGTGTGCGCGCACGACATCAAACCCCTCGATCACGTCCGCATGCAGGGCGCCGTGCAGCGCGCCTTCGACGCCGAAGGGTACGCCGCGAACAGCCTCAGCAAGACCATCAACCTCCCGAACGACGCCACGGTTCAGGACGTGCAGGACGCGTACACCGAGGCGTACCGTACCGGCTGCAAGGGCATCACCGTGTACCGTGACGGTTCGCGTCAGTTCCAGGTGCTCAGTACCAGCAAGAAGAAGGCCAAGAAGGACGAGGAGAGCGCCGAGGTGGCCGCCCCCGCCGCCGAAGCCCCCGCGGTACAGGCGCCGGCCGCGCCCGCATTCAAGCCCGGCAAGCCCGTGTACGAACGCCCCGCGCGCCTCAGCGGCATCACCGACATGGTGAAGCTCACTGACCCGACCAGCGGTCACCGCCGCAGCTTCCTCGTGACCGTCAACCACCTGAGCGGCAAGCCCATCGAGGTCATGGTCACCAGCGGCCGCGCCGGCGACGAAGCGAACGCCGACAGTGAAGCGCTCGGCCGCGTGGTCAGCATTGCCCTGCAGTACGGCGTGCCCGCCGAAGCGCTCGTGAAGACGCTGCGTGGCATCAACGGCGGACTGTACGGCAGCTACAACGGCCGCCTCGTGGGCAGCAAGGCGGACCTGATCGCCGTCGCCCTCGAAACCTTCGCCCGCGACGCCGAAGCGCTCGCGCTGCCGCCCCTCGTCGGCGGCAGCGGCGAAGCGGAACGCCCGCTCAGCGGCGTCAGCACCGAAGGCATGAGCGGCGAGAAGTGCCCTGTGTGCGAGGCGAACGCCGTGATCCGCGAGGAAGGCTGCCTGAAATGCCAGGCGTGCGGCTACAGCAAGTGCGGCTGAACACGGCCACCTGAATCATGAAGGAGGGGAAGGAAACTTCCTCTTCTTCTGTCATGAAGCGGGAGGACACTAGGGCATGACGCCGGGGCGGGAGCCCGGCAGGCGTCATAGAGGCCGCAACACATCGCGAAAGCCCCGTGTGAGGACCCTCAATGCAGCGACCTGAACCGTAGAGGAAGCCGTCCACTTCGCGCCGACCGCGCTCGCAGGGCCGCGCACGTGATTGTTGTGAGTTGAGACCCTGAACGCAGTGCCTTCAGAACCGAACAGCCGAGGTGGGTGGAGCCGCATGGACGCTCCACCCACCTCGGCTGTTCGGCTCCCCAACTACTGCCCGCCCGGTGCATGCCATTGACCCGCGTTGCATACGGCGCTAGAATATTGTCATTCGCGCCCATGGGGCGCTTTTTTTGTGCCGTGAAGCGTCCCTTCACACGGTGCGGCGGGTCATGTTCCGCTGTCCCCGCCGGGGTACGGTCGGCGGGAACAGGAGGACCACATGGAGTACCGGCAACTGGGCCGCACCGGCCTGCAAGTCAGCCCGCTGTGCCTCGGCACCATGAACTTCGGCCCCGAAACGACCGAGGAGGACAGCTTCGCCATTATGGACCGCGCACTGGACGCGGGCATCAACTTCCTCGACACC
Source organism: Deinococcus maricopensis DSM 21211 (assembly GCF_000186385.1). NCBI lineage: Bacteria > Thermotogati > Deinococcota > Deinococci > Deinococcales > Deinococcaceae > Deinococcus > Deinococcus maricopensis. The sequence continues at coordinate 57,448 of NC_014958.1, forward strand.
GCGAACGTGTACGGACGCAAACTCGGGGAGGGCGTCACCGAGAGCATCATCGGCCGCTGGCTGGAACGCCACCCCGGCCACCGCAACCGGATCGTGCTCGCCACGAAGGTGTACGGCCGCATGGGCGAAGGCCCCAACGACCAGCGCCTGTCCGCGTACCACATCCACAAAGCCTGCGAGGACAGCCTGCGCCGCCTCAAGACGGACCGCATCGACCTGTACCAGATGCACCACATCGACCGCCGCACGCCGTGGGAGGAAGTGTGGCAGGCGATGGAACGCCTCGTGCAGGAGGGGAAGGTGCTGTACGTCGGCAGCAGCAACTTCGCCGGGTGGCACATCGCGCAGGCGAACAGCGTCGCGCGCGAACGGCACTTCATGGGGCTCGTGTCCGAGCAGAGCCTCTACAACCTGAACGCCCGCACCGTCGAACTCGAAGTCATCCCCGCGTGCGAGGCGTTCGGGCTGGGCCTGATTCCGTGGAGTCCGCTCGCGGGCGGGTTGCTGGGCGGCGTGCTGGAGAAGGTGCAGGGGGGTCGCCGCGCGAGCGAGCAGATGCAGAAGAACATCGAGAAGCACCGCCCGCAACTCGAAGCGTACGAGGCGTTCTGCCGCGACCTGGGCGCCGCGCCCGCGGACGTGGCGCTCGCGTGGCTGCTGCACCAGCGGGCCGTGACAGCGCCCATCATCGGGCCGCGCACGGTGGAGCAGCTGGAGCAGAACCTTGGCGCGCTCGACCTGAAACTCGGCGAGGACGCCCTGCGCCGCCTCGACGAGCTCTGGCCCGGACCGGGCGGTCAGGCGCCCGAAGCGTACGCCTGGTGAGGCCCGGCTGCATCGCCTTGACCCTCGCTGCATAGCGCGCTATCCTGTGTTTATCAGCGTCCGAAAGGGCGCTTTTTTTCATGCCTTCGGCGTCGTTTACGCACCTGTCATGGTTTCGTGCGCGCGCGTGCGTCAGAATGCCCTGAGAGGTATTCCTGACATGATTGAACATTTGACTGGTCAGCTCGCGGGCGTTCACGCCGCGACCGGCGACGCGCTCACCCGCCTGACGGGCGCGCTCTGCGCCCTGGAGGGCGCCGAATGGGCCCTCACGCTCGCCGACGTGCGCGCCCTCGCGCGGCAGCTCGTGGCGCGTTACGGCAAGGGCCTCGTGCGCGTCGACCCGCGCGTCCCCGTGAACCGCGACCTGCTCGCCGTGCACGGCCTCGCGGTCGCCACCACCGACGCCGACTGGCGCGGCGCGAACGCCGTGTGGCTCCTAAACCCCGACGAAAAGACCCTCAAGCGCGCCCGCAAAGCGGAAGTGCCCATCATCGTGGACGCGACGTTCGCGCCGGGCGGCGGGTGGCTCGCGCGCGGCGCGGACCTCGTCGTGTACCGCGACGCCGTGACCCTCACGGGCTTCGCGGACGCGACGTTCGGCACGCTGCTCGGCACGGGGGACGCGCCGGAACACGTCGCGCCGGGCGCCTCGGACCTCGCCGTGGCCCTCGCGCTGCGCGACGTCGCCACCCTGCCGCTCCGCGCGGCCCGGCAGGCGGACACCGCCGCGGCGGTGCTGGCGGCCCTGCCCGGGCGCGCCCAGGGCGTGGCGGGCGGCACCCTGCTGCTCGCGCCCGAAGGCCTGCCCGCCGACCACGCCGCGTGGGACGCCCCGCTGGGCGGTGTGCGCCCGGCCGCGCTGAGTGTGCCTGCCGGGACGCTCCTGAGCGTCGGCCTGGAGGACGCCAGTGCGCTCCTCGCGGCGCTCGGCCTGACCCGCGAGGAACGCGGCGCCGACGCGCCCGCCGAACCGGCCGCGGACGCGCCCGAACCGCGCCCGGCGCCGGAAATCGTGTACTCCGGCAGCATCCCCTACCCGGACGAGGCGGAGGACGCGGCCGAATCCGCCGCGCCCGAACTGGCCGAGGCTCAGGAGCCCGAACCGGAAGCGCCCGCGCCGGAGCCGGAAGTGCACATCCACGACCTGCACCCAGACCTGCCCACGCCCGACGCGGGCGCGGACGCCGTTGCGGACCTCACGGACGAACAGCGCGCCGTGTTCATGCGCCTGCGCGAGTGGCGCAACGCGGAAGCGAAACGTCAGGAGGTGAGCCGCTTCATCATCGCGTCGAACGCCACGCTCGCGGAAATCGCGCGGCGCGCCCCGCAGACGACGGCGGAACTGCGCGAGGTGCGCGGCATGGGCCCGCAGCGCCTCCAGAAGTACGGCGAGCAGATCATCCGCGTCGTCTGGGGCATCTGACCCATCCCTGCAGGCAGCGGGAGAGGGGCGGCCTGTGCGGGCCGCCCCTCTCCCACTGGGTCTCAGAAGGCGCCGAGGTCCTGGCCGTTCAGGGTGACGCGCCCCGCGCCGTAGTTCAGGGTGGCGTTCAGGTTGTCTCCGCGGCGTTCCAGCATGCCCGCCTCGACCAGGCCGCTCAGGTTCGCCGCGAGGCCCTGACGGCCGCCCGGGTCGACGAGCGTCAGCAGTTCCCGCACGGCCTGCTCCCGACCGATCAGGTTCGCGCGGACGTTCAGGCCCGCGAGCAGCACCTCCGGCGACGCCTTCAGCGTGGCCGCGTCGATGCCCTTGGCGTCGGGGAGCGTGGCGACCGCGTCGAGCGTGACCGTGCCACTCGGCTGCTCCACCGACAGGCGGTCGACCGCGATCACCGGCGCGCCCTGCAGCAGCGCCAGCACGTCCGCCATCAGGGCGTCCTCCTGCGCTTTGGTAAGGGTCGGGGTGGCCTTGCCCTGGCGGGCGTCCTGCTGCATCGCCTCGAACGCGCGCGCCAGGCGCACAAGCGGGTCACGCGCGAGGTGCCGCGCGGACACGTGCAGCTGCAGGTTCTTGAGGTTCAGGCCCGGCACGCTCACGCTGCCCACGTCGTACTTCACGGTCCCGCCATAGAACTGCCCGCCCGCGTCGCTGGCGTTGCTGCTCACGCGGATGCCGCGCGCGCCGATGCCGTCGCCGGCGCTGACGCTGTCAATCGTGAACGCGGAGTCGCCCACGCCCAGCGGATCCTTCGCGTCGCGTTTCGTGGTCTTGCCGCTGAGGCGGACGCCGTTCACGCTGACAGTCGTGCCGTCGCCGCTGACGGTCACGGTCGGCAGCGCGAAGTTCAGGTCGGTGGTGCGGCCGCTCGCGCGGTACGTGCCGGTCAGCGGCTGCCAGCGGACCATGTCGGCGCCGTCCGCGAACTGCCCGGCGGGCACGTTCACGGAGGTGCTCGTCGAGCCGGTCAGGCCGATGACGGTGCGGATCTCCGGGCGTTTCCCGCCGAGCGCCTTCTCGAACGCCGCCTGCACCTTCGCGTCGGCGAACTGCACGTCCGTGTCGATGACGGCGTTCGCGAGGGTGCGCAGGCCCGGCAGCGGCCCGTGCTGAATGCGGTTGGTGACCTTGAGCTTCACGCGGTCCTCGTCGGGCCCGACGAGGACCGTCATGGTTTCGGTGCTGCTCATGAACCCGCGCTGGTACTGGTGCTCGGTGATGTGCGCGAAGCCGGTCGCCTCGAGGGCCTGGCGCATCGTGGCGGTGTTGCCGTTCATCATGGCGGCGGTCTGCGTGCTGCTGACGGCCGTGGCGCCGGCGACCGCGCCGGCGATCAGGGCGACGGTCACGCCGCCGATCAGGACCGGGCTGGGGCGTTTGCGGGGCGGGCGGGGGGTAGGGGAAACAGTCATGGGGCCTCCTGAGGCAGACGCGTGCCCTCCGCGCGGCGCGCCGAGGGACGAAGCGAATCGAGGGAATAGGGGGGGAAGCGCAGGCCAAGGGGGAGGGAATCCTGCGCGCCCAGTTGCAGCGTAGACGGGCACGCGCGTCCGCGCACGCGAATGTACGCGGCGCGGCGCCCCCGGAACCGGGTACGCTGAAAGGTCTGCCTGCCGTTTGCTACTTTGGGGTGTTATGACGCCGGAGCGTTTCGAGAAACTCAAGCGGGTGCTGAGCCAGCGGCAACCCACCCTCACCGTCCTGATGGAGGAAGTCAACAAGCCGCACAACTTCAGTGCCATTCTGCGTTCGTGCGACGCCGTAGGCGTGTGGGAGGCGCACGCCGTCCCGCCCAAGAACGGGAAGCTGCCCACGTACAACGCCACCAGCGGCAGCGCCGAGAAGTGGGTGCGCGTGCAGAGCCACGCGGACGCGCCGAGCGCCGTGCGTGAACTGCAGGGGCGCGGCTTCCAGGTGCTCGCCACGCACCTGAGCGCGCGCAGCGTCGACTACCGCGAACTCGACTACACGCGTCCCACGTGCGTGCTGCTCGGCGCGGAGAAGTGGGGCGTGTCCGAGGAGGCCGCCGACGCCGCCGACGCGAACGTCGTGATCCCCATGCTGGGCATGGTGCAGAGCCTCAACGTGTCCGTGGCGTGCGCGACCATCCTGTTCGAGGCGCAGCGGCAGCGGCTCGCCGCGGGCCTGTACGGCCAGGCGCCGTTCCCGCCGGACGAGTTCGACCGGGTGCTGTTCGAGTGGGCGTACCCGGACCTTGCGGACACCTACCGGGAGCGTGGCGAGCCGTACCCGGCGCTCGACGAGCACGGCGAGATCATTCGCGCCTGAGGTTTGCCTGCACCGGGGTCACGCGGGCCTGATGGAGGAGGGCGTACAGTAAACGGATGATCGACACCATCAAGCCCCTCGCGAAGAAAACCGACAGCAAGATCCTGATGGTCGTCCTCGACGGCGTCGGCGGCCTCCCGCTCGACCTGAACGGTGACACCGAACTCGCGACCGCCCGCACCCCGAACCTGGACGCGCTCGCCCTGGAAAGCCAGCTCGGGCAGCTCGAACTGGTCGGCGCGGGCATCACGCCCGGCAGCGGCCCTGGGCACCTCAGCCTGTTCGGGTACGACCCGCTGCGCTTCGTGGTGGGCCGCGGCGCCCTCAGCGCCGTCGGCATCGGCGTGAAACTCAGCGCCGGCGACGTGGCCGTGCGCGGCAACTTCGCCACGCTCGGCGAGGGCCGCGTCGTGCAGGACCGCCGTGCCGGCCGGCCCAGCGACGAGAAGAACGCCGAAATCGTCGCGAAACTCCGCGCCGCCATTCCCGAGATCGACGGCGTGCAGGTGGAGATCTACACCGAGAGCGAGCACCGCTTCGTGGTGGTGTTCCGCAACCCCGGCACGCCGCTCGGCGCGAACCTCAGCGACGTGGACCCCCAGGCGACCGGCGTCACGCCGCTCGTCGCGCACGGCCATGACGCGGTCAGCGAGAAGACCGCGGAGCTCGTGAACGCCTTCGTGACCCGCGCCGAGGCGGCCCTCGCCGACGAAGCGCAGGTGAACGGCGTGCTGTTCCGCGGGTACAGCGACGTCCCGCACTTCCCCAGCTTCGAGGACGTGTACCAGCTGCAGGCAGCGTGCATCGCCAGCTACCCCATGTACAAGGGCCTCGCGAGCCTCGTCGGCATGGACGTCCTCGACGTGGAAGGCGAGGAGGACGCGCTCGACGGCAAGGTCGCGGCGCTGCGCGCCAACTGGGACAAGTACGACTTCTTCTACTTCCACGTGAAGAAGACCGACAGCACCGGCGAGGACGGCAACTTCGACGCGAAGGTCAAGAAGGTCGAGCTGTTCGACGCGCTGCTTCCGCAACTGCTGGAGCTCGGCCCGGACGTCGTGTGCATCACCGGCGACCACAGCACGCCCAGCAAGCTCGCCACGCACAGCTGGCATCCGGTGCCGGTCCTGATCCGCAGCGCGTACGGCCGCAAGGACGCCGCCACGCGCTTCACCGAAGAGGAGGCGGCGCGCGGCACGCTCGGCCTGCGCCGCGGCACGGACCTGATGCCGCTCCTGATGGCGAACGCCCTGAAGCTCCAGAAGTACGGCGCGTAAGCTCCCCAGGAAGCAGGGCCCGGCGGTCTCGCCGGGCCCTGCTTCGCCATTCAGGCGACCGTGGCGGGCACGCCCGCCTGCACGACGTGCCGCACGCGCGCGGCGTCCGCGAGGGTAACGTCCGGGCGGCCGTCCACGATCAGGACGTCCGCGAGCGTGCCGGGCTGGAGGGTGCCGAGGTCCGCGCGCCCCAGCAGGCCGGCCGCGTCGGTTGTGGCGGCCTGCAACGCCCGGGCGGGGGAGAGGCCGAGCAGGGCTGCGAACAGGCGCAGCTCGGCGTGCAGGCCCGCGCCGGGCAGCACGTCGGGCGCGGCGGGCGTATCGGTGCCCGCGACGACGCGTCCGCCCAGGTCGAGGACGCGCACGCAGAGGGCCACGGCCAGTCGCAGGTCCGCGAGCGCGGCTGCGCGCATGCTGTCCGGCAGGGCCCGCAGGTACGACCATTGATGCTGCAGGCCGTCCAGGGCCGGCCCGGCAGGGGTGTTCAGGGTCAGCGGTTCCAGGGTGCCGGCGAAGCCCGCGAGGTTCACGAGGGTGGGCACGAGCGTCACGCCGTGGTCGACGGTGACGCGCGCGAGGTGGTCGAGGTGCGCGGCGTTCAGGCTGTCCGCGAGCGGGTCCCCCCCGAGCCGCTGGTACGCCAGGGCGTACCCGCTCACGTGTTCGATGCTGCGCACGCCGCACGCGATGGCCTGCAGGGCGTCCACCTGCGCGCCGCTCAGGCCGCGCGTGAACGCGGTGCCCAGATCCGTCATGACCGGCAGTTCCCGTGCGTGCGCGCGGGCCGCCGCAGCGCGGTACGCGTCGGGCGTGAGCTGCTCGTACAACTTCACGGTGTCCACGCCCGCGTCGGCCAGGGCGTCTACCGCGCGGATGGCGTCCTCGGGGGTGCGGACGCACCAGCCGCCTGCGACCGGGTCGCCGGGCGCCTCGAACGCGCCCGGACCGAACTGCGCGAAGATGCTGCCCGGGCCGTCCAGGGCCGGGCCGGCGCCGAACATGCGGGGCGCGCCGGGATGCGTGCGCAGCGCGCGCAGGTTCTCCAGGCTGCTGGCAGCGTCGCGGACCGTGGTCACCCCGGCGCGTGGGAACCAGGACGCGTAGGCGGGGCGGGCGTGCACATGCAGGTCCATCAGGCCGGGCAGCAGGGTGCCGCCCTGCAGCGTGGGCACGCCGTCGGGAATCGGGGTGGTGGCGCGCGGGCCGCTGGCGACGATCCGGTCGCCGGCGATCAGGAGGACGCCGTCCTCGGTGAGGGTGGGGCGCAGCGGGTCGAGGAGGCGGCCGGTCAGGGCGAGCGTGGGCGTCATGAGCATCAGCGTGCCGCCCGCGCGACTCGCACCGTAAGATGCGGCTGTGAGTAGCGTGCTGCGCGTAACGGACCCCGGGGCGGTCCGCTGGCTCCAGCACGCGCGGGTGCGGGGTGTGCTGGGCGCGTTTCAGGGACGCGCGAACACCACGGCGCGCGCCGCTGCTGCCCTGCACCTTGACGTGCGCGTCGTCCACCGCGATGTCGGACGGCTGCTGAACGCGGGGCTGCTGCGCGTGGAACGCGAGGTGCCGCGCGCGGGGCGGCCCGTGCGGCACTACCGCGCAGTCGCGGACGCGTTCTTCGTGCCGTTCACCGTCACGGACGCGCTCAGTGCCGCCCACCTCAGCGAGCGCGACGCCACGGCGCGCGACGCGCAGTTCCGCGCGGCGTTCACGCGCGCCTTCGAGGTGGCGCTCGGCAGCAGCGGCGCGCGCGAGTGGGGCCTGCGCGTGTACTTCGACGGGCGAACCTCGCAGGCCGACGAGGGCTTTTGGGACGCGGACCTGCGCGAGCCGCTCACCGGCTGGCAGGGCCCGGACGGCCTGTACCTGCAGGGCGCCCCGGAGGTGCGCCTCACGCCCGCGCAGGCGCAAGCGGCGCAGGTGGACCTGATCCGCCTGATGATGCGCCTGCACGCGGAGCATCAGGCGAACGAACGCGCGGGCAGGGGCGCGCCGTTCCTGCTGCGGGTGGGTCTGGCCCCCGTGGACCCGCGGGACGTGCATGTGCCGGTCGAACCGACGGCGCGGCGCGGGACCTGAGGTCGCTCCCGCGCCGCGCCGTCCGGATTTAGACGTCCGGGTAGACCTTGAGTTCGTTCAGGTGCGCGCGCGGCTCGCGCGACAGCAGGTAGATGGCGGCTTGCGCGAGTTCGCGCATGTCGATCATGCTGTCGGGGTCCAGGCCGTCCGCGCGGTTGCGCGCGGTGTCGATGGCGCCCATCGGGTAGAGCGTGCGCGCGTATACGCCCTTGCCTTTCAGCTCGTCGTTCAGGCTGCCGAGGTACGCGGCGACGGCGGCCTTGCTGGCGGTGTACAGCGCCGCTTTCGGGCCGCTCATGCGCGCGGCCTGCCCGGCGCTCACGCCGAGAATCACGCCGTCCTTCTGCTTGAGCATGTGTGGCAGGACACCCTGCACGGCGTGGAACAGCGTCGTGAAGTTCGCGCTGAACATGGCGTTCAGGTCGTCCGGGGTGGCCTTGTGCGCGTCCTGCATGCTGAACGCGCCGGCGGTGTGCACGAGTGCGTCCACCTTCACGCCGCGCAGCGCCTCGATGCTGGCTGGGTCGGTCAGGTCCAGGTTCAGGACGTCCTTGGCGGGGAAGCGGTCCTCGGCGCGTGCGAGGGCCTCGCCGCGTCCGACCAGCACGAGTTCCGCACCGACGTCTTCCAGTTCCTGCGCGAGGGCGGTGGCGAGCGCGCCGCCCGCCCCTGTGAGCATGACCGTCCAGCCACTCAAACTTCGACTCATGCGTTCAGCCTACCCGGCGTGCGGTGGGGGTGGGTGTGCATTGTGTGCGGACGTCTGTTCATGCTTCGCCCAGTGCGCGCGCGCGGACGCTCGCCCAGTCGCCTTCGCCGAGCGCGAAGGGTGCGGCCTGCACGGGCGTCGTGAGGCGCGCGCCGCCGTTCGGAGTGAGATAGAGGTTCACCTCGCTGCGAATGCCGAAGCCGCGCGCCGCGTCGTACACGCCGGGCTCGACGGTGACGGCGAGGCCGCCGAGGAGCGTGCGGGTGTCGTGCGTTTCGAGGTCATCGAGGTTCGCGCCGGGCCCGTGCAGCTGCACGCCGAGGTTGTGGCCGAGGCGGTGCGTGAAGTGCTCCGCGAGGCCGCGCGCTGCGAGCACTTCGCGCGCGGCGCGGTCCGCTTCCCAGCCCTGCGTGGTGGCGGTGCGGTCCTGCAGGACGGCGATGCCGGCGTCGCGCGCGTCCGCCACGGCCTGCCAGACCTCCAGGAAGTCAGGGGTGGGCGTGCCGGCGAAGCCCATCCAGGTGACGTCCGCGAATGGGCGGCCGTCCTCCTGGCACCACAGGTCGAGCATCACCGCCTGGCCGGCGCTGAGGGTGGCGTTCTTGTCGCCGCCGGGTTCGTAGTGCGGGTCGGCGGCGTTGACGCCGAAGCCCACCATGACGGCGTGGCCGCTGCTCATGCCGGCGTCCTCGATGACGCGCGCGATGACGGCCTGCACGTCCAGTTCCGTGACGGGCTCGCCCTGCTGCAGTTGGTCATGGACGTACCGGAAGGCGTCGTCCTTGGCGCGCATCAGCACGTCCACGGCGCGGGCGTGCGCCGCCTCGTCCTCGGGCGTCCAGACGAGGAACTGCTGGAGCAGGTCCGCGCTGCTGTGCACGTCGGCGCCCGCCTCGCGGACGCGTTCGAGGGTGCCGGCGTCCACGCGGCTGACGTACGGGACGGCGCCGCGCGCGCTGTACTCCATGGCGACGCGCTGCCCGGCCAGCAGGGCGTGCAGGTGCGCGTCGAGCTCCGTGTGGGCGCTGTACGGCTGCCAGGTGAGGGTGGCGCTGCCGGCGAGGGTGCGCCACGTGCCGCCCTCGATGCGGTGGTGGATCAGCGTGGGGGTGCCTTCGCGCGGGACGTACACGAAGAAGCGACGGGTGAGGTGCGCGCGCTCGGGAATGCCGAGCACCGTGCGGGCGTGCGGGTTGAGGCCCTGGAAGTCGTAGATCAGCCAGCCGTCAAGGTCGGTGGCGCGCAGGGCGTCGCGGATGCGGTCGAGGTACACTTGCATGCGTTCACGCTAACCCGAAAAGGCGTGCGCGGCGCGGGCGCGCCGCACGGTCACGTTTCCGGAGTGCGGCGCTCGGGTTTAGCGGTCCGGGCACGTTTTTGCACGCACGGCGGTGCTACCGTAAAAGCATGACGGCAACGGTCGAGAAAGTCATTGGCATCAGCGAATTCGGCGCGCAGAAGGCGCTGGGCATCCTGGCGTCCAGCGGCAAGGAGAACGCAGGCGTGCGCGTCTTCGTCAAGAGCGGCGGCTGCAGCGGCTACCAGTACGGCATGGCCATCGATGACCGCGAACTCGAAGGCGATACGGTCATCCTGGACCGCGGCGTGAAGCTCATCGTGGACCGCATGAGCCTGCCGCTCCTGCAGGGCAGCGAAGTCGACTTCATCGAGAACATGATGGGCGGCGGCTTCACCGTGCACAACCCGAACGCCACGTCCGCGTGCGGGTGCGGCCACAGCTTCCGCACGGACGGCTCGCAGAGCCCGGACGGCGAAGGCTCCAGCGGCTGCGGCAGCCACTGACACCACCACGCTCAGGCGCGGCGGGCTTCGGCCCGCCGCGTTTTTTTGCATGTCGCACGCCCAGAGGCCGCGGAATGTCAGCTGTTCCAGACAGGTGGGGAATTTGGCTTGACACCCCTTCACCCCCCCCTCATACTTCAGGACAAGTTCAACTCTAAGCACATTGGCGCATGTCCCCAGGGCAGGCGTTCGGAGGCGTATATGGCGTGGAAAAGAACCATCCTGGTTTCGGCCCTTCTGCTCGGCGCGGTCGCGTATGCTGGCCCGGCCAACAACAGCCTCGTGGTCGGCACGTCGCAAGAGCCGCCGAACATCTATGACCCGTGGAACACCAACAACCTCGCCATTGCCAGCGAAATCAACGGCTTCATGGGCGCCAGCCTGATCGCCCCGGACGACGACGGCGACCTGTACGCCGAAATCGCCACGACTGTCCCCACCCTCGCCAACGGCGGGTACAAGATCGTCAAGAACGCCGCGGGCGACGTTGTGCGCAACAGCATGACGTACAGCATCCGCAAGGACGCCAAGTGGAGCGACGGCAAACCCATCACCATCGCGGACTTCCAGTTCTGGCTGAAAGTCCAGAACGACGACCGCGTGCCCGTGCCCAGCCGCACCCCCTGGGACCGCGCGAAGATCACGCCCGTCGACGCGGACACCTTCACCGTCACGTTCGAGCCGCCGTACCTCTTCGCCGACCAGACCGGCCCGAGCGCCGCGCCGTCGCACGTCATGAGCGCTGCGTGGAACGCGTTCGACAACGCCACCAAGAACCAAAAGGACGCCAAGGTCGTCAGTGAGGAATGGAAGAAGTTCATTTCCTCGTTTACGACCGCCCGGAACCTCCCGAAAGTCGTCGCGGGTCCGTTCCGCCCGACCGCGTGGCGTCCCGGCAACAGCCTCACCATGGTGCGCAACCCGAACTACTGGCGCACCCCCAAGGGCGGCGACGACAAGTACGTGCAGACGGTCACGTACCGCTTCATCCCGAACACCAACACCCTGAAGGTCAACGTCCTGTCCGGGCAGCTCGACGCGATCAGCGCCGTCAGCCTCACCTTCGACCAGGCGCTCGACCTGCAGCGCAGCGAACGCAACAAGTTCAAGACGTACTTCGTGCCGGGCGCCATCTGGGAACACATTGACGTGAACGCCCGCAGCCCCAAGGCGAAGGACCTCGACCTCGACGACCCGCGCATGCGGCAGGCGCTCCTGATGAGCATCGACCGCGACGCGCTCGTCAAGGCGCTGTTCCAGGGCAAACAGGCCGTGTCGAACAGCTGGGTGAACCCCATCAGCAAGCTCTACAAGAAGAACGTCCGCGACTACAACCTGAACGTCACGCAGGCCAAGGCGCTGTTCGCGGACCTCGGCTGGAAGCCCGGCAGTGACGGCATCCTCACCAAGAACGGCAAGAAGCTGAGCCTCAGCTTCAGCACCACCGCCGGGAACACCACCCGCGAGCGCGTGCAGCAGATCCTGCAGGACCAGTGGAAGAAGGTCGGCGTGCAGGTCAACATCCAGAACTACCCGTCCAGCGTGTTCTTCGGGCCGGACATGCTCAGCAAGGGGCAGGAAGGCAAATGGGACCTCGCCATGTACGCCTGGACCGGCAACCCCGTGTTCGAGGAAGGCAACCTCTTCAAGGGCGAGGGCGTCCCCACCGCCGCCAACGGGTACGCCGGGCAGAACTACGCCGGCTGGAACAACGCCGACTTCAACAAACTCCAGAAGCAGGCGCAGTCCGAGTTCGACCTCGCGGAACGCATCAAGCTCTTTGACCGCATGCAGACCATCTGGAGCAGCGAAGTGCCGTCGCTGCCGCTGTACTACCGCGTGAACCCGTACACCAAGGTGAACGGCCTGCTGAACTACACCTTCAGCGCGTACACCCTGTACCCCAGCTGGAACGCCTACCAGATCGGCTGGGCGAGCCGCGGCGCGGCCGAGGTCAACAAGCAGAAGTGACGCGCGCGGCGCCCGCGCGCTGCGTGAACTTCCGGGGGCGGTCGAAGTCGGCCGCCCCCGGGTGTTTCCCGCACGGTCCCGCTCCGCGGCGGGCCGTGCCCGAAGGAGAGCGATGTTCAACTACATCCTGCGGCGCATCGTGCAGATGATCCCGCTGCTGCTGGTCATCAGCTTCATTATCTACGGCCTGACCGCCCTGCAACCCGGCGATCCGGTGGACCGCCTCGCGTTCGGCGACCCGAACATCACGCCCGAGGACGTCGCGCGCCTGCGCGCCGCGTACGGCCTCGACCAGCCGATCTACGAGCGTTACCTGCACTGGCTCGGGCAGGTGCTGCACGGCAACTTCGGGTACTCGCAGGACTTCAACATTCCCGCGGTGGAGTTCGTGTTCCAGCAGCGCATGCCGAACACGCTGCTGCTCACCGTGCCCGCGCTGATTCTCAGCACCCTGATCGCCGTGCCGCTCGGCATCTACTCGGCGGTGCGGCAGTACAGCGCCATGGATTACGGCATGACGTTCCTGAGCTTTATTGCGTTCAGCACGCCGGTGTTCTGGATTGGCGCCATGGCGCTGTACCTGTTCGCGGTGTACCTGCCGGGCGTCACGAACGGCGCGGTCGCGTTGCCGCCGGGCGGGCTGGGCGGCGACGTGCCGCCCGAGGCAGGGTGGTTTGCCGTGGCGCTCGACAAGGTGAAGTACCTCGTGCTGCCGCTGTGCATCCTGATGCTCCGCGAGGTCGCCGCGACGACGCGGTTCATGCGCGCCAGCATGCTGGAGGTCCTCAATCAGGACTTCATCCGCACGGCGCGCGCCAAGGGCCTGCCGGGCCGCCGGGTGTTGTACAAGCACGCGCTGCGCAACGCCATGGTCCCCATCCTGACGATCATGGGCCTGAGCATCCCTGGCCTGTTCGGCGGGGCGGTCATCACCGAGACGGTGTTCTCGTGGCCGGGCATGGGGAAAGCCATCCTGGACGCGCTCGTGAGCAAGGACTTCAACGTCGTGATGGTCGCGCTGATGCTGCTGTCGGTGCTGACCGTCGTCTTCCAACTCATCACTGACCTGACGTATGCGCTGGTGGACCCGCGCATCCGGTACTCGTGAGGTGCCTCCCATGACCACGACTGCCTCACCCACGCCCGCCGCGCCCCGCGTGCAGAGCCGCTCCATGCTGCAGACCGGCCTGCGGCGCCTGCGCAAGCACAAGGCCGCCATGTTCAGCCTGACGGTCATTGCACTGCTGCTCCTGATGGCGGTGTTCGCGCCGTTCATTGCGCCGTACGATCCGAACACGCAGGACCTGGGTGGGTTCTTTGCGCCGCCCAGCGCCAAGCACCTGATCGGGCAGGACGAGCTGGGCCGCGACCTGCTGTCCCGCATCATCTACGGCAGCCGCGTGAGCCTGATGGTCGGCTTCGCGGTGGCGTTCATCAGTATCTTCATCGGCACGCTGATGGGCCTGCTCGCCGGGTTCTTCGGCGGGCGCACGGACACCCTCATCAGCCGCTTCATCGAGATCATGCTGAGCCTGCCGGGCATTCCGCTGCAGCTGGTCATCAGTGGTCTGTTCGTGAGCAGCGACGCGCCGTTCATTCAGAACCTCCGCTCGAACCTCGGCGCGACCAGCAGCGTCGTAATCATCATCAGCATCTTCTCGCTGCTCGGCTGGATGGGCACGGCCCGCCTGGTGCGCGGGGAGGTGCTGCGCCTGAAGAACCTGGAGTACGTGGACGCCGCGCGCGCGCTGGGCGCGTCGAACAACCGCATCATGTGGCGGCACCTCGTCCCGAACCTGTTCGCGATCATCATCGTGCAGGCGACCATCGACGTGGGCGCCGCGATTCTGGGTGAGGCAGCGCTGTCGTTCCTGGGCTTCGGGATTCAGCCGCCGGTGTCCACGTGGGGGAACATGCTCAGCAACGCGCAGGAGGTGGTGCTGCAGTACCCGTGGATTCCGTTCTACCCGGGCCTGGCAATCCTGCTGACGGTGCTGTCGTTCAACTTCCTGGGGGACGGCCTGCGGGACGCCTTCGACCCGCGCAGCCGCCTCTGAGCGTGGCTCTGTCCCGTGGCGCGCCCCATCGGTGGGGCGCGCCGCGTCTTTTGCGTCACCGGAACGCCCGTGAGGGTTTCTGCCCTATCCTGAAGGCATGATTGTCCTCGGCATTGACCCCGGCCTCGCGAATCTCGGGATTGGTGTGGTGGACGGCGACGCCCGCAAAGCCCGGCACCTGCACAGCGTGTGCCTGTTTACCGCCAGCGCGTGGGAACTCCCGCGCCGCCTCCGGTACCTCCACGAGGAGGTGAGCCGCCTGATTGAGGTGTTCGAGCCCGAAGCGGTCGCCATCGAGGAGCAGTACCTACGCAAGCAGGCGGACGTGGCGTTCAAGGTGGGGCAGGCGTTCGGCGTGGTGCAGCTGGCGTGCGCGCAGGCGGACATCCCGATTTACACGTACGGGCCGATGCAGGTGAAGCAGACGATTGTCGGCACGGGTCGCGCGGACAAGGAGCAGGTCATCTATATGGTGAAGGCGACGCTGGGCATCCGCGACATCATGAATGACCACGCGGCGGACGCGCTGGCCCTGGCCATGACGCACCTCGCGCACAGTGGCGTCCGCGCGGCGCTGCGCGCGGCCCGCTGAGCCGCACCCTGCATGG
>NC_014958.1:380000-520000 GCF_000186385.1 Deinococcus maricopensis DSM 21211
GCGGCCGGGGCCGCGCGGGTCGGCGTAGTAGGCGACGTTCCCGAAGCCGGGGAGGTTGAGGGTGCGGCGTTCGCCGTTGAGGGCGGGCTGCAGGGTGGGTGTGGTGGTGCGGGCCTGCGCGGTGGCGGTGATGGCGGTGCCAGCGAGCGCGAGCGTGGCGAGCAGGAGCAGGGCGCGGCGGGTGTGGGTGTGCATGGTGGGTCCTCTCGGGGGTGTGGGGCGAAGTGGAGCTTCAGCATGCCGGAGGGGTGACCTGAATTTGGTCATAAATGACTAAATTAGACTGAAGCTCCATGCCGAGAACCTCTGCTGTGCCGCACGATGACCGCACCCTGCTCCTGCTGGGCCTGCTCGTCGCGCAGGACCGTCACGGGTACGAACTGCACGACTTCATTCAGCACAACCTGCAGCATGTCCTGCCGCTGAAGAAGGCCACGGCGTACCAGCTGCTGGACCGGCTGGAGCAGCTGGGGCTGGTGGGGAGCCGCCCTGAGCTGTACGGCGAGCGCACGCCCCGCAAGGTCTATTCGCTCACGGGTGCGGGCCGCGCGCACTTCGAGACGTTGCTGCTGCAGCTGCTGGGAGACGAGGAGCCGCTGTTCCCGCCGGGCAACGTGCCGGTGATGTTCAGTGACCACCTTCCGGACGCGGCCCTCGTGCCGGCGTTGCGCGCGCGACTGGCGAAGTTGGACGCGCGGCTGGCGTTGTATGCGGGGTTCACGTTTCCCTTTCCGAAGGGGGTGCGCCGGGCCATTGAGCGGCTTCAGGTGCTCACGCAGGCGGACCGGAGCTGGGTGGCGCGGACCCTGGAGCAGCTGGAGCAGCCTGACGACGCGCAGAGCGACCCTTGAGGCCGAGGCGCGCGGATGGTGGGGTGGGCCGCGCGGCGTGCCGGTCGGAGGGGTGATCGTCCTGGCGGATCAGCGGGGCCTGTTCGTTCAGGGGTGCGGGGTGTCGAGGCGGGCGAAGGCTTCGAGGCTCCTGAGCAGCTGTTCGGTCTGCTGCGGGCCGAGGTCGTGGAGGAACTGGCCGAGGAGGGCGGCGACGTGCGCTTCGATGGCCTGCGTGACGGCGCGGCCTTCGGGGGTGAGGTGCAGGCGGTAGCGGCGGGCGTCGGTGTCGTCGACTTGGCGTTGCACGAGGCCGCGTTTGATGAAGGGGTCGAGGAGGCGGCTGGTGGCGTAGCTGGGGACGTGGAGGAGTTCGGCGAGGCTGCCGGGGGTGAGGTGCTGCTGCTGAATCCAGCGGAGGATGAGGTAGTCGCGGACATCGAGGTCGTACTGCGCGCGGAGGGTGGGGCCGATGGCGCGGCCGAAAGCTTCGCGGGCGCGGTAGAACGCGTCGAGGTAGCGCGCGGCGAGGGCGGTGGGGTCGGGGGCGGGGGTGTCCGGCATGGCGTTGATGGTACTGCCTGCCCAGCACACGTAGTTGCAAATTTGCAAATATTGGTCCGGGTGTAGGAAAATCTGATGCTTATGCCTCAGGAGCGCCCATGACCACCCCCAACGAACTCACCCCGCGACAACGCACCATCTCGTTCGTCGCCATCCTGCTCGCCGTGCTGCTCGCCAGCATCAACCAGACCATCGTCAGCACCGCCGGCCCGGCCATCCAGAAGGCCCTCAACATCGAAAACAGCCTGTACTCGTGGATCACCACCGCGTACCTGCTGGCCAGCACCACCCTCGTGCCCATCTACGGCAAACTCAGCGACATCCTCGGGCGCAAGATCATCCTGATCTTCGGGACGCTCGTGTTCGTCGCCGGGTCCATGGTGTGCGGCCTCGCCAGCGGCGTCAGCATGCTCATCATGGGCCGCGCCGTCCAGGGCCTCGGCGGCGCCGCCCTGATCGGCCTGATGTACGCCGTCATCGCGGACCTGTACCCGCCCGAGCAGCGCAGCCGCTACACCGCCCTGATCGGCGCGGTGTTCAGCCTCGCGTCGGTGCTTGGCAGCATCGTCGGCGGGTACGTCACCGACCACTTCGGCTGGCACAACGTCTTCTTCATCAGTGTGCCGCTGGGCGTCCTCGCGCTCGCCGCCATGCTGTTCATGCCGGCCCTGCGGCAGCAGCGGGAACGCGCGCCGCTCGACCTGCCCGGCGCGGCGCTGCTGGTGGTGTTCAGCGTCACGCTGCTGCTCGCACTGTCGCTCGGCAAGACCAGCGTCGCGCCCGGCGAGAGCGGGTACCTGTGGGGCTCCTGGCCGATCCTCACGCTGCTCGGTGTGGCCGCGGCGTCCCTGAGCTCGTTCATCGCCGTGGAGCTGCGCGCCGCCGACCCGATTATCGACGTGCGCCTGTTCCGCAACCAGACGTTCGCCGTCGCGAACGTCGCCACGTTCTTTCTCGGCATCGTGTTCTTCGCCGCGACGGTGTTCCTGCCGCTGTACATGGTGAACGTCATCGGCCTGAGCGCCACCAGCGCGGGCCTCACGACGTTCCCGCTCACCATCGGGCTGGTGTTCGGCAGCGTCGTTGCCGGTCAGGTGTTCGCGCGCGTCGGCAAGCTCAAGCCCATCATCATCGTGGGCGGCCTGCTGCTGATGCTCGGCTTCATCCTGATGGGCTACACCCTGCGCGTAAACAGCACCCAGCTGGAACTGACTTGGAAGATGATCATCGTCGGCCTGGGCCTCGGGCCGGTCCTGCCGATGCTCACGCTCGCCATTCAGGGTGCCGTCAGCCCGCGCGACATCGGCGCGGCGACCGGCACGAACAACTTCCTGCGCTCGCTGGGCAGCACCATCGGCGTGGCGTTCCTCGGGACGTTGTTCGCGTCCACCCTCAAGAGCGAAATTCAGGACACCGTGACCGCCGCCAGGCAGGGCCTGCCCACCGAGATGCGCGCGCAATTCGACCTGAACGGCACGTCCGGCACGAAAACCGCCAGCAGCAACCAGAGCTTCGATGCGCCCAGCATCAAACGCCAGGCCGTGCAGAAACTCGACGAGACCCGCGCCCGCTACGTCGCCGCGCTCCGCGACCATGACCCCAGGGCCGTCCGCGCGCTCCTCGACGACCCCAAGACCCCGGGTGCCCTGCGGGACGTCCTGCGCAAGGGCGGCTTCGAGGGCGCCATCCGCGCCGGGTTCGCGGAGCAGCGCACGCTGCTCACCCGCGCCGTCCTCAACCGCGACCCGGCGGCCATCCGGGAAGTCACCAGCAACCCGCAACTCCCGCAGGACCTCAAGGACGTCGTGCGCGGCGGCGTCGCCACGCAGGTGAAGGCGAGCATCGCGCAGCAGCGTGACCTGCTGACGCGCGCCCTGCTATGGAACGACCCGGCGGCCGTGCGTGAACTGCTCGCCAGCCCGCAGACGCCCGCGGAACTGCGCGCGGTCCTGTCCGGCGGCGGCGTGGACGCGCAGGTGCAGCGGGGCCTCGACGAGCAGCGCACGCTGCTGCGCCGCGCGGTCCTGAACGCCGACCCGGCCGCCATCCAGAAGGTCCTCGGCAACCCGCAGACGCCCGCCGCGTTCCGCGCCGCCCTGCAGGGCGGCGGCATTCAGGGGCACATCCGCGCGGAGTTCGCGCAGCAACGCGCGCTCCTCACGGCGGCGCTCCGCGACGGCGACCCGGCCGCCACCCGGAAGATCCTCGGGAACCCGCAGACGCCCGCCGAGCTCCGCGCCCTCTTCGAGCGGGGCGGCGTGCGTGCCCGCGTGCAGGCCGCGTTCGACGAGCAGCGTGCGCTCCTCACGGCGGCGCTCCGCGACAGCGACCCGGTCGCCACCCGGAAGATTCTCGGGAACCCGCAGACGCCCGCCGAGCTCCGCGCCCTCTTCGAGCGGGGCGGGCTGGACGCGAAGGTCCGCGCGGGGCTGGCGCAGCAGCGGGACCTGCTGACGCGCGCCCTGCGGGACAACGACGCCCAGGCCGTACAGGCGCTCCTGAAAGCCCCCAGCACGCCCGCCGCGCTGCGGCAGACCCTGACGGCCGGTGGGGTTCGCGCCGCTGTGCAGCGCGGCCAGGCCGCGCAGAAGGCGGCGGTGGCGGCGGCCGTGACCGCTGGCGACGTCCGCCCGCTGACGCAGAACCCCCAGCTGCCCCAGGCGCTGCGTGATGCGCTCGCGGCCCTGCCCGCCGAGGCGCTCGCCACCCCGGACGCGCGCGCCGCGACGGTGCAGGCGCTGAGCGCGCAACTCGACGCCGCCGAACCCGCGGCGGAAACTGCGGCTGTGCAGGCCGCGCTGACGAGCGCGCAGGCGCAGCTGGACGCGGCCCTGCCGGGCGCACTGAAGGCCGCGCGTCAGGCGGCCCTGACCCAGGTGCTCGCGGGCCTGCGCGTGAAGGAGCAGCAGGCGCTGGCGAGCGCGCCGCAGCAGGCCTTGGCTCAGGTGCTCGCGGGCCTGAACGCGAAGGAGGCCGCGTTGCTGCGCAGCGCGCCGCAGCAGGCGTTCACGCAGGCGGTCGCGCAGCTGGACGCGCAGGCGCCAGCCCTGCTGGCGAGCGCGCCGCAGCAGGCGCTGCACGCCGCCCTCGTGAAGCTGGACGCCGCGGAGCAGCAGGCCCTGCGGACCGCGCCGCGCGCGGCGCTCGCGAAGATCCTGTCGGGTCTCGACGCAAAGGAGCGCGAGACGCTCGCCACGCAGCCCAAGACGGCGCTCAATCAGTTGCTCTCGCGTCTGGACGACGCGAAGGTGAAGGTGCTGCCGGTGATCGACCGGATCGGCGCGGGCGTGAAGCAGGCGTTCACGGACGCGGTGTCGCTGCTGTACCGCGTGGGCCTGGGCGTGACGGTGCTGGCGCTCCTGATCAGTCTGTTCCTGCCGGAAGCGCGCCCCCGCGCGGTGACGCGTGAGCAGGTCACGGAGGATGGACTGCGGTCTATCGAGGTGTAACCACCAATAAGGAAGGCCAGGGCGTGCGCCCTGGCCTTCCTTGTTGGTGGGGTTACTTGAGGTGCTGGAGGATCAGGTTGGTGACTTCGCTACTGTTGCGGATGGACACCAGCGGGCCGGACCAGGGGCTGTTGGCTTCGGGGGTGTACACGACGGTCTGCGCTTTGAGGCGCTGGCCGACGGGGCTGTTCAGGAAGGCGGCGGCGCCGTTGTACTGACCGCCGGGGGGGAACAGGACGACGAGGGTGCGTTTGTCGAGGCTGAGGAGCGCCTCGTCGCTGATGACGGCGCCGACGCCGAGCGTGGCAGTGTTGACGCTGAGGCCGTCCTTGAAGCCGAGGGCGCGCATGTCCTCGATCAGGCGGGTTTTGGTGTAGATGTAGTTGCTGCCGCCCTGGAACGGGGAGATGACGACGACCTTGGGGTATTTGGTGAATGCGCCGGCGCTGAGGAGTTTGCGCGCGTTGGTGCGGTGCGTTTCGGCGACCTGGCGGATGATGTTTTCGGCCTGTTCCTGACGGTTGAAGACGCGGGCGAGGTCGCGCAGGCCGGTCTTCCAGAAGCCGGTGGCGTCCTCGCGGTAGCCGACGGTGGGGGCGATGCGGCTGAGTTTGTCGTAGTTCTGGTTGCCGGCCCAGGTGAGGCGGACGATCATGTCGGGTTTGAGGGCGAGGATGGTTTCGAGGTTGGGTGCGGTCCAGCTGCCGACGAAGCGGGCGTTGTTGATGTTGCCGCGTGCGAGGAAGGTGCCCTTGATGCGTTCGGGTTTGATTTTGCCGCTGGCGGTGAGGTCGGTGGGGCTGAGCATGGAGCTGCCGAGGCCGACGACGCGGTCGCCGAGGCCGAGGGCGTAGATCCAGCCGAGGGCTTCTTCGTCGAGGACGACGAGGCGTTTGGGGTCCTTTTTGACGGTGGTGGTGCCTTCGTCGTGTTTGATGGTCAGCGTTTGGGCGCTGGCGGCGCTGAGGAGCGCGGTGGTGGCGAGCAGCAGGGGGAGTCGCATACGCCTAACAACCTAGGTAATCCGATGAACTTAGTCAAGTTTTTCGTCCTGTGCACCTCCGGGTCCAGCCGACTTCGCAAGATGTGAAACCTCCCGCAGCGCAATGCACAATTAATAGATGACAAAGATTGTCAACATAGCCTCACTTCACAATCCCACAGGAGTGCCGCCATGACCACCTCCAGAACCTTCCGACCCGACCCCACCTTCTACCCCTCCCCCAGCCTCGCCCAGAGCGCCCCCCGCGAAACCCTCGCGTACGTCGCCGTCATCGACCCCACCGGCCACACCCCCGACGCCCTCGTCGTCCTCGACCTCGACCACGACTCCCCCACCTACACCCAGGAAGTCGGGCGACTCGACCTGCCCCACACCGGCGACGAACTTCACCACTTCGGCTGGAACGCCTGCAGCGCCGCCCTCTGCCCCACCATGCCGCACCCGCACGTCGAACGCCGCTACCTCCTCGTGCCCGGCCTGCGCTCCTCCCGCATCTACGTCATCGACACCAAACCCGACCCGCGCCAGCCCACCATCCACAAAACCATCGAACCCGAAGAACTCCACGCCAAAAGCGGGTACAGCCGCCCCCACACCGTCCACTGCGGTCCCGACGCCGTCTACATGAACGCCCTCGGCGCCCCCGACGGCAACGGCCCCGGCGGCGTCTTCCTGCTCGACCACAACACCTTCGACATCAAAGGCCCCTGGGAGAAGCACCGAGGCCCCCAGCACCTCGCCTACGACTTCTGGTGGCACCTCGGCCACGACACCATGCTCACCTCCGAATGGGGCACCCCGAACATGGTCGAGGACGGCCTCAACCCCGAAATCCTCCTCGCCGGCGGGTACGGCCACGCCCTGCACGTCTGGAACCTCCGCACGCGCGAACACCTCAGCACTATCGACCTCGGCGCCGAGCACCAGATGGTCCTCGAACTCCGCCCCGCCCACGACCCCCGCAAAACCTACGGGTTCGTCGGCGTCGTCACCAGCCTCAAGGACCTCTCCGCGTCCGTCTGGGTGTGGTACCTCGACGGTCACGACTGGAAGGCCCAAAAAGTCATCGAGGTGCCCGCCGAACCCGCCGACCCGTCCCTGCTCCCCCCGCTCCTGCAGGGCTTCGGCGCCGTCCCGCCCCTCATCACCGACATCAACCTCTCCCTCGACGACCGCTTCCTGTACGTCTCCTGCTGGGGCACCGGCGAACTCCGACAGTACGACGTGACTGACCCGTTCAACCCGAAACTCGTCGGGTCCGTGCACCTCGGCGGCATCGTCCGCCAGGCCCCCCACCCGCGCGACGGTACCCCCCTCACCGGCGGCCCCCAGATGGTCGAAATCAGCCGCGACGGCCAGCGCGTGTACGTCACCAACTCCCTGTACGCCGCCTGGGACGCGCAGTTCTACCCCGCCGGCATCCGCGGATGGGCCGCGAAACTCGACGTTGACCCGCAGGGCGGCCTCACCGTCGACCCCGACTTCTACGTGGACTTCGGCGAACGCCGCGCCCACCAGGTGCGCCTCCAGGGCGGCGACGCCTCCTCCGACTCCTTCTGCTACCCCAACCCATGAACGACCCCGTCGCCTGGTCCGCACTGGCCCTGCTCGGCGCGCTGCACGGCCTGAACCCCGCCATGGGCTGGCTGTTCGCCGTCGCGCTCGGCCTGCAGGACCGCTCCCGCGCCGCCGTCCTCCGCGCCCTCGGCCCCATCGCGCTCGGGCACGCCGCGTCCATCGCGCTGGTCGTCGCGGTCGTCCTCGCGGCGGGCAGCGTCCTCGATGAGCGCCTGCTGCGCTGGCTCGGCGCGGGCGCCCTCCTCGCGTTCGGCGCGTACAAGCTCGCGCGCCCCAACACGCACCCGCGCTGGGTGGGCATGCGCGTCGGCTTCCGCGACCTGACCCTTTGGTCGTTCCTGATGTCCACCGCGCACGGCGCCGGCCTGATGCTCGTGCCGCTCGCCCTGCGCTTCTCTGCGGGCGCGCCGCCCACGCACGCCCTGCACGGCGCGCACACCGCGCACGTGCACGGGAGCCCGTCCACCCTGGCAGGTCTCGCCGCGGTCGGCGTGCACAGCCTCAGCATGCTGGCGTGCATGACCGCGGTGGCCCTGATCGTGTATCAGGTGGTGGGCCTCGCGGTGCTGCGCCGCGCGTGGGTGAACCTCGATCAGGTGTGGGCGCTCACGCTCATCGCCGCGGGCGCCGTCGCCCTCGTCTGGCGCTGACCGGCGACGCGGGGCAGACCGCCTGGCCTCAAGGCACCAGCACGCCGGGCTCTTCCCCATCTACAGCTCAGAGCGTCCCTGCACATCGCAGGACCGCTCTGAGCTGTAGATGGGTTCCATGAGCGACGACCCAACGCCCTGGGACATCAGGGCACACTGACACTCAGCCGCTCGGGCATGACACCTGAAAAAGATGAGTGTAAGATCAATGTAAGATTCACAGGATCAAGCTCTGAATCACAGGCTCCCCCACCCCGCCTGAACCAGCGACGCGACGACTCCCGTTCTCCATCCGGGCACCTGGAACGGGCCGAGCCAGTGGTGCGCCCACCGCTTCGCCTCCCACTCCCGCCGGCGCTGCCCTCCCCCCATGGTTCCCAGGGCGCCCACCCCCCACACCAGCTCCCGTCTGGTCAGGAGTCCCCATGCGTCGCCTTCCCCCCCTGCTCTTCACCACCCTCGCGCTGACCCTCGCGGCCTGCAGCCAGCCCACCACCGCCCCCGCCCCGAGCGGCACCACCGCCCTGACCCTCACGGCCCCCTTCGCCACCCTCGGCAAACAGGCCCTCCCCACCGACCCCAGCGGCGCCAGCACCGTCACCGCCATCATCGTCAAGGTCCGGGACGCCCACGGTCAGCTCGTCCACTTCAACGGCCAGAACGTCTACCAGCCGGACGGCGCCCAGGACACCCTCACCCTCACCACCGCCACCCCCACCGCCCAGGTCCTGCTGCCGCGCGGCACGTACACCTTCGAGAACGTCGGCAGAACCAACGTGGAAGGCACCTTCCTCGCGTACGGCACCAACGCCAGCGTGGACATCACCACCACCCCCACCCTCAAACTCGACATCCACGCGCTCGCTGACGCCGCCCAGACGACCTTCGTCGACAAGCTCGGCTGGACCAGCGTCGTCACCCAGGACGTCCTCGACCTCCGCCTCAAGGTCATGAACGCCGAAGGCACCCTGGTGCCCACCACCGACTTCGACGCGCCCACCTACGAAATCGTCGACGCCGACGGCCAACCGCTCAGCGGCGTCGCCAACGTCCTGCCCGGCAGCAGCAAACTCGGCGCGCGCGTGCAGGCCATCGGCACCACCAGCACCAGCGAACTGTTCGTGAAAGCCAGCGTGCAGGCCTGGCAGGCCAACGGCCCGGACACCGCCACGAAATTCACGCTCAGCAAAACCTTCCGCATTCCGTTCGCCAAACTCGGCCTGAGCGCCGACATGCACGCCCCCAAAGTGACGTCCAACAACCTGGGCGACGTCACCGCGAACCAGACGTACACCCTCACCGGCACCGCCACGGACGACAGCGGCAACGTGGCGAGCGTCCGCGTGTACGACGGCGTGGCCCTGATCGGCAGCACCGACAGCACCGAATTCGGCCAGAACGGCGTCGGCGAAATCACCTTCACGGACGGCACCTGGACGCTCCCCTGGACGGCCACGTACACCGGCACGCCCGACATCACCGTCATCGCCGCCGACAAGGCCGGCAACGAAGGCCGCCAGCAGGCGCTGCAGTTCGTCAAGAGCTTCCCCGCCACGAGCTTCTGGCATAACGTGGCCCTGAAAGCGGACGGCACCGTCGCCGCTTGGGGTCACAACGGTTACGGTCAGACAAACGTTCCTGAAGGCCTGACCGATGTCGTGATGACCGCGGCCGGCTGGTACCACAGCCTCGCGCTCAAGCGTGATGGCACAGTCGTTCAGTGGGGGTCCGAAGGCACTCAAAGCGTGCCGGCAAACCTGACGGACGTGGTGTCCATTGCGGGTGGCTATAACTTCAGCCTGGCGCTGAAAGCGGACGGAACCGTTGTCCAGTGGGGCTCCAACCAATACGGCACCCCTCCCGAGGGGCTCACGGACGTCGTGGCGATCGCCGCAGGGGGATACCACGCTCTGGCGCTGAAGAAGGACGGCACGGTCGTTGGCTGGGGGGCCGACTGGAACGGTCAGGTAAGCCCTTCTGCAGGCCTCACGGACGTCGTGGCGATCGCTGCAGGTTATGAGCATAGCGTAGCGATCAAGAAGGACGGCACGGTCGTCGCCTGGGGTAACAACTCTTACGGTCTGGTCGATGGTGCGGCAGGCCTTACAGACGTTGTGGGAATCTCGGCAGGGATCTGGCACACCCTGGCCCTCAAGAAGGACGGCACGGTCGTCGCCTGGGGTAACAACTCTTACGGTCTGGTCGATGGTGCGGCAGGCCTCACGGACGTCGTGGCGATCTCCGCAGGCTACTGGCACAACCTGGCCCTCAAGAAGGACGGCACGATCGTCGCCTGGGGCGATAATCGTTACAGGCAGACCAACGTGCCTGCTGGCCCCTACCTCATTCCCTGAATGGCCCCGAGGAAGCTCGGGCAGACCAGCCTGAAGTAAACCTGCGCCTTCCATACGGAAGGCGCACTTCTCTTGGTGTAGTCACGCGGTTGGCGCCCCGCACGGTTCCAGAGGCCAGCGGAGCAGCAGCCGGTACCGCCAGCCCACCTGATGCGCCCCGTACACTGCGGCATGACGGAGCGTTTTCACGTGTATATCGTGTCGGATGCGACGGGCGTCAGCGCGGAAATGGCGGCGCGGGCGGCGCTGGCGCAGTTCAACCTGGAGCCGAGGCAGGTGAAGTTGCACCGGTACGTGGGCGTCACGGACGCGCAGCACCTGCCGGGCATCGTGCGGGACGCGCAGGCGCGCCGCAGCGTGCTGGTGTACACGCTCGCCACTGCGGACTGGGCCGCGCAGTTCGAGCGGCTCGCGGCGCAGGCAGACGTGCCGGCACTGGACCTGCTGGGCCTCACGACGCGCGCGATCTCGAGGGCGTTCGGGCTCGCGCCGCGCGCGACGCCGGCGGTGCATCACCGGCTGGACGCGGCGTATTTCGCGCGGGTGGAGGCGATGGAGTGGACGGTGCGGCATGATGATGGGCGCGCGCAGGACCACCTGGCGGAGGCGGATATCGTGCTGCTGGGCGTGTCGCGGGTCAGCAAGACGCCGCTGAGCATCTACCTCGCGAACCGGGGGTGCAAGACCGCGAACGTGCCGCTGATTCTGGGCGTGCCAGTGAACGAGGCGGTGTTTCAGATGCCGCGCGGGCGGGTGTTCGGGCTGACGATTGATGCGGGCACCCTGATTGAGATTCGCCGGAACCGCGTGCGGCAGCTGGGAACGACTGACGGAGGGGAGTACGCGGACCCGGAGACGGTGCAGGCGGAGTTGGCGTTCGCGGATGAGGTGTTCCGGCGCGGGCGGTTCCCGGTGATTGACGTGACGGGCCGCGCGGTGGAGGAAACGGCGGCGGAGATCGAGCGGATCATGGAGCGCCGCGCGGCGCGGCGGGAGGCGGCGCAGCAGGGGCGCGCCGACCCCTGAAGTGGGGTCGGCGCGCCTGATGAGCGTGGGTTAGCGGGTGGTGTGTTGCACGGCGTCGACGTTGGCCTGCGCGGCGGCGAGGCGCGCGATGGGCACGCGGAACGGGCTGCACGAGACGTAGTCGAGGCCGACATCGTGGAAGAAGCGGACGCTGGCGGGGTCGCCGCCGTGTTCGCCGCAGATGCCGAGCTTGAGGTTCGGGTTGGTGCGGCGTCCGGCCTGCACGGCCATGCGGACGAGCGCGCCGACGCCTTCGGTGTCGAGCGTGGCGAACGGGTCGTGCTTGAGGATGCCGGCCTGCAGGTACTGCGGGATGAATTTGCCTTGCGCGTCGTCGCGGGAGTACCCGAAGGTCAGCTGGGTGAGGTCGTTGGTGCCGAAGCTGAAGAAGTCGGCGTACTGCGCGATTTCGCCGGCGGTGACGCACGCGCGGGGAATTTCGATCATGGTGCCGATGGGGATGTCGAGCGTGGCGTGTTGTTCGGCGCGGACTTCCTCGAGGACGACTTCGACCTGCGCGCGCGCCTGGGCGAGTTCGTCGGCGGTGCCGACGAGGGGAATCATGATTTCGGGTTTGGGTGCGCGGCCTTCGCGTTCGAGGGTGGCGGTCGCTTCGGCGATGGCGCGGACCTGCATGCGGGTGATGGCGGGGCGGGTGAGGCCGAGGCGGATGCCGCGCAGGCCCATCATGGGGTTCGTTTCGTGCATGGCGCGGACGCGGCTGAGCAGCGCGCGGTCCGCGTGGGCGGCGTCGGTGTGTTCGCCGCGCGCTTCGGCGACGGCGACGCGCACGGCGAGTTCTTCCAGGCTGGGGAGGAATTCGTGCAGGGGCGGGTCGAGGAGGCGGATGGTGACGGGCAGGCCGTCCATGGCGTCGAGGATGCCGCGGAAGTCCTCGCGTTGGGCGTGCAGGAGGTGCGTGAGGGCTTCCTGCTCTTCGTGTTCGTCGTGCGCGAGGATCATCTGGCGCACCCAGCGGATGCGGTCCTCGCCGAAGAACATGTGTTCGGTGCGGCACAGGCCGATGCCGACCGCGCCGAATTCGCGGGCGCGGCGGGCGTCTTCGGGCGTGTCGGCGTTGGCGCGCACGCCGGCGCGGGCGGTTTCGGCAGCCCACGCGAGTAGGTCTTCGAGCTGGCCGCTGACTTCCGGCTGTTCGGTGGGGATGGCGCCGGCGTAGATTTCGCCGAGGGCGCCGTCGAGCGTGAGGGTGTCGCCGCGGCGGACGATGGTGTCGCCGATGGCCATGGTGCCGGCCTTGCGGTCGATGCGGAGGGCTTCGGCGCCGACGACGGCGGGTTTGCCCATGCCGCGGGCGACGACGGCGGCGTGGCTGGTCATGCCGCCGCGGGCGGTGAGGATGCCGCGCGCGGCGGCGAGGCCGTGAATGTCTTCCGGGCTGGTTTCGGGTGTGACGAGGATGACGTCCTGCGTTTCGCCGAGTTCGGCGGCTTCGTCGGCGGTGAAGACGACGATGCCGGTGGCGGCGCCGGGGCTGGCGGGCAGGCCCTTGGTGAGGGGGGCGGTGCCGTGGCCGGGTTTCAGGCGCGGGTGCAGGAGCTGGTTGAGGGCTTCGGGGTCGACGCGCGTGACGGCTTCCTGGCGGGTGATGAGGCCTTCGTTGGCGAGGTCCACCGCCACTTTCACGGCGGCCTGTGCGGTGCGTTTGCCGTTGCGCGTCTGCAGCATGTAGAGCTTGCCGCGTTCGACGGTGAACTCGAAGTCCTGCAGGTCACGGAGGTGCCGCTCGAGGCCCTGGGTGGTGTCGATCAGCTGGCGGTGCGCTTCCGGGAGGAGGCGTTCGAGGGCGCTGAGCGGCTGGGGGGTGCGGATGCCGGCGACGACGTCCTCGCCCTGGGCGTTGATCAGGAACTCCCCGAAGGGTTCTTTGTCGCCGGTGGAGGGGTTGCGGGTGAAGCCGACGCCGGTGCCGGAGTCGTCGCCGAGGTTGCCGAACACCATGGCCTGGACGTTCACGGCCGTGCCGAGGCTGTCGGGGATGTTGTTGAGGCGGCGGTACGTGACGGCGCGGCGGTTGCCCCACGACTGGAAGACGGCGAGGACGGCGCCCTGGAGTTGCGCCCAGGGGTCCTGCGGGAAGTCGTGGCCGGTGCCGTCGCGGTAGAGGCCTTTGAAGGTGTCGACGAGTTCACGCAGGTCGGCGGCGGTGAGGTCCACGTCGTTCTGGACGCCGCGGGCGTCCTTGAGGTCGTCGAGGGCTTCCTCGAATTCGTGTTTGGGGACGTTCTGGACGACGTCGCCGTACATCTGGATGAGTCGGCGGTAGGCGTCGTACGCGAAGCGGGGGTTGCCGCTCTGCTGCGCGAGGCCTTCGACGGCGTGGTCATTCAGGCCGAGGTTGAGGATGGTGTCCATCATGCCGGGCATGCTGAATTTCGCGCCGGAGCGGACGCTGACGAGCAGGGGGTCGTGGGCGTCACCGAGGCGCTTGGCGGTTTCGCGTTCCAGGCGTTGAAGTTGCGTGCGCACTTCGTCCCAGAGGGTGTCGGGGACGGTGTTGTTGGTGTGGTAGGCGCGGCAGGCGTCGGTGGTGATGGTGAAGCCTGGAGGGACGGGAAGTCCCAGGCGGGTCATTTCGCAGAGGTTGGCGCCTTTGCCGCCGAGCAGGTCTTTCCAGTCTGCCTGGCCCTCGTCGAAGAAGTACACGTGGTTCATGGGTGGCCATCCTTTCGTGGGTACTGCCGAAGTTGCGTCATCAGTTTACGGGGCATGCGGACGCAAAGCATGGTTTGTATAGCCCATAACCTTCTGAATTCTTCATCTGGAACGATAAATTATCGGTGTATTTTGAACACTAAACAGGTGTAGTGAATACACAAATGCATACAGTCTGCGGGGATTCATGCGAGGCCTACCCTTGCAGCCCCGACCGGCACAGCGCTCGCGCAAGCGCACGCCCGGCCCCCGCGCCAACCACCAATGACCTGAACGGCAGCGAATCACCCCCGTTGCGGATGAGCTCCTGCGCTGCACCCACACCACGGCATCCGCGCTACCGCCACCGTCAACCACGGGGCAAGCCACCCGTCATCCACACGACCGTGACGCCTCCAACTACGCCAGCCGGCGCGATCCCCTGCTCAATCCACTCGGCCCCGGCAGGAACCACCGCGACCGCACAAAGGCTCAATGGTGGGCACGACGCCCAACACCACCGAACGCCTGCAGGGCCTGTTCGCCGAGGCGACCGGCAACCCTGACGACGCCCACGAGAGGTACACGCCCACGACCTCTGCGAACACACGAGCGCGTCCATACCTTCGCCAGGAGTGCCACCGGGCGCGAGTCTTGCGCTGGGCCGCTCATCCACCTCCCCATGCTGATGACCGGCCCGCACCACGTGGCGCGCCTGCGACCGACCGTCGCGCGTGCTGACGGGTGTTCACACGGCCCGCGAACGGGCCACCGTTCGAGAACGTCTTCGCCGTACGCGGCTGCGTATTAGGCGCGCTGCCGTGTGAATCGGGAACGAACAGCGGTGGTTACGGTAGAAACCGTGACCACCGCCCCTCTGGGGGTGATGGCGCTGTTCACGCTGATCAGCCTGAAGTCCTGCACCCCGAGCCTCCTTCAGCGCGCGGCGAGTCACCCCGGCGTTGGGGCGTGCGGAGGCATGCCGCCTCCGCACGCCCCATGCGTTCAAGGCCTGTCACCTCCCCAGCGGCAGCCTGTGGGTGTCAGCTCAGGGTGATCCGGCGGCCTTCCTCGGCGCTGCGGTAGATGGCGCGCATCAGCACGTGGTCGCGCAGGCCCTCTTCGCCGGGTGTCTTGACGGGCTTGTTCTCCAAGATCGCCTGGCTGAGGTGGTCGATTTCGAGCACGAACTGGCTCTTGTCCTCCACCTGTCGTTCCTCAATGCCTTCCTGCTGGCCGACGCGGCGCCCCACGGTCAGGCGGTTGCGTTCGTATGCGAAGGCCGGGTCAAGGCTCGCCCAGCCGCGTTCGCTCATGATCCGGAACCGGCTGGAGCGGTGCGCGCTGTACCCGCTCAGGCAGTGCGCGATGACGCCGCTCGGGAAGTGCAGCGTGAACGCCACGCGGTCCTCCACCTCCCGGAACCGCGGGTCGTTCGGCGGGGAACTGATGTGCGCCATGACGGCGCTCGGTTCCTCGCCGAGCACGAACCGGGAGAAGTTCAGCGGGTACAGGCCGATGTCCGGGAGGCTCCCGCCGCCCGCGAGGTTCCGGTCGAGGCGCCACTGCGCGGGGTCGCCCTGGTTCTGCACGAATTCGGCGGTGATGGCGCGCGGGTTGCCGAACGCGCGGGTGCGCGTGAGGCGCGCGACTTCCACGTGGCGCGGTTCGAACTGCGCGCGGTACGCGACCATCAGCTTCCGGTTGGCGGCGCGCGCCGCCTGAATCATCTGTTCGCATTCTTCCGGGCTGGTCGCCATGGGCTTTTCGGTCATGACGTGCTTGCCCGCCCGGGACGCGCGGACGCTGTACTCGGCGTGCAGGCCGTTCGGGAGGACGATGTACACGACGTCGATGTCGGGGTTGTCGCGGATGCTGTCGAAGTTGTCGTACGAGTAGATGTTTTTCGGGTCGACGCCGTGCTGGTCGGCGACGCGGCGGGCCTTCGCGGGGTCGCCGCTGACGAGCGCGGTCAGGCGGGAGTATTTCGCTTCGCGCAGGGCGGGCAGCACCTGCCCGAGCGCGAACTCGCCGAGGCCCACGACCGCCCAGCCGAGGCGCTTTCCGGGCGGTTCGGGCTGCCGCTGTTCCGGCGGCGTGCTGGGCTTCTCGGTCGGGGCGAGCTGCGCGGCGACGGCGTGCCCGGCGGCGCTCAGCATGAGCGCGCCGCCGGCGAGGCGCAGCAGCTGGCGGCGGTCTTCGTTGAATGCGGTGTCCTGGGGGTGCAGCGGCTGATGGTCCGTCATGCGGGCTCCTTCCCGGCGGGCGCGTGCAGCGCCGACCAGCAGGCCCACTGCACCACCCGGCGCGGGCGGGCACGTGAGGGCGGCGCTGCGCGCGTTCATGCAAGGTGAAGCTGCCGCGCGAAGCGTACGCGGCGCTACCGTTCAGGGCCGCTTCAGTCGGCGGCGGTGCGGGAGGTGAGGCGTTCCAGCGCGGCGACGACCTGCGGGTCGAAGTGCTGGCCGGCCTGCGCGCGGATTTCCGCGAGGGCCGCTTCGAACGACCACGCGCGCTTGTACGGGCGTTCACTTGTGAGGGCGTCCAGGACGTCCGCGACGGCCACGATGCGGCCCTCGATGGGGATCGCCTCGCCCGCCAGGCCGTGCGGGTACCCGCTGCCGTCCCAGCGTTCGTGGTGCGTGCGGGCGATCACTTCCGCCATGCGCACCGCCGGGCTGTGCCCGCCCGCGAGGATGTTGGCGCCGATGGTAGCGTGCGATTTGACGATCTCGAATTCCTCGGGCGTGAGTCGGCCGGGTTTCAGGAGGATGCCGTCGGACACGCCGATCTTGCCGACGTCGTGCAGGGGCGCGGTCTGCTCAATCAGGCGCACGGCGGCTTCACTCAGGCCGAGTTCGCGGGCGAGGCCGGCGGCGGTCAGAGCGACGCGGCCCATGTGCTCGCCGGTGTCGTCGTCGCGGTACTCCGCGGCGCGCGCGAGGCGGTGCAGGATCTCCAGTTGCGCCGCTTCGACGCGTTCGGTGAGTTGCGCGTTGTGCGCGCGGATGATCGCTTCGGCCGCCTGCCGTTCGGTGATGTCGATGGCCACGCCCACCAGCCCCGTGATGCCGCCCGCGGCGTCGCGCGTCGGCACTTTCGTGAACCAGTGCGTCCGCTGCGCGCCGTTCCCGAGCTGGTCGGTGAGTTCGTAGGTGAGGACCGCGCCGCTGCGCAGCACGTGATCATCGCGCGTGCGGGCCGCGGTGGCCGCGTCGCGCGGGAACAGGTCCTCATTCGTGCGGCCCAGAATGGCGTCCATGGGCTGGCCGATCTGCGCGGCGCCCGCGGCGTTGATCATGACGTACCGCCGTTCGAGGTCTTTCACGTAGATGGACTCCGGCACGCTGTCCACCACGGTCCGCAGCAGGGTGTGGCTGGCGCTGAGCGCCTCGCGCGCCGCCACGGCGGCGGTCAGGTCGCGCAGCAGCACCGTGAAGCGCAGCACGCCGTCCACCTCGAACGGCGTCAGCGTGAATTCGCACGGGAAGCCCTGACCGCCGCGCCGCAGCGCCGGCAGTTCCGCGCGGCGCGTGCGGTACTCGCGGTGCGTGACGACGTGCTGCAGGCCGTCCAGGTGTGCGCGGTGATACTCGGGCGGGATGAACAGGGCGGTGAGGTCCTGCCCGAGCGCCTCGGCGCGCGTGTACCCGAGCAGCGTCTCGGCGGCCGGGTTCCAGGCGATGACGCGCCCTTCATCATTGAGCAGGATCATGCCGTCGTGCGCGGCGTCGATGACGGCGGCGTGCACCTGCCGTTCCTGCGCCTGTTCCGCGAGGGTGCGCCGCAACTCCAGTTCGCTGACGACGCCTTCCGCGAGGTCACGCAGGGCGGCGCGGTCCTCGTCCGTGAAGGCCGCGTGCGGCTCCACGTCGTACAGGCACAGCGTCCCGAGGGTATGCCCGTCGGGGGTGGTCAGGGGCGCACCCGCGTAGAAGCGCACGTGCGGCGCGTTCACCACGACCGGCAGGTCCCGGAAGCGCACGTCGGCCTGCGTGTCGAGCACCACCAGCACGTCCGGGCGGGGGGCGTGCAGCACCCGCTCGCAGAAGGACGTGGCGCGCGGCATGGTCTGCAGGTCCACGCCGACGCACGCCTTGAACCACTGCTGGTCCTCGTCAAGGAACGTGACGGCGGCGACGGGCACGCGGAACAGCCGGGCGGCGAGGCGGGCCGTGCGGTCGAACGCCGGTTCGGGCGCGGTGCCCATCACGGCGTACCGCCGCAGGGCCGCCAGGCGGGCCGTTTCCGTGTGCGCGTCCGGGAGCGCAGAAGCCTCAATCATGCGTTCAGCGTAGCGGCAGGACCCTCTCAGAACTCTGACCGGCGGCGCGGCGGGCGCGCGGTCTGCACCGCGTCAGTGCCGCGTCAGAGTTCATGCGCTAGGTTGAGGCCATGACGGCCGCGCCGCTGCCCCCTGACGAATCCGCGCGCCTCCTGGACCTCGCACGGTACGGCATCCTCGACACGGACCGCGAGGAGACGTTCGAGCGCATCACGCGCCTCGCGGCGCGGCTGCTGCGCGTGCCAGTCGTCGCGCTGAACTTCGTGGACGCCGACCGGCAGTGGGCGAAAGCCGGGGTGGGCCTGGACGGTCCGGAGGTGCCGCGCGCGCACTCGTTCTGCGCGTGGGCGATCCTGCAGGACGCCCCCATGGTCATCCCGGACGCCACCATCGACCCGAACTTCCAGCACAACCCGCTCGTCACGGGCGCGCCGCACATCCATACGTACGCGGGCGCGCCGCTCATCACGAGCAGCGGGCAGCGCATCGGGACGCTGTGCATCGCGGACGACGCTCCGCACCCCCTCACGGACGACGACCTGACGGTCCTGCAGGACCTCGCGGCGCTCGCCATGACGGAACTGGAGTTGCGGGCCCGCAACGCGGAACTCGCCCGCACCCTGAACGCGCACGCGGAGCGCGCCGAGGACCTGCAGCAGCAGCTCGCGCACGCCCACACCCTCGACGCCGTGAACGCCCTCGCGGACCTGACGCTCGCGCCCGACGAGGTGGCGCTGCGCGCGTCCGCGCTGCTCGGCTCCGCCATCGACGCGGAATGGACCGGCCTGCTGACCTTCCAGGGGGACACCGTGCGGGCGCACACGGCGTACCTCCGTCCGGGCGTCCCCGCGGAACTGCTCGCCCTCACGGAGCACCTCGGTCGGCCGGGCGGGATGACGCTGCCGCTGCGGCACCTGTCCACGCCGGCATACATGGACGAGTACGGCACGCACCCGCAGGCGTGCGCGGAAGTGATCGCGGCGGGCGTGCAGGCGCTCGCGTGGCTGCCGCTCGGGATGTTTGGCGGCGTGACCTTCCTGCTGGTGGCGGTCCGCGCGCGCGAGACGCGGCGCGTGCCGTGGCGCACCAGCGATCGCGCCCTCCTGGAAGCGGCCGCGCGCAGTGTCCGCGCGGCCCTGCAGCGCCGTGAGGTCCTCGCGGCGGTCGCCCTGGATGCCCGGCAGGACAGCCTGACCGGCATCCTGAACCGCCGCGCGTTCGACGAGGACCTCGCGGGCGTCGCCGCGCCGTTCACGCTGGCGATGGTGGACCTCGACGGTTTCAAGGCCCTGAACGACGCCGAAGGGCACGCTGCCGGGGACCGCGCGCTGCGGGTGTTCGCCACGGCGCTGCAGGCGGAACTGCCGGACGAGCGCGTGTACCGCCTGGGCGGCGACGAATTCGTGGTGCGTCTGATGGGCTCCTGGACAGAGGATGAGGTGCTGGAGCACGTGGACGTGGCCGTGCTCGCGGCAGGTTCCGTGACGCGTTCGCGGCTGGGCGCGTCGGTGGGCGTAGCGACGGGCGGGCACGCCGACGCGCCCGCCGCGGTCCTCCAGATTGCCGATGAGCGGATGTACGCCACGAAACGCCGCCGTCGGGCCCTGCAGACCGTCGGCCGCTGAAAGGCCCGTCCGGCCGGGGCCGGGCGCATTCGACCCTGTGGGTCCTTTGGCTCCCTTCCTCGCGGGGCCTCCCGGCGGGGCGGTGGAGCGCAGGCCGACGTGAGCTCTTGGGAGGCATGAACGGCCGCCCGAGGCCCCTATGCAGGGGCCTCGGGCGGCGCTGTGCTGTTCAGTCGGTGGCGGCTGGGGCGGCGCGGTGGCGGTCCAGCCGGCCGCTCAGCAGGGTGAGCAGCAGGCCGCCCGTGACGAACACGGCGCCAACCCAGGGCGTCGCCCCCAGGCCGAGGGGACTCTGCACGATCAGCCCACCCACGAACGCGCCGAGGGCAATGCCGAGGTTGAACGCGGCGATGTTGAGGGCGCTGGCGACGTCCACGCCGCCGGGCGTGAACCGCGTGGCGAGCTGCACGACGTACACCTGCAGGCCGGGGACGTTCGCGAACGCGAGGGCGCCCATGAGGAAGAGGGTGATGACGGCGGGAACGGCGTGCGGCGCGGTGAAGGTGAAGGCCAGAAGGACGGCGGCCTGCGCAAGGAACAGCGCGGTGAGGGCCCGGACGGGGTGGCGGTCGGCGACGCGTCCGCCGAGGACGTTGCCAAGGGCAATGGCCACGCCGTACACGAGCAGGAGGACGCTGACCATGTCGGCGCTGAATCCGGTGAGGTGCTCCAGCACGCTGCCGAGGTAGGTGAAGGTGACGAAGGTGCCGCCGTACCCGAGGGCGGTCATGGCGAAGACGAGCAGCAGGCGGGGGTGGATGAGGACGTTCGCCTGGTCGGTGAGGCGCGCGGGGGCGCTGCGGGGGAGGTCGCAGGGGAGCAGGGTACTGGTGGCGGCGACGGCGAGGGCGCCGAGGGCGGCGATGACCCAGAAGGTGGCGCGCCACCCGAGTTGCTGGCCGATCCAGGTGCCGGCCGGGACGCCGAGGGCGGTGGCGAGGGTGAGGCCGGCGAACATCGTGGCGATGGCGCTGGCGCGCTTTTCGGGCGTGACGAGGCCGGCGGCGATGGTGCTGCCGATGGCGAAGAAGACGCCGTGCGCGACGGCGCTGAGGAGGCGGGCGGCGAGGAGGAGCGTGAAGTGGTCGGCGAATGCGGCGAGGACGTTCGCGGCGGTGAAGAGGGCCATGAGACTCATGAGGAGGCTTTTGCGGGGGAGGCGTCCGGTGAGGGCGGTGAGGATGGGGGCGCCGACGGCGACGCCGAGGGCGTAACCGCTGACGAGGAGGCCGGTGGTGGGGATGGTGGTGTGGAGGTCGGCGACGATGGTGTTGAGCAGGCCGACAATGACGAATTCGGTGGTCCCGATGGCGAAGGCGCTGATGGCGAGGGCGAGGAGTGCGGGGGGCATGGTGGGGCTCCTGAGGGTGGGCTGCGCGTTGGGTGGCGCAGGGGACTTAAGTCGATTATTGTTTGCGCAAGCAATTCTTGCACGTGCAATAAATTAGGTTGTGTTTCCCCCACTGTCAACTCCATGCCGCACACTGGACACTCAGGAGACCTATGACCGCCCCCACAGACCTCGAACAACGCTGGCAGACCCTCGACCAGGAGTGGCAGACCGTCAACCGCGCTCTTGAACACGCGCTCCAGCAGCACCACAATCTCAGCGTCAGCGAATACAAGGTCCTGGCGGCCCTCGAAGCCAAACCCGACCATCACCACCGCATGCAGGTCCTCGCAGATCTCGCCGGTCTCTCCCAGAGCGCCACCACCCGGCTTGTCGCCCGCCTCGAAGCCCAGGACTGCGGCCTGCTCGCCCGGTACCTCTGCGACACCGACCGCCGCGGCGTCTACACCGAAATCACGCCCGCCGGCCTGACCAAACTCGCCCGCGCGCGCGCGACGCTCCAGCACACTCTGGAAGCCCTCTGGACCCCCAGCACCGCCACACCACACGACTAACCACCAGAGCGGCCGGGGAGGAACAGCGCGGTGCGTTCACCGCGCTGTTCCTCCCCGGCCACCTGCCGGCGCCGAGGCTCGCGGCCACAGCAGCTTCCCAGGACCGGTTCTCG
Source organism: Deinococcus maricopensis DSM 21211 (assembly GCF_000186385.1). NCBI lineage: Bacteria > Thermotogati > Deinococcota > Deinococci > Deinococcales > Deinococcaceae > Deinococcus > Deinococcus maricopensis. The sequence continues at coordinate 402,038 of NC_014958.1, forward strand.
AACCGGTAGTTTTACTCACATCTGAACAGATGTTCATATATTCTGGGTATAGTCCCACGCGGCGACCACCCGCCACACCCCACCCACGACGAAAGGACGCCGACATGGCCCACGACCACCACGGACACAGCCACGCCCCCACCCACTACGGCCGAGCCTTCGCCATCGGCATCACCCTGAACGTCGGCTTCGTCCTGCTGGAACTCACGTACGGCCTCCTCTCCCACTCCCTCGCCCTCATCGCCGACGCCGGCCACAACGCCAGTGACGTCCTCGGCCTCATCATCGCCTGGACCGCGCACACCCTCAGCCGACGCCGCCCCACCACGCACTACACCTACGGCCTGCGGCGCACCAGCATCCTCGCGTCCCTCACGAACGCCGTCCTGCTGCTCATCGCCGTGGGCGCCATCCTCGTCGAGGCCGCCCGGCGCTTCACGGCCCCCGCCCCCGTCGAGGGCGGCACCGTCATCTGGGTCGCCGCTGTAGGCATCCTGATCAACGCCGCCACCGCCGCGCTGTTCGCTTCCGGCCGCAAAGGCGACCTGAACCTCCGCGGCGCCTACCAGCACATGCTCGCCGACGCGGCCGTCTCACTCGCCGTGGTGGTGGCCGGCGCACTCATCGCCTGGACGCACTGGGCGTGGCTGGACCCCGTCATCAGCGTGATCGTCGCCCTCGTCATCCTGGCGGGCACCTGGGGACTGCTGCGCGACAGTGTAAACCTCGCCCTGGACGCCGTCCCGGAAGGCATTGACCTGAACGCCGTGCGACAACACCTCCTCACCCTTCCGGGCGTGACAGCCGTGCACGACCTGCACGTGTGGGGCATGAGCACCACCGAAACCGCCCTCACCGCGCACCTGATCATGCCGGGCGGCGCCCCTGACGACGCGTTCTACGCCGCCGCGCAACACGACCTGCACGAGCGTTTCGGCATCGAACACCCGACGCTGCAGGTGGAACGCGGCACCGCCACGTGCCGGTTCACGCCGGACGAAGTGGTCTGAGGGCCGCCCAAACAGCCCAGCACCGCCCCACGTGGTCGCCGCACGCGCCAGGCCTCACTGAAGTGCGGCACACTGTGGACAGGCCGTCGTTCCCGCCCCCGGAGTCCCCCATGACCATCCCGTCCGCCGAGCACCCCGCCCCCGCCGTTTCACTGGTGACCCTGACCGGCACGTCCTCCGACGCGCTGTACCGCGTGGCGCAGCACATGTGCGTCCTGGCGCCGCACACGCACCTGGACCTGTACGTGGTCCGCAGCGCCCCCCTGAACGCCATCGGCGTGAACGCCGACCGCGTGTGGCGGTGCGGCGCCGTGCTCGCGCTGACCAGCGACCTGCCGCAACTGCGGCATATCGAGCACCTGCAGCGCCAGCCGCTCGTCGCGGACCCCGACCCGTTCGATGACCTGCTGCAGGCCACGCCGGCGTACCACGTGGAACGCTCCGAGGCGCTCACGGACCTGATTGCCGCGACGTTCGCGCTCGCCCGCGCCCTCGACCAGCGCGCGCCCCAGTCGACGGACCGGCTGGGTGGTCTGCTCACGCGCCTGCGCGGCACACCGCGCGCCGCACCCCGGGACCCGGCCGCGCTGATGAGCGACCTGAACCGCGCCGCGCAGGCCGTACAGGTGCGGGAGCATGCGGTGCGCGCCGCACCTGCAACGACGGAAACGGCCGAATGGGATGACGTCACCGCAGACTGGGACGACGTCGATCCAGAGTAAAGCGGCGCAGGGCTGCGGCTGACGACCCTGCGCCGCTTCACTCCGGCGGATGAGGCGCCGGATCCCTGTCACCCCTGCGAGCGGTGTCTCCACCATTCCACCTTCAGGGCAGGAGGCGCCCGGCAAGCCACCATCCCCGCCCCCTTCACGCGTCAGCGAAGGAGGCCCTCTGGATGCCGCTGGTGAAGGGCACTCAGCAGGCTCGGTTCGGAGGGTGGGGCAGAACTGAGGTCCTTTGTGCCGTACAGCATCAAACCCTTCAAACTCGCAAAATCGCCTGCGGGTCTGACCGGTATGCTCGCGCTGTGAGCGACCCCAACGTAACGAACTTGACGTTGCCTGCCTCCCTGCGCGCGATGCTGTCCGGCGAGCGTTGGGAACCCGTGACGGTGGGCGAAAGTGACGCCGACGTGTACCGCTCGTCGCGCTTCGTGCTGAAACGGCAACGTTCGGGCGACTTCGACACCTTGCGCGGCGAACGCGAGCGCCTGGGGTATTTCGCCGGTCGTGTGCGCGTGCCGGACGTCGTGGCGTACCACGTCGAGGACGACGTGGAGTACCTGGTGGTGGAGCGCCTGCCCGGCACGGACATGAGTCACCCAGCCCTGCAACGGGACCCTCGACGCGCGGCGGAATTGCTCGCGCGGGCGCTGCGCGAGGTGCACGCCTTGCCGGTGCATGACTGCCCGTTCGACCGGCGGTTGCGTGTCCGGCTCGCGGACGCGCGCGAGCGCGTGCGCCGTGGCCTCGTGGATGAGGACGACTTCGACGATGAGCGCCGTGGGCGCCGCGCCACCGACCTGCTGAACGACGTTGAACAGAGTTGCCCTGCCGACGAGGACCTCGTGGTCACCCACGGGGACGCGTACGTGCACAACGTCATGGTGGCGGATGGGGAGCTGGCGGGCTTGATTGACGTGGGGCGCGCGGGAGTTGCGGACCGTCACATGGATCTCGCGCTCGCGGCGGGCAGCCTGGCGTCCGATTACGGTGAGGGGGTCGATCAGGTGTTTCTGGAAGCGTATGGGCGCGAGCACGTGGACGAGGAGAAACTGCGGTTCTATCGTCTCCTCGATGAATTCTTCTGATCAGCGAGGCCGCCCAAGACGTGCCGGAGGATCATGAAGGGTCTGGGCTCATGGTGCCGGGGGGCGTGCCTGCTCCTTTCGTGCGGTTCGGTCAATCCTGTGACCCTTTCCGCTTCTGCGCAGGCAGGCGGCGCTATTTTACGGGGCCCCAGCTGACCTGGGGATAGTCTGTTTCCGAGCATTTGAGAGCATTCTTCGCCGTTCATATGAATGAAGAGGGCCTTCGTTGCCTCGCCCTCCGCACTTTCTTGTCAGACGCTCGGTTCACGAAGATTCGTGCCTGGGTTTGCGGAGGGAGCGTCCTGCTCTTCGTGGGACTTCGCCAAGCTTGTGCGGACCTGCACTGTTGTGGCGGCGCAGGTGCCCGCGCACCTTGACAACCGGAAGGCCGAAGCGCACGATCAAACCGTACCGTTCAGTTTGAATCGAGGTGAGATGACCCCGGATTCCCCGCGCACCCTCGCCAAACGCCAGCAGATCCTCCGCGCCGCCCGCACCCTCTTCTTGCAGCACGGCTACGCCCGCACCAGCACGGACGCCATCACCGAAGCGGCCGGCATCAGCAAGCAGACGCTGTACGCGTACTACCGCAGCAAACCCGAACTGCTCGCTGCCACCATCACGCATGAACTCGGGCAGCTGGCCCTCGACGCTCAGCCGCCCGCCCCCGCAACCCTTCAGGACCTCCGCGCGCAGCTGCTCGCCCTGGCCACGCGCGTCACGGCGCACCTGCTGCAGGCGGACGCCATTGCGCTGCTGCGCCTGCTGATCGGCGAGGCCGTTCACCTGCCGGAACTGCGCGCCACGCTGCGGCAGGCCCTGCCCGCCCGGCTCATCGACCTGACAGAGCGGTACCTCGTGGACGCGCACGAGCGCGGCCTGATTCACGCGCCGGACGCGCACCTCAGCGCGCGCCTGCTGGTCGGCCCCCTCATGAGCTACGTCGCGCTCGACGGCCTGTTCGGCGACGCGCCCCCCACCCCCCCATCCCCGGCGACCCTCGCGGCCCTGATTGACCTGTACCTCCGCAGCGTCGCTCTTCCAGGAGCGCCCCCATGACCCCCCCCGTTCTGGACGTCCTGATTGCCGGTGCCGGTCCGACCGGTCTGTTCCTCGCGGTGTGGCTCACGCGCCTGGGCGTGCGGGTCCGCATCGTCGACCCGAAGTCCGGGCCGGTGCAGGAGACGCGCGCCATTGCCGTTCAGGCGCGCACGCTGGAGTTCTATGATCAGCTCGGGTTCGGCGATGCCGCCCGGGCGCGTGGGCGGCACTTCGACCGCCTGAACGTCTTCGTGCGGGGGCGCGAGCGGGCAGCGGTACGCCTGAACGGCCTCGCGGCGGACGTCACGCCGCACCCGTACCTGTACATCCTCACGCAGGACCAGAACGAACACCTGCTGGTCGATCAACTGCGGGCGCTCGGCGTGCGCGTGGAGTGGGGTACGGCGGTGACAGGCGTGGCGCAGGACGATGCGGGCGTCACCGTCACGCTCACGCGCGGGGCGCGCACCGAGGAGGTCCGCGCGACCGCCGTCGCCGGGTGCGACGGCGGTCGCAGTGCCGTGCGGCACGCGCTGCGCGTGCCGCTGTCCGGCGGGACGTACGATCAGCGTTTCTACGTCGCGGACATCACCGCGCGCGGGCGTCTGCGCGCCGACGACGTGAACCTCAGCCTCAGCGACGATGACTTCCTCGCGTGCTTTCCCCTGCCGGGCCGGGACCGGCACCGCGTGGCCGGGCGGCTCCCGCCGGGCGCGCCCGACCACGCGGGGTTCAGTGAGGTGCGTGGGGCGCTGGAAGCGCAGGGGCTCGCGCGCGTGGAGGCCGTGCACTGGTTCAGCACGTACCGCGTGCATCACCGCGTCGCCGACGCGTTCCAAGTGGGCCGCGCATTCCTGTTGGGCGACGCGGCGCACGTGCATACGCCCGTCGGCGGGCAGGGCATGAACACCGGCCTGGGTGACGCGGCGAACCTCGCGTGGAAACTCGCGCACGTGCGGCGCGGCGCGCCCGCAGCGCTGCTCGGCACGTACGGCGCGGAACGCCGACCGTTCGCCGTGTCGCTGGTGCGCACGACGGACCGCGTTTTCACGGCGCTCGTGCAGCGTGGCCCGGTCGCGCGGGCCGTGCGCGTGCGGATACTGCCGGCGCTTCTGCGGGGGGTGACGCGCCCGCGGGCGGTCCGGCGCGCGCTGTTCCTGACGGTGTCGCAGACGCGCCTGCACTACCCGCGCAGCCCCCTGAGTGTGGGGCGGGCGGGCCGGGTGCGCGGCGGGGACCGCCTGCCGTGGGTGCCGCACGCGGGCGGCAGCAACCACGACGCGCTCCGCTCGCTCGCGTGGCAGGTGCACGTGTACGGCGCGCCGCACCCGGAACTTCTGGCGTGGTGCGCGCGGCGGGAGGTGCCGCTGCGCGTGTTCCCCTGCGGCACGCAGGCTCGGCGGGCGGGCCTGCTTGAGGGCGCGGCGTACCTCGTGCGTCCCGACGGGTACGTGGGCCTCGCGGTCGCGGGTGCGACCGTGCCGGCGTTGGACGCGTACGCGGCGCGCTGGTTCCCGCCGGAACCAGCGCGTTAATGCCGCGCGTCCGGACCTCTCCTCAGCGCCACTGTGGTCGAACGCACGGATGGCCCGCTGGCTACACTGAGGCATGGCCTTCAAGAACCTATGGGCGCGCTGCCGGACGCTGGGCGCGCTGGCCTTCAGCCTGAGCGTCGCCCAGGCGGGCGCCGCCGTGCAGTACCGCGTGACGGACGAGCATCACCTGAGCGTCACGCTGAATGGCAGGCCCGTGGTCACCGTGGACTTCCAGAAGGGGACGCCCGCGGCTCTGTTCCGCGCGGCGCCCGGCGAGACGTTCCCGCGGCTGAACGTCGGGGACAGCGTCATGCTGGAGGCCGTGGCGGACCTCGACCGGAACGGCACACCGGACGCGTTGATCGCCACAGTGGACCCCACCGCGAATGGTGGCCTCCCGATGTACACGGTCGTGACGTACGCGGGGGGGCGCGTGCAGGTCGCTGCGGGCGTGCCCGGCTGGGAGACGGCGGTCCTCGAGACGCTGGCGGGCCGTCCGGTGATCCGCATTCGGCACGAAGCGGAGGGCGCGCAGGTGCTGTACGCGTACCAGGGTGGGAAGCTGAGCGTGGCGGCGAAGCAGACCATCCCGGAGCTGTTCGCGCAGCCGTCCGTGCGGGGCGCGGACTTTCGGCAGGATGACCGTGACCGCGTGTTTCGCGTGAACCTGGGTGGGAGCAGCGCCGCCGAGACGATGACGTGCGCGTACTGGTCGCGGTGGGCCATGGTGCGGTGCGGCGTGCAGGACGCGCAGGGGCGGACGCTGCTGCCGGACGACGTGGGCTGCTCGAGGTTCGGGGTGTTGAGCACCCGCACGCATGGGTACCTGGACCTCGTGTGCGACGCGGACAAGGTGGTGCGCTGGAACGGCGCGCGGTACGTCCTGCCCGACCGTTGACGCGCGCCTGACCCACACGTGCGCGAGCGGCGCGCCTGAAGGCGCGCCGCTCGCTGGTTGCCGGGGGCGTCAGCCCTGGTCGGTGATGATGGGCGAGCGGAACTTGTCGTCGGGGGTGTACTTCCAGAAGGCCCGGCCAAGCAGGGCCACCAAGAAGCTGACAGCGCCGACGATGAGCATACGGGTGATGAAGGTCGTGTACTGCCCTTCGTACGAGCCGAACAGTGCGTACCGTAGGGCGTTGATGACGTCCGTGACGGGCACGATGGAGTGAATCGCCTGGAAGAAGGGCGAGGCGAGTTCGACGGGGTAGCTGCCGCCGGACGCAGCGAGCTGCACGACCAGCAGCACGAGCGCGAGGAGGCGGCCGGCGCCGCCGAGCAGCAGGTTCAGGGCGAGGACCATCATCATGAAGGTCAGGCTGCCGAGCACGGCGGTCAGGACGACGAGGCCGGGGTGCAGGAACGGCACGCCGAGCAGGTGCACGCCGAACGTGACGATCAGGGCCTGCAGCACGACGTACCCGGCGGGCACAGTGTACTTGCGCAGGACGCGCGCGAGCTGGGACGTGCCGCGTCCGCTTTCGGGAAGCAGCAGGTACGGGAAGATGAAGGTCGTGAGCGTGCACCCGACCCACAGGGCCAGCGCGATGAAGTAGGGCGCGAAGGCGGCGCCGTTGTTCTTGACGTTCGCAGTGTTCTGCTCGACGACCTGTACGCTCGCGGCGAGGCCTTCGGGGTCGCCGCCAAGCTGCTCAATGCGGCTGGGGACCTTGCGGTACAGTTCCGCGAGGCCGTCGTGGAGTTTCGTAGCGCCGTCCTGCAGGTCGCCCGTGCCGGTGGCGAGGCGGGTGGCGCCGTCCTGCAGCTGCCCGAGGCCCTGCGTGAGGTCGCTGCTGCGGTCCGCGAGGGTGCGGGCGCCGCTGCTGAGCTTGTTGAGGTCCTGCTGCGCGGGGAGCTTACCGGTGATGGTGCCGAGCGCGTCCTTGATGCTCACGTTGCCCTGCACGAGGGTGTTCACGCCCTGCTGGAGGGTTTGCGCGCCGGTGGCGAGCTGCGCGGCGCCCTGGGCGGCGTCGCCGGTCTTGTCGGCGAGGGTGGCCGCGCCCGCCTGCAGTTTGCTGGCGCCCGCCTGGAGTTGCGCGGTGCCACTCGCGAGTTGCCCCGCGCCCGTGACGGCCTGGGTGCTGCCCTGCGCGGCCTCGTTCAGTTTCCCGGCGAGGGTGGCCGCGCCCGTCTGCAACTGCCCCGCGCCGGTCGCCAGCTGCCCGGCGCCAGCGGCGAGCTGCCCCGCACCCGTGACCGCTTGGGTGCTGCCCTGCGCGGCCTCGTTCAGTTTCCCGGCGAGGGTGGCTGCGCCCGCGTGCAGTTTGGTGGCGCCTGCCGCCAGTTGCCCGGCGCCGGCGGCGAGTTGCGTGGCGCCGCTGGCGAGCTGACCCGCGGCCTGGGCGGCGTCGCCGGTCTTGTCGGCGAGGGTGGCCGTGCTGGCGTGCAGTTTGGTGCTGCCCGCCTGGAGTTGCGTGGCGCCGGCGGCGAGCTGTTCCGCGCCCGTGGCGGCGTCCTGCGCGCCGCGCGACGCCTGTTGCGTGCCGGCCTGGAGCTGCGTGGTGCCCTGCGCGAGCTGTTCGGCGCCGGCGGCGAGGTCGGCGGTGCCCTGCTTGAGGGCGCCCGGCAGGAGGACCTGCCCTTTGACGCTGTTGGCCAGCTGACGGTTGCCCTGCGCGAGTTTGCTGGCGCCCGCGTTGAGTTGTTCTGCGCCGGTGTTTAGGGTGGTCAGGCCGTTCTGGAGTTGCGGGAGGCGCTGGGCGAGCTGCGCGGCACCGACGTTGAGTTGCGTGGCGCCCTGCTGCAGGTCGCCCGCGCCAGCGTTGAGGTCCTGCGCGCCCTTGTGGAGCTGCGTGAGGCCACCGGCGAGTTGCGTGGCGCCCGTTGAGAGTTGCGTGGCGCCCCCCTGGGCCTGCGTGGCGCCCTTGTTCAGGTCGCCGGCCCCGCTGCTGAGCTGCCCGGCGCCGCCCGCCAGTTGCTTCAGGCCGTTCTGCAGCGTCGGGAGTTGCGCTGCGAGCTGCGTGGCGCCGTCGCGGAGTTGCGTGGCGCCCTTGTTCAGGTCGCCGGCCCCGCTGCTGAGCTGCCCGGCCCCGCCCGCCAGTTGCTTCAGGCCGTTCTGCAGCGTCGGGAGTTGCGTCGCGAGCTGCGTGGCGCCGTCGCGGAGTTGCGTGGCGCCCTTGTTCAGGTCGCCGGCCCCGCTGCTGAGCTGCCCGGCCCCGCCCGCCAGTTGCTTCAGGCCGTTCTGCAGCGTCGGGAGTTGCGCCGCGAGCTGTTGCGTGCCGGTGTTCACGCGGGTGGTGCCGCTGGCGAGGTCGCTGGCGCCGGTGCGGAGCTGTCCGGCACCGGCCTGCAGTTGCTGGAGGCCGCCGGCGAGTTGCGTGGTGCCGTTTGCGAGCTGCGCGGCGCCAGTCTGGAGGGGTTGGAGCTGCCGCTGGCCGGGCGCGGCCGCTTCGAGTTTGCGCAGGCCGCTGCTGAGCTGCGTGGTGCCGTCTGTGAGCTGGCGGACGCTGCCCGCAAGGGTGCGCGCGCCGCTGGTGAGCTGCTGGCTGCCGCTCTGCGCTGTAGTGAGGCCGTCCGCGAGGGTGGTGGCGCCGTCGGCGAGGGTGCCGGTGCCGGTCTGGAGGGTGCCGGCGCCGTCGCGGAGCTGGCGGGTGGCGTCCCGGATGTCCGCGAAGCCTTTCTGGACGTCTTTGAGGGACGCCTGCACGACGTCCCAGCGGTTGCTGCCGAGTTTGTTGTTGAGGCTGGTGGCGATTTCCTTGGCGACGCTGCTGCCGACGCGGCTGGCGAAGTAGCTGCTGCCGGGAGCGCTGTAGAGGCGCAGCTGGCCGTGCTGGCTGCTGTTGCCTGCGATGGCGTCCTGGCTGAAGTCGCGGGGTACGGTGAGGGCGAAGTACACGTCGCCGCGGCGGACGGCGTCCTGCGCGGCGGCTTCGGTGCGGTACGTGATGAGTTTGACGGGGGGGTCGTCGCGGAGGTTCTGGACGAGGTCGTCGCCGAGGTGGTAGGTCTTGCCGCGGTAGGTGGTACCGGCGTCGACATTCACGAGGGCGACAGGGAGGTCGTCGAGGTTGTTGTAGGGGTCCCAGACGCTGGCGAGGTAGATGCCGACGTACAGGACGGGAATGAACAGGATCAGGAAGGCGGCGCCCCACATGATGGGGGCGCGCCAGATGCGGCGTTCGGCGGGGCTGAGGAGGCGGTAGTCGGTAAGGAGACCGCGTGAGCGCGGCGTGGTGGGTTCAGGGGTGGGGTCTGTCATGGGCGCTCCGGGGTGGATGGGTGAGGACGGGTCAACGATGCTCATTCTGCGCTTTTCATGACACTCTGTCAAATGACAGAGTGTAAAAAATCCGCTACGATACAGGCATGCCCTCCACCGTCCACCGCAAACGCCTCCCCTCTGCCGACCGGCGCCAGCAGATCCTGCAGGCCAGCGCTGACCTGTTCGTCGAACGCGGCTTCGAGGCCGTCACCATGGGCGACATCGCCACCGCCCTCGGAATCTCCCGCCCCGCCATCTACAGCTACTTCACCTCCACCGAAGCCATCCTCGACGTCCTCCTCGACGAACGCCTCCACACGCTCCTCGACACCATCGAGCCCCTGCTGCAGGACCTCCTCCCCCAGCGCCCGCAACCGACCATTGCGGAAACCATCTTCCGGCACCTCATCGCCGAACGCGACACCCTCACCCTGCTGCACAGCGGCGGCGGCCCCACCTTTCAGGCGCGCCGCAATGCCTTCCTGAACGACCTCGGGCACCGCGTCAGCCTCGACCCGGCCCTGCTCATCAAACGCCACCCGCACGCCCTGCTCATCCTCACCTCCCTGCTCGACAGCCTCGCGTTCCGCGCCATCACCGACCCCACCATCGATCCGGACGCCCTCGCCGTCACGCTCAGCCACTTCGTGCGCGGCGGCCTCGGCGACCTCTCCGCCACCTGAGCGCGCAACGCGAGGCTACCCCATGTTCCGCCCCGACCCGCACCTGACGGCGCTCACGCAGCTCTCAGACCTGCTGAGCCGCGACGTCCGCACGCTCCGCCCCCTGCTGCGGCAGGCCTTCGCGCGCGGCGGTGTGCTCGGCGTGTCCCACCACGGCACGCCCCTGCTCCTCCCCTTCCGGGGCGTGCCTGCCCGCGGCATCTTCGAACTGGCGAGCGTCACCAAACCGTTCACGGCGGCCCTCGCAGCGGCACTCGTGGACGCCGGGCACCTCTCCTGGGACGCGCCGCTGCGCACGCGCGGCGGGCCGTTCCGGGCCCTGCCCGCCACCATCACGCCGCGCACGCTCGCCACGCACACGTCAGGGCTGCCCGCGCACCCGGCACGCGCCGCCCTGACGGTCCTCACGCACTACCACGACCCGTACGGCGGCCTGCGCGCCCCGGACGTGCTCGCGAGCGCTGCCCGCTGGGCGCCGCGCCGCGCACCGCACCGCTTCGGCTACAGCAACCTCGGCGCCGGCGTGCTCGCCCTCGCCCTCGCGGACACCGCCGGCGAGGCCCTCAGCGCCGACGGATTCGCTCGGGCGCTGCGCACGTGGGTCACGGACCCGCTCACGCTGCCCAACGTGAGCCTCACGCCGGGTGCACCGCTGGTCCTTCCAGCCGGCCCGCTCGGCAGCGCGCGCACCACCGGGTTCGGCGGACTCGTCGGCGCCGGCGGCCTGTTCGGCAACGCCGACGACCTGCTGCGTTTCGGCGAGGCGCACCTCGACGGCCGCGCCGGAACCCACTGGACGGCGCAGGAACGTCCGGCCGCGCTGCCCGCGCCCATGAGCGCCGTCACGCCCGGGTGGTTCGTGACCGGCGCGGCGCACTGGCATGACGGCGTCGCGCGGGGCACCCGCACCGCCGTGGGGTTCGCCGCGCCGTCCGGCACGGTGGTGGCCCTGCTCGCCCGCGGCGGCGAAACGCCCGCCGGGCCACGGGACGTCCTGCCGCGCCTCCTGCGCGCCCTCCTCAGCACCGCCTGAAGCCCTGCGGCCCCCGCCGCGCGGTCCCGTCAGGGCGTCCGGCGCAGCCCGTTGGGCGTCACGGCCCGGTGCATCCAGTGCTCATCGGTCGTCACGTGCCCCGCCCGCACCCATTTCGCCACGCACCGCGCGAACGCCGCGTACGCGAACGCCTCCGCAACCCGCACCACGTACCCTTCCATCACGGCCTCGTCCACGCGGAGCGCCCGCACGCGCGCCTCGTCCCACACGCCCCGGTACAGGACGCGCGGCGTCGGCACGCCCAGGACCCCGGCCCAGCGGACCGTCTCGTCCCAGCTGAGCGCCGTGTTGCCCTCATCCCAGACGCTGAACAGGTAGAAGTAGCTCTCCAGCTGCTCGTACGCCAGCGAGTGCCGCGCGTACACGTTCTCGCCGCACACGCGCCACCCCTGCGGGATGCTGTGCCCCACACGGCCCTGCAGGGCCTTCACCCAGTGCCGGGACGGGTGCGGGCGCGGGTCGAGGGAGCGCGCGTGCAGTCCGTCACGGTACAGGGTGGTGTTCTCGCCGTCCAGCTTCTCGGTGACCACCACCTCGCGGCCCTCGAAGTCCCGCAGGTCCACAAGGAAGGTGTCATCGGCGGTGGCGCCCGGCGACCAGGGCAGGTGGGGCGTGCGGGGGTACTTGAGGCGCGTCATGCAGGTTTACCCCTCCAGGGCACTTCCGTCCACGCCGCTGTTGAGCGGCGCGCCGGGTCTGCCCGCAGCTTAGCAACGCCGCCGCGAGCCACCCACGGGCATTTGGCGGGGGCGGCGCAGGCCAGGCGGCGGATGCGGCGCGCGCCCCTCAGGGGAACTGCACGATGAACGTCGTGCCGGCATCCACGCGGGTGTCCACGTCGATCTCACCGTGGAAATGCCCGGTGATGATGTCCCGGATGATGGACAGCCCCAATCCTGTGCCCTTCCCGACGTCCTTCGTGGTGAACATCGGCTCGAAGATGCGCGGCAGCACACTGGCGGGGATGCCGCTGCCGTCGTCCGTGACGCGCAGTTCCGTCCGGCCCTGTACGCGGTCGAGCGTCACGGTGACGCGGGAGCCGCGCCCGCCTTCGCAGGCGTGAATGGCGTTCACGACGAGGTTCGTGACGACCTGCGTGAACCGCCCCGGCTCGCCGCGCACCACCAGGGGTGTGCGGGTGACGTCCAGGATCAGGGCGATGTTCGCGGCGCGCGCCTGGTGCGCGAGCATGGCGAGCGTCTCGCTCGCGAGGCGCCCCGGGTCGAAGTCGACGGCGCCGCTGTTCACGTCCCGGGTATGGCCGCGCATACGGCGAATGAACTCCCCGATGCGCCCGGCCGTCTGTTCCGCCTCGCCGAGTGCCTGCCGGAGCTCCCGCGCGATCTCGCGGTGGTCGTCGTCGTTCACGCCGGGCGCGCCGATGGAGTCGAGGTACTCCTGCGCGAGCCGCGCCGCTTCGTGCAGGTAGTTCATGGTCGCGGCGAGCGGCGTGTTGATCTCATGCGCGAGGCCCGCCGTGAGCCGCCCGAGGCTCGCGAGTTTCTCGCTGGCGAGCAGGCGCGCCTGACTTTCCTGCAGCGCCGCCTGCGCGGCCTGCGCTTCGGTCACGTCGCGGGAGTTCATGACGATCCCGTGAATGTTCGGGTCGTCAAGGCGGTTCGTGGCGACCCATTCCAGCGCGCGCCACCCCTCGCCGTCCCGCGTGCTGAATCGGCTGACCAGACGGACCGCCGCGCCCGTGCCGCCGCGCACGACGACCCTGAACGCCTCCAGAATCTCCGGGTGCTCGTCGGGGTGCATGTACCGCAGGCAGATCTCACCGAGGATGTCCGGCAGTTCGTACCCCAGGATGGACGTCATGGAGGGGCTGGCGTACTGGATGGCGCCCTGCCGGTCCAGCACCGTGATGATGTCCGTGCTGTTCTGCACGAGCGCCCGGAAGCGCGCCTCGCTGGCTTCGAGGGCCGCCTCGACGCGTTTGCGTTCGCTGATGTCCTGCGTGAGGATCAGCAGGATCGGCTGCCCGCCGGCGTCCTGCAGGTCCAACAGCTCGCACGACAGCAGCACGTCGCGGACCGCGCCGGACCGGTGATGCAGCTGCGACTCGAACTGGTGCACGCGGCCGTTCGCCTCGACGGTACGGGCGATGTGCGCGCGGTCCGCGGGGCTCACCCAGACGTTCAGGGTGCGGTTGTCACTGCCGATGACCGTCGCCCGGTCGTACCCGATGACGTCGAGGAACGCGTCGTTGGTGTCGATGACGTGCCCATCATGCAGGCCGGTGAGGGTGATGCCCACGGGCGCGGCCGCGAACACCTGCTCGAAGCGGCTCTGCAGGGCGCGCATGCGTTGTTCCGCAGCTTTCTGCCGGGTCACGTCGATCATGACGCCGCCGAGTTTCACGAGGCGGCCATCCTGCACGATGGGCGTGACGCGGTCGCGCATCCAGACGACGCGGCCGTCGCCGGTGAACATGCGGTACTCCTGCTGGAACGGCTCGCCGCGCGCGACGCCCAGTTCGGTGTCGCGCAGGACGCGCTCGCGGTCGTCCGGGTGGACGTGGTCGTCCCAGAAGTTCGGTGTCTGCCACTGCGCGGCGGTGTACCCGAGGAGCGTCTCGACCTTGTCGCTCACGAAGGTGTTCTGACGCGTGGCCGGGTCCGCTTCCCAGACGACGCCGTCCACGAGTTGCAGCAGGGCCCGGAGGTGCTCCGCGTCACTGAGGATCATGGGGCGTCCGGGGCCTCCTGCGCGACCGGCGCGGTGGCGGGCGCGACGACGGTGCGGTTCCGGCCACCCCGTTTGGCCTCGTACAGCGCGAGGTCCGCGCGGCCCAGCAGGTCGCTGGCCGCGTCGCCGTGCGGCGGCCCGCCGGGCATGGGGATCAGGGTGGCGAGGCCGATGCTGGCGGTCACGCGGATCGCTTCGCCCTGCCACGTCAGGTGGGTGTTGTGCACGGCCGCGCGCAGGCGTTCCGCCATGACGAGCGCGCCGGCGCTGTCGGTGTGCGGCAGGAGCGCCACGAGTTCCTCGCCGCCGTACCGCCCGATCAGGTCGCTGGCGCGCGCCTGCGCGCGCAGCTCCTGCCCGAGGGCGCGCAGCAGTTCATCGCCGGCGAGGTGCCCGTACGTGTCGTTCACGCGCTTGAAATGGTCGATGTCGACAATCAGGACGCTGGTGGGGTGCCCGTAGCGGCGGGCGAGCGCGAGCGCGTCGTCAAGGCGCGTGAGCCACGAGCGTTTGTTCGCGAGGCCGGTCAGGTCGTCGATGGTGGCGAGTTCGTACAGGCGGACGTTCTCGATGGCGACGGCGGCCTGCGTGGCGAAGATCTCCAGCAGGTGCAGGTCCGGGCTGGGGTCGGGGGTGAGGTCCAGCAGCACCACACCGATCATGCGTTCGCCTACGCGGAGCGGCAGCGCCGTGAACGGCGCGAGGGTCGGCTGTCCGCTCGCGGCGGCGTCGAGGACGGCGCTGCGTTCATCGTCGGTGAGGGCGTGCCAGTGGCTGCGCTCGAAACGGCCCGTGGCAATGCGGATACGGAAGTCCTTCTGGTCCGGGGTGGCCACGAAGCCGCTGCCCTTCCCGACCGGCTCGTGCTCGGGAATGGTGGCGAGCCACGCGCTCGTGAAGCCCAGGATGCCCTGCAGCTGCAGCAGGATGCCGCGCAGCAGGTCCTCCAAGGGTTGCAGGCGGTGCAGTTCGGGCGTGACCTTCAGGATGTAGCTCAGGCCGTCGCGGGACGCGTGCAGCGCGTTCACGTGGCGGTAGGTCTTGAGGGCCGCGTCGACCCACACGAGCAGCTTGTCGGGGCCCTCGCTCTTGTCGTGGTACCCCTGAATGTCGAGTTCGCGCAGCATGTCGCGCGGGGGCCGCTCCGACGCGTACCCGGTCTGCAGGACGATCTGCAGCTTCTGGTTGAAGGTGCGGACCTCCCGGACGACGTCCTGGCCGGTCATGCCGGGCATGAAGTAGTCGAGCAGCATCAGGTGCACGTCGTGCTGACGGCAGAGGTCCACAGCGGTCTGGCCATTCTCGGCGCTGAGGACCGTGTGCCCGTTGCCTTCCAGAAGGCGCACGATGGTCTGCCGCAGCACATCGTCGTCGTCGACGACCAGCACGGTATGCCCGGACGGCGGAACGCTCTGGCGAAGCCTAGCCAAGGCCGTGCGTGCGCGTGCCCGGCGCGTGGGGGAAGGCGTGGGCGGGGGGACAGGGTCTCACGGTCCCCTGATGATAGAGGGGGTACTTTACAGAGTAAATCGGATTTTTAATACTCGGTTCCCATCCTTCTCACCGCACGCGGCGCCCGGTCCTCGCGTGCTCACCGCCGAACGCAGGATTTGAAGGCGTCCAGCGCCGCCTGACTCGTTGAGAGGCGCCAATCGACGTTCTGGTCCCGGATGTGAAACCAGAACAGCCGCTTCACCTGCGGGTACTTCGGCAGGGTGCGGCACAGGTCCCGAATCCACCCGGCCTTGCTGCCGCCCCGCTCGGCGCTCGACACCTCCCCCAGCTGAATGGGTTTGCGCGTGAGGGCCGCCACCGCGCGAATGGACGGCGCGAACGTCTGCTCGAAGGTCAGCCAGCGGTTCCACGGGTTGGTCGTGCCCCAGTTGTAACCGTCCAGGCCGACCTCGTCGACGTACGCGTCACCGGGGTACAGCGCCCGGTACGACGCGCGCGCCGTGGGGTAAAGGATGTTCGGCGTCCACACCCACCGGACGTTCGCGCGCTCCTGCCGGAACACGTCGTGCAGGTGACGCCACGCGCGCACGAAGTCCTGCGGGGTGTTCTTCTGGCCCAGCTGGTACGCGCCCCAGTCGCCGTTCATTTCCGGCGCGAACGTGATGCTGACGGGCCGACCGAGCGTGCGGACGGCGCGGGCGAACGCGCGCACGTACGCGTCGTGCTCGCCGGCGGCGATGCTGCGGTACGGCACGCCCACGTACGCGCCGCCCCTGAGGATGCGCGGTTGCCACGACACCTCGAGCGCGCGGCGTTCGCGCGTGAGCGCGCGCGCGTACGGCAGGTCGAACGGCTCGCGCCAGTCCTGGAACCAGCGCACGGCCGTGAAGGTGCAGCCGAGTTTACGTTCGAGCGCGCCGAGCGTTCGGCCGTCGCGGGGGATGGTGACGCCGAACACCCCACACGGCGCGGCGCCAGCTGTGGTGAAGCTGACGCCGGCGAGCAGCAGGGCCGCGAGGGGGGTCCGCCTCAAGCGCGGCTCCCCTCGAGCTGCACCCCGTGGCGCTTGAGTTTGTCCCAGTGGACGACGGAGCCGCGCAGGTAACGGTACAGGGTCACAGCGATCACCATCGCACCAAACGCGCGGATGAACAAGCGTTGTGGCCACACCAGCGCGAGGTTCTGCCAGCGGTCCCGTCCGAGCAGCACCGCGAGGGACGTCGCGGCGAGTTCCGCGCCGAGCGTGGTGAGCAGCGGCTCGAGCCAGCTGAGGGCGGCGCCCGCGCTGAGAATGAACGCGACGAGCGTGAAGTCGAGCAGTGGGGCGAGCAGGCCGCCGCCGATGCCGAACAGCAGGACGTACGGCAGGCCGAGCAGGCCGAGCGTGCCGGCGCGGCGGCGGAACATCAGGTGGCGGTGCTTGCCGAGCACCTGCCACGTGCCGAACATCCAGCGCAGGCGCTGACGCCACAGGTCGTGCAGGTCGGCGGGCGGCTCGGTGTAGCTGCACGCGCGCGGCTCGAAGTGCACGCGGTAGCCGCGCGCGGCGATCTGAATGGTCAGGTCCATGTCCTCGGTGACCGTGTCGGTGCTGTAGCCGCCCACGTCGCGCAGCAGGGCCGTGCGGAACGCGCCGGCCGCGCCGGGCACGACCGTGATGGCGCCCAGCAGCTGCTGGGCACGCTTGTCGAGGTGCTGCCCGACCAGGTACTCCAGCGCCTGGAAGGTGGTGAGCCAGCTGCGGCGTCCGGCGACGCGGACGTCGCCGGACACGGCGCCCACGCGGGGGTCCTTGAAGTGCGCGGCGAGCGCGGCCAGCGCGCCGGGCGCGAGGACGGAATCGGCATCGACGGACACCGCGACGGGGTACTGGATGTGCGGCATGGCGGTGTTGAGGGCGGCAGCCTTGCCGGCGTTGCTCTGCTGGATGAGTTTGACGCGGCGGTCCCGGTGGGCGATGCGGGCCACGATGGCGGCGGTGTTGTCGCTGCTGCCGTCGTCGACGACGATGACCTGCAGACGTTTGATGCGTTGCGCGAGGACGGATTCGATGGTGCGCTCGATGCCGACTTCCTCGTTATACGCGGCGATCAGGACGCTGACGGCGCCGTTGCGGGGGAGGGCGCGTGGGGCAGTGCGGGCATGGCAGCAGGCGAGGGCGGCGGTTAGCAGCATGCGCACGAGGAAAAGCACGGCAATGAGGGCGATCCAGACCATGCGTTTTAGGAGAGCGCGTGGGCGGGCGCGGCTCATGCGCGCCACATTCACTCACGTTACTAATTTGCGGATTTTTCCTCAATTTTTCACATACATGTGAAAAATCCTACATCCCATGAGCAGGGTCTCAAGTGCCGCCCTCAAAGCGCAGGCGTGAACTTCACGTAATCGACGAGCATGTACAGCCGCCCGCTCTGCACCGCCCCGCCCCATCCGGGATCGTTCGTCGGCCAGACATTCAGGATCAGGTGCGCAGCGTCCTGCGGAACCGTCTTCCGCGTCAGGAACTGCTCCCGGC
This sequence comes from Deinococcus maricopensis DSM 21211, assembly GCF_000186385.1. NCBI lineage: Bacteria > Thermotogati > Deinococcota > Deinococci > Deinococcales > Deinococcaceae > Deinococcus > Deinococcus maricopensis. Next base: position 420,039 of record NC_014958.1, read on the forward strand.
CATCCACGAAAAACCGCAGCGACCCAGGCGTCCACTCCCACGCGTACGTATGGAACTGCGCCGCGAGCGAACCACCGGCCGCGCCTTTCGCCAGCTTCCAGTCCTTGTCCTGCCGTCCACGCCACGCCGTGAAGTTCGCGTCCGCGATGCGGTGCCCCTCGATCTCCACGTCGATCTCCGTGCGGCTGTCGTCGTAGTAACTGAACGCCGCGCTGATGTTCCCCGCGTGCGCCTGCCCCGCCCGCTTCGCGGACGCGCTGTCACTGGCGGCCCGCATGCGCACCTCGTACCGGCCGTACCCGTAGCGCTCCTTCGTGCTGAGCTCGGCAGCGCGCGCGCACCAGCCGCTCCCACAACGGTCCACGTTCATCTCGAGCACGAGGTTGCCGGCGCCGTCCGCGTACGCGAGCGCCGGATCAAAACGACCAGCGAGCCCACGGCCCTGCCAGAAGCCGTTCCAGTCCGACGCGGCCCACCGGGCGCGGTCCAGCTGCTCAAACTGATCTGTCCAGCCCGCCGCCTGCGTGGGGTTGGCGCGTGAGGTACCGGCGAGCGGCAGCAGGGCCAGGACAGCGAGGATGATTCGGCGCACGGAGCGTCTCCCTTTCGGTAGCCCGGCCGACCGCGTGGGTCCCGTTGGCTTTGCGTCACCGCCTTGCGACGGGGTTGCCTGTTCGTGTGGATGCCTGTGGTCCGAAAACTACCCTCAACATAAAGGAAAACTTCAGGCTCTCCAAGGGGAAAACTCACACGCACGCCAAGGAACCCTTCGCCTTGGTGTGCGCGACCCACAGCTCTCCACCCCACGCGCCGGAACGCTGACCGTGGGATTCACCGAAACGACAAGGAGCGGCCCCGGAAGAACCGGGGCCGCTCTGAACGCTGCGCCTACCTGAGGCCGAGACGCGCCAGGGCGTCTGCCGCCGTCACGATGGGCACGCCCTGCTCGCGCAGGTAATCGATGGTCTGCGCCAGGTACTGCTGCTGCTGCTCATCATGCTGCTCGCGGTTGCCGGGGTGCAGCATGAACACCAGCCACCCGCGGCGGGCCACAGCGTCGTCGATGGCGGCGCGGTACGCGGCCATGGTGTTCTGCCCGGCGTCCGTCCAGGACCCGAACGCGACGCGGCGAATCTGGTAGTTCGTGTCGAGTGGCGTGTCATTCACGCCGCCACGGTCGATGAATGCCGTGCGGTACGTCTGGCAGACCTTTTCCCGCACGGTCGCGTTCTGACTGCCATACGGGTACACGAAGGTGTTCACCGTGAACCCCTGCTCCTCCAGGTCCTGCCTGGACCCCTGAATTTCCGCGTCGAGATCCGCGTCGCTGAGCGTCACGAGGTCGGGGTGCGTGCGGGTGTGGCTGGCGATTTCCCACCCGGCGCGCTGCAGGTCCCGCACCTGCTCGGGCGTGGCGAAGTACGGGTCGCCGGACAGCATGTTGCGGCTCTCGATGGCGGCGGTCGCCACGACGCCCTTCTGCCTGAACAGGGGCAGCAGGCGCGAGTGGTCCGCGGCCGTGCCGTCATCACTGAGGAACGTGACGAGGGGCCCGGCAGCGTTCAGCCGCCGCAGGCTGTTCGGGCTGACCCCCTGCACGCAGCTGCTGAGTGGGCCTTCCTGATCGAGCAGGTACGTGGGGTGGTCGCCGGTTGTGAGACGGAGGTTCGGGAGGCGCACCGTCGTGAACCCCCTGGGGGCGGTGGCCGCGTCCGGGCCGATGTACGCGATCTCGCGGGCGCCGCTGAGACGCGCACGCAGGGCCACGCTGTCGTTGCTTTCGCCAACGTTGCGGGTGACGCGGCGGGCGCCGCCGGTGCTGAGCAGCAGGCTCATGTTGAACTTCTGCGGGGCGTTCCCGGCGAGCAGCGGGAGTTTCGTGGCGAGGACCAGCGTGCCCGTTTCGCCGGGGCGCAGCACCTGGCTGCCGTCGCGCGGGTTGATGACCGTGAACCCGTACTCGAGGACGTCATCGCCGGCCGCGAGGGTGCCGCTGGCTTTGGCGCTGTTTTCCAGACGCTGCGCTTCAGCCGCCGCGAGGCCCTGGAAGGCGTAGCTGCTGAGGACGTTCAGGTGGTCGCCCGGGCGGATGTTCTGCGCGACGCGCTCGTTCAGGTACGGTCGGCCCTGCGCGTCCTGCAGGCGCGTGATGGCCGTGCCGCCGATACTGCCGTTCGCCTTGCTGTAGGCGACCATGGTGAGGTTCGTCAGGGTGGTCGCTGACGTGTTCGTGACCTCGAACACGCCCCACAGGTACCGGCGGTTGCTGCGCTCATCGTCGTACGTGCCGGTACCGGCCGTGCGGACGCGCACCGCGCCGGTGGGGGCCGCCGGGTCGAGGGCGACGCTGGCGGCGAGCTGACGCGCACCGACGGGGCCACCCAGCGGGTTACTGAAAGTCGCGTTGAACGTGCCGAGTTGCGTGAGGGTCTCGGGGGTGTCCGGTGTGGTGGGACGGACAGGAGCGGTCGTACAGGCGCTCAGCAGCGCCGTAAGGGTGATAAGGAGCGGGCGACAAGGTACGTGCATGGGGGTTCTCCGGGGCGTGTGAATGTCGCGGCGCCCAGGGCGTGTGGACGCTCGCTGGAGGCCGCTCAGGGGACGCACGCATGTTAAAGACCTCACACTTTGAACGTTCGCACGCCGAACTCATGGTTCGTTCATCCTTGATCCGTGAACCAATGAAGGCCACCCGTTGCCGTGTGACCCTCTGGGAATCCGCCTGAACCTGTCGGGCAACTGCCCTTACTGCACCGCGCCGCTGGCACTCACCGTGTATGTCGGCGTGCCGGAGGCCCACACCACCCGCACGAAGTACGTGGCATTCGGCTGCACCCGCACCGTCACCGACTCGGCGTTCGCTTTTCCGCGCGCGCTGCGGCCCAGCAGCGTCCGCCCATCAGCGGCGTACACCTCCAGGTCGCTGTTCGTGGCCGTCGTGAGTTTCACGGTGGCCGAGCCGCCCGCGCCATTCGCGCGCAGCGCGTACCAGTCCTGCGTGTCACTGGCGCTCACCGCGCCCGTCGCGGGCACGCCAGCGCGGAGGGTCGTGGCGCCCTGCGCCGTATCGTCTGTGAGCGCGGGCGTCCCGTCCACGACGGACGGCGTGAAGCTCACGTAATCCACCAGCAGGTATTTCGTGCCCGGCGTGGCCATCCCGCCCCACCCTGCCGAGTTGGTGGGCCAGAGGTTCAGCATCAGGTTCGCGGCGGCCTGCGGGACGTTCACGGTCGTGCTGCGCTTCAGCGTGCCGTCCAGGTAGAAATTCACCGCGGTGGGCGTCCAGTCCCAGCGGTAGGTATGGAAATCCTGGCTGAGGTCCGCGCCGGCGCTTACGGCCCCGACGTCGTGCAGGCTCGTCGTCTTCCAGGCGCCCGCCCAGGTGGTCGTGCGGTTCTGCCCCTCGACCTCGTGGTCGATTTCGGTTTCCGAGTCGTTGGTGTAGTTGAAGAAGGCGCTGACGTCACCGCTGCTGCCGACGCCCGTCATGGCGGGGTTTGCACTGGTGCTGGCGGAACGCAGGCGCGCCTCGTAGCGGCCGTAACCGTACCTGGCGAGGGTGGAGAGCTCTGCACCGCGCGCGGACAGGTCCGCGTTGACGTCGAGGCGCAGCACGAGGTAACCGTCCTGAACGCTGACGTTCTCGGGCGCCCAGGCGCCGGTCAGGCCGTTGTGCGCCCAGAACGGCGTCCATCCGCTCGTGGACAGCGCCCAGCGGCCCGTATCGAGGGTGTTGAAGTCGTCACGCCAGCTTCCGGCGACCGGCGCGGTCGGGTCACTGGTGCCGTTGGCACTGATGGCGGCCTCAGGCACGGCCACCGGTGAGGTGGCGGGCGCGCTGGTGCACGCGGCGAGCATGGTGGTGAGCGTGACGGCGAGCAGGTGCAGGTGACGCGGCATGGTGTTCCCCCACCGCTTAACCTAAAGGTTTGCTTAAGTGACGTCTGTTAAATCCTCGCGCCTTTTGTGCGCTGTACCAGAAAAAAGCCACACGCCCATGCCCACCGTCCCTGAAGTTCCCTTCAGCGGACCTCATCCCGGCACGCTGGCCGCCGTCAGTAGAGTCCGCCCATGCGCTCCCTCCTCGCCGCCGCTCTCCTCGGCTGGAGCAGCGCCGCCACCGCCACTCCGACCCTGCACGGCGCGTGCCTGCACCTGCTGACCAGCAACACAGCTCACGTGCCCTTCGGGGTGCGCGAATACGAGAACCTCATCCGCACGCACACCCAACCGCTGACCGGCCCACAACCGAACTGCACGCACACGGCCACCTTCCAGCTGGCCCTTACGCCCACCACCGCAGCGGACGTGCAGCTCACCCTCACCCTCGCCCTCGCCGATCACGACGTCACCCCCAGCGACCTTCAGGACACCGCGTACACGCAGACGCTCACGCGCACCCTCCACCCCAGCGACGACGCCCTCAGCGCCACCCAGGCCATCCTCCGCGAGCTGCTTGCACCCTTCCAGGCCCAGCAGTAGCGGGGCGTGACCGGACCCCTCAGCGCTCCACAGACGGCGCGTTCAACGCCGCCTGCGCACTCGCCTGCGTGAGCTCCTCCGCGAGGTCCTCCAGACCCAACTCCATCGCGGCGCGCGTCGTCCGGCGCACCAGGTCCCCGGGCGTGACCTGCCCGCTCAACATGGCGTCCCGCAGGTGCGCGAGCGTCTGCGTGGACAGCCGCTTCCCGAACATCACCATGACAGTCTTCATGGCCTGCTCCGTCTGCTCCACCAGCGGCAGATCCTGCCACGACGCTTCCCGCCGCGCCGCCTCCGCGTCCAACTGCTGCTCCGTGGCGCGCGCCCGCGCCTCCTGCTGCGTACGCAGGTGCTCACGGCGACTGCGGGACACGAACCCGGCCGGGTCACCGTACTTGCCCTCCTCGTCCCGCACGACGTCCACCAGGAGCGCCGCCCGGTTCCGGGCGCTGTACCCATTCGCCAGAATCGCGTGGTACCGCTCCAGACGCTCCTCCACCCGCGCGGCCCCGTATTGCCGCACCAGCTGCCGCGCGACCGTGGGGGTCACCCCGTGCTGCGTGAGCTGCGCCACCGTCGCCGGCTCCGCAACCTCCTCGGCCACGTCTGCCATGAACTCGTACCGGATGGTCTGCCTTACGCCGCGCCCCTCGTACGTCACGCCGCGCAGGTAGCCGTGCTGCACGAGCTCCGCGTGCGCGCCCTCCAGCGTCCGCTTCACCTTCGCGGGCTTGAGGTCCACGATCTTGCACGCCTGCGCCCACTCAATGATGTTCACCTCGTACGCGAGGACGGCGGGCGCGTCGGGCGCGGCGCGCTGCGCGTCGAGCAGGCGGTACAGGGCGCGCGTGAGCGGCCGCTGCAACCGCGAAAGCAGCGACAAATTGATGGGCTTGATGTACCGCGCCCGGACGGACTGCACGATCTCCCGCGCCAGGGAAATGCGCAGGATGCTCGCGCCGGACAGTTGCAGCCGGTCGTCGTCGCTCGTGAACTCCAGACGGTCGATGTACCGGAAGCGCACGGTTGTCCAGCGGTTCCCGGACCGCCAGGCTTCACTGACGCTGTAGGACGCTGTGGAGAGCCGGTCCAGACTGGCCCGCAGGGCGTTGTAGTAGTAGCCGCTGGTGTCCAGGCCCGTGACTTTCAGGATCTGGTACGCCGTGGTGCTGAACGTGCCGTCTTCGGGACTTCCCGCATCCAGGTACAGTGTAATGAGGGCCAGGGAGACGTCGTTGTCAAGGCCGTGGGGCACGCCACCGTGCTGCGGGAGGGCGTCGCAGGTAAGGCGTGCGCGGCGCCCGTCCACGACGTACTCGACGCGCCAGCTGTTGTGGTCTTCGGGGATGCGTTCCTGAATAGAGATCAGGCCGAGACGCACAGCGTTCGCTTCGTCAAATCGCTGCAGAACGGGCGTTTCTGGGGTTCGGCGCTTCCGGGTCATGACCTCAGCATCATTCTAGAGCTTTCCTCTGAACGCACTGCGTCAAGCACATTCGTGCTTGGAGAGCCTGGTATCGGAAGACTCGGGCCATTTTAGCCGCAGCGCCCGAGGCGCACACTGCGGGTATCGGAAGACTTGGGCCATTCTACCCGCTGTAGGTATCGGAAGACTTGGGCCAAAACCAGGGAAATGACTGATGCACTCGACGTTTTTCGCTGGCCCATCACTGTGGAAAAGCAATGGAGGTCTGGGTATCGGAAGACTTGGGCCGTTTGGCCTCCCGAGTATCGGAAGACTTGGGCCGTTTAGCCTCCCGAGTATCGGAAGACTTGGGCCGTTAAGAAGTTTTCCCCAGGAAAAGCACGGAAGACTTGGGCCAAATTATCCACAGAGGCATCGGAAGACTTGGGCCAAAACTATCGGAAGACTTGGGCCGTTTGGCATCCCAAGTATCGGAAGACTTGGGCCAAAACTATCGGAAGACTTGGGCCGTACGAGCCTCTTTTTATCGGAAGACTTGGGCCAAAAAGCTCCGTAAACATCGTCCAGCACAGGTCTCGACCAGTGCCTTGTTGTTGACATCAATATTTTCTTTTTTTAAAAACATATATCAATCAAAAACAAACAACAGGACCCGCCTAACCATCGCATTTTGGCTGCCTACCCCCAATGGCCTGGTCGAAGAAGGGAAAATCGCGTGCAGAAAACGGCCCGTGTCTTCCGATAACCATTTCTCCTCTCCCCTGCGCGACGCTGCCCTCAATCAGCTGGCGCACTGGCCATTGGTGTGAAGCGTTGCTCTGACAGACGTGCGTTTCTGTGCGCAGAGCTGGCTGGGTTCCGCTGTGGGTAACAAGGTCTTCAGGTGCTGGCCTGGCACACCAAGGGTGTTTACCGCTTCTGAGCTGTTTCTAGTCAGGCGGTTGAAAGTGCGGCATATACTCGAACGGCTATCCAGAAAACTTATCAGAAAGAAAACTAGTAAAACATTTATGGTATTTGGTGGACTGGCCATCTGGACTTGGTACGTCTGGAGCACGGTGAGGCCGACCAACTGACCGCAATTGGCTCGACTCCTAAACAGGAGGCTGGGCTTGCCCATAGCTTGTGGAACCCTGAGCGCCTGGGGCTTCGGCTTTTTGATGAGGTCGGCGTTGGGTGCCCGCTCCCTCGAACGGTCGGCTCCTGAACCTGTTTGCGGGAAAGCGATGAGGGGCCGTCAATTCCTATAGGTCTTTTGTCAAGTGATCTTGACATCCTGTGCTTCGCAACGCATCCTGTGTAAAGGAATGTTGACATTCCCCGGAGGATGCCATGAACGACCGTCCCGCTCCCCCCCTGGACCGCCTGTACCTCCTCAAAGTGCTGCTCGGCCTCCTGGCACTGGCCTCGCTGGTGCTGCTCGCGCAGACCCTCGACCTCCTCGGCCTTCCACTTCTTCAGCAACGACTGTTGCTCAGCCTGCTGGTCCTCCTTGCCGCCGCCATCGTGCCCGCCTCACGGATCATCTACCGACGAACGGACGAACTGGAGCAGATCCTGCATCAGCACGCCAGCATGAACAGCCTGGCCATCATCGCGTCAGCCTCGGCGATCCTCGGCATCCTGCAGGCCGGACACCTGCTCCCGGTCTTCAATCAATTCTGGACGCTCGGGCTGGTCATCGGCATCTGGGGTGTACAGCTGATGCTGACCGACCGTCGCTACAAGTAATACCCGCACGAACGGAGACTGTATGCCTGAGACGCCACAACGCATCCTGGTGACCGGCGCGGCCGGTTACCTAGCCTCCTGGATCGTGGAGGATCTGCTCCGCAACGGCCACACTGTTCACGGCACGGTGCGCCACCTGAAGGACCACAGCAAGATTCAGCACCTGACCGACTTGGCAGCCAGGTACCCGCAGCGCCTCCTGCTGTTCGAAGCAGACCTCCTGAGCGAAGGAAGCTTCGATCAGGCCATGCAGGGCTGTTCGGTCGTGATTCACACGGCCTCCCCCTACTTCCTCGATCGGCCGCGTGACGTGGAGCAGCAATTGATTCAGCCTGCACTCGGCGGAACCCGAAATGTGCTCGCCGCCGTAAAACGCACCGAAACCATCAAGCGTGTGGTGCTGACGAGCAGCATCGCAGCCCTGTACAACGACGCCTGCGACCTGAGCGGTGTGGACGGTCAGACCGTGCAGGAGGGCGACGTCAACCCGAACACCCGCAAGACGCACAACCCGTACGCGTATTCCAAGACGATTGCCGAACAGGCCGCCTGGGAAGAATGTCGGCAGCAGCAGCGCTGGGACCTGGTGTCGATGCATCCGGGCGCCATCTTCGGTCCTTCGCTGTCCAAGCGTCCGGACGCGACCAGTGTCGGCATGATGATGCAGTTCCTGAATGGCACCTACCGTCAAGGCGTCCCCAGACTCTGGCTGGGGCTGGTGGACGTGCGGGACGCCGCCCGGGCTCACGTGCGCGCTGCAACGCTCGCCGAAGCGCACCACCGGTACATTGTGGTGGCCGAGAGCCTCAGGCTCCTGGAGATCGCCCGGTTGATGCGGGTGCGTGAATTTGGCGTTGAGGACAAGCTGCCACAGGCCGAAGTGCCCAAAGGGCTCATGTGGTTGATGGGACCGATGGTCGGATTGCAGCGACGCTACATTGCACGTAATGTCAACTTCCCTGTTCACTTCAACAACCAGCGCAGCCAGACGGAACTGGGCGTGCATTACCGCGCCCCGGCTGAAACCTTGAATGACCATATTCGGCAGCTGGTCGGTGATGGGCTCATCCGGGCATGAGGCGGTGCGGGTGTTCGTGGCTACGTGGGACGTCCAGCGGTGAATAACCACATTCGGGCCCTGCGGAAGCAGCGGGGCTGGACGCAATCCGACCTGGCAGAGCAACTGGACGTGTCACGTCAGACCATCAATGCCATTGAGACGGGCAAATACGACCCGAGCCTGCCGCTTGCCTTTCGGATCAGCCTTTTGTTTGCGGCCCGCATTGAGGACATCTTCCTGTTTCAGGAATCTGCGGGCCAGTAACGGGCATTGACGTGGGTCACAAGGTGATGCGTGACGCAGGCAGATGCGATGTGCGCCTGAGCCGTGTCCTGAGCTGGCGTGGCCAGTGCGCACATCCTGTGGTGAGTGGCTGGGGGGTGCTGGTCCGTGCCTGCGGTGGCGCCTTGGATCAGACGGATCGGCGTTCCTCGGCGGAACGGACGACCCACACGACGCCAAGGCCGATGGCGGCCCCGACCACTGTTTCGACGGTGCGTGATGCCAGCAGCCCCCAGGTGCCGGACGGGTGCGCGAGCTGCGTCATCAGGAGCGCCAGCGGGGTGACGAACAGCAGCGCGACGCTGTAGTTTCTCGCCACGAACAGTTCCGCGAGGAACTGCAGGGTCACGATCCACACCACCTGGGCCCACGGCTGCCACGGCACCGCCAGCAGCACAGCGGAGAACACCACGCCCAGCAGGGTTCCGACAATCCGCTGAATCCCGCGTTTGACGCGGCCCTGGTGGTCCTGAGCGGAGATAGGCGCGACGGCGGCCACCACGGCCCATGCCCCGTGCCCGAACGCGGCAAGCAGGGCGGCCGCGGCGCCGCCCAGCAGGGCCGCCAGCGTATGGCGCAGGCCGTGCCACGTCAGTTCCACCTCGCGCAGCGAGTTCGGGGGTGGCAGGTGCAGTTCGTCCGGGCGGGTGCGTTCCGAGAAGCGCGCGCCCAGAACGCCGAGCGTCACACTGAATGCCGCGGCGGCCACGCCAACGCCCATGGCCAGCCCGAACGGCGCTGGCTTCGGGAGGCTCGCGATGCTCGTGACGGCGAACACGAAAAACAACGATCCGGCGGGTCGTAATCCCAGTGCGGCGGCCAGGACGGCGCCCACACCGGAGGTGACGGCGGCGGCCAGGGCGAGGCCCCAGGGGCCGATGTGCGTTGCGGCGAGCCACCATCCGAAGGCCTCGCAGGTCAGGAGCAGGACCGCGCTGGTCAGTTGATGCCGGAAGCGGGAGCTGAGGGGTTCGTGCCGCGCGTAGATGCCGGTGAACGCCGCAAACGAGGCGTAGATGGTGAGGTCGAGGCGGTTCAGGGACAGCAGGAGCAGCAGCGGCAGCGCGACGCCCAGGGCGATGCGGCCGGCGGGCAGGTGGTCACGCTGTGCCGGCGCCAGCTGCAGGAATTCTCGTACGTAGCGCATCATCGCGTCCTGGTCCCTGTTCGTTCCTGCACGACCCGTAGTGTACGTTGGTCCCGGCGGCGGGGCGCTTTCGCGTGCGTGAAGGTTCGTTGCACGACAGGGGCTGGCGGCGTGGGCCATGCTGGAGCGGTGCTGTGGCGTGCGCCACGCGGAAAGGAGCCCGCATGACTCTTCCCCCTGCTCGACTGGACGCCTACCGTGAGGCGCTGCGCGCGTATGGCCTGACGCCTGGGCAGCCGTACCGGGTGCTGGCGGTGTTGACGACGGGCCTCCCTGGGGAGGCGATTGAGGTGGCGGTGTTGCGTGAGGACGGGTCGGCGTTCGTGCGCCGCGCGTTCCCGAGCGTGGAGGTCGAGGTGGGCGCTGCGCGCGTGCATGGGTTGGACCGTTCGGGGCTGCTCGGGGAGGCGCCGCTGGCGGAGTGGCGTGAGGCGCTGCTGGCGGAGTTGCGGGGGTTCACGGTGCGGGCGTGGGCGGCGGCGTTCGCGTTGCAGGCGCTGAATGCGGCGCTGGCGGCGGGCGGGGCGGAGCCGATTCAGGGAACGGTGACGGGCGTGCAGGATCTGCTGGAGCGCGCGTACCCGGATGAGCCCCGCCCGGCGTTGCGCGCGGTGTGCCTGCAACTGCAGGTGCCCGTGCCGGATGGACGGAGTGCGCTGGGGACGGCGCAGGCGACGCGCGCGGTCGTGGACGCTCTGCTCAGCTGAGCGGTTCGGCGTTTTCGGGCGCGGCAGGCGTTTCGGGTCGGTGCAGGGCGGGCGCGGCGAGGCGCAGGGTGTGCGCGCGGATGTCAGCGGGCCAGTCGGCGGTGAGCGCGTCGAGGCGGTCGCCCTGCCCGGCGTAGAGGGCGCGTGAAGCTTCCTCGTAGTGTGGGAGGTCGCCGGCGAGGGCGGTCATGAAGCGTCCGGCGGCTTCAGCGGCGCGCGCGGCGCCCTGCGGGTCGGGCTGGAGTTTGCGGGCGTCGTCGATCAGGCGGCGCAGGGTGGCGGACGCGCCGCCGCGTTGCTCGTCGAGCCACGCCCAGTGTCGGGGGAGCAGGGTGACTTCGCGGGAGGTGACGCCGAGTTTTGGGCGGCCCGGGCCTTTTTTGGCGGGTGGGGGCAAGTGGCGTTGGAGGACGTCGTCAAGGGTGCCGCGCAGGTCGAAGTCGACCTGCTGGCCGGTGTGGTCGTCGAAGATCAGGGTGGGGGCGCCGTGCTGGTCGTGGTGGGTTTTGAGGGTACGCAGCAGATCGGGGAGCGGCGCGGTGATGAGCAGGTTCGGGCCGCTGAAGGCGGTGTAGGTGCGGTCGTCCATGCCTGCAGACTACGCGCGTGACCGTACTGCTGTCGATAACACCCCGGTAAAATCTGTTTGGGTGGGTCGTGCTCAGCGCAGCGCCCTCGGGTACGCCGCTGCCGTGAAGCGCACGAACGCCCCGCCGGACGCGCGGTTGCCGAGCCTGGCGAGCCCGCCGTGCGCTTCCGCGATGCTGCGCACGATGGCGAGGCCCAACCCCGCGCCGTGCGCATCGCGGTGCGCGCGGTAGAACCGCTCGAAGCCGCGCTGCAGGCCTTCCACCGTGAAGCCCGGCCCCTCGTCCTCCACCGTGAACGCCACGGCGTCCAGTTCCTGCGCCGCGTGCACGTGAATGACCGTGCCGGGCGGGGCGTGCCGCGCGGCGTTGCGCAGCAGGTTCCAGAGGGCCTGCTCCAGCCGCAGCGCGTCCGCGTGCGCCCACACCTGCTGCAGGCCGCGCACGCTCACCCGCAGGTCATGCTGCGGCAGCACCGGGCGCACACGGTCCGCGAACGCCGTCAGCCACGCGCGCACCTCCAGCGGTTCAGGCCGCAGCGCCTCGCCCGAGTCGAGGCGCGTGAGCGTCAGCAGATCCTCCACGAGCCGCCCGGCGCGCTCCGACTCGCGGCGCGCCGCCATCAACAGCTCCAGGCGCACCTGCGTGTCCTCTGGCGCGCGCGCGAGCACCTCCAGGTACCCGTTCAACGCCGCCAGGGGGGTGCGCAGCTCGTGGGACGCGTCCGCCGCGAACGCGCGCGTGCGTGACTCCTCGGCGCGCAGGGCCGCGAACGACCCGTCGAGGCGGTCCAGCATGCCGTTCAGGCTCTCCGCGAGGGCGCGCACCTCGTCGTGCGTGGCGGGCACGGGCAGGCGCTCACTCAGGTGCGCCGCCGACAGGCGCCGCGCCTGCCGCGTGATGCCCCGCAGCGGCTGCAACCCCAGGCGCAGCAGCACGCCGCCGGTCAGGGAGGCAACCAGCACCAGCGCCGCCGCGATGGACAGGTTGATGCGGCACAGCCGCAGGATGAACGTCGTGATGCTTTCCAGGTCGCCGGCCAGGCCGATCACGCCGCCGGGCACGGCGCGCAGCTGCACCAGGGTCTGCCCGGCGCGGTACTCGGCGGGCAGACCCTGCCGCGCGCGCGCGAGCGCCGACGCGGGAGGCGGGGCGTGCGGCACGCCGTCCGTGAACCACGCCTGCCCGCCGCGGTCCACCAGCACGCCCCAGCTGCGCGTCGCGTCGGCGGCGTCGGCGAGGCGGTGCCGCGCGTACCCGGGCGAGCGCGCTGCGAGCGCGAGGTGCTGCGTGAGGGACGTGCGCAGCTGCGCCTCGGTGTAGTTCCGCGCCTGCACCAGCACGAGGCTGTACAGCGGCAGCGTGATGATCAGGATGGCCACCAGCAGCGCCACGAACAGGCGCGTTTCCAGCGGCAGCCGCGCGAGGCGGGCGCTCACCGCTGCTCCTTGAGCATGTACCCCGCGCCGCGCAGCGTGTGCAGCAGGGGCGGCGTGCCGAGTGCGCGGCGCGCGTACCCGACGTAGAGCTCCACGACGTTGTCACTGCCGAGAAATTGCGGGCCCCACACGGCGTCCAGAATGACGCTTTTCGGCAGGACGCGCTCCGGGTGGCGCGCGAGGAACACCAGCAGGTCGAAGGTGGTGGGGCGCATGTCGAGCCGCTGCCCGCCGCGGCGCGCCTCGCGGCTCGTCTCATTCAGTTCCAGGTCCGCGTACCGGACGATGCCGAGCGTGTCAGGGCGCGCGCGGCGCAGCACCGTGCGGATGCGCGCCACCAGCTCACCGAACGCGAACGGTTTCGTGAGGTAGTCGTCCGCGCCGCTCTCCAGCCCGAGGATGCGGTCGTCGACGCTGTCGCGCGCGGTGAGCATCACGACAGGCACGGCGTCGCGCGCGCGCAGGTCCCGCAGGAACGCGAACCCGTCCGGGCCGGGCAGCATCACGTCCAGCACCACGAGGTCCGCGCCGTGCTCCGCGTACTGTGTGAGGCCCTCGCCGCCCGTGGCGGCGGAGCGCACGTCGAACCCCTCGTACCGCAGGCCCAGCGACAGGTACTCGCGAATGCCGGGATCGTCCTCGACAATCAGAATCCTCGGGCCGCTGCTGGTCGTCACGAGCCCTGGATACCACGCGCGGCTGTGCGTCACCTGTGCGCCGGGCGCGCCCGGGCACAGCGGGCGCACAGGTCCACTGCCTACCTTGACCGCAGGTCCACGTGACCGCTGAACTCTCGATCCCTTTCAAGGAGCCCCGATGCGTACATTCCTGCTGCCCCTGTCCCTGCTGATTCTCTCTTCTGCCAGCGCCGCGCCGTCCACGTTCACGGTCGTCGGCGGCAAGGAGGACCTGACGCTCATGACCGTGGAGAGCGAAACGAGCGTCGAGAACTTCACGGGCCGTACCAGCAACGTGACCGGCACCGTCACCTTCGACCCGGCCACGCGCACGGGTCGCGGCACCATCATCGTGAACGGCGCGAGCATCCGCACCGGCATGGCCCTGCGCGACGAGCACATGCGCAGCGCTGGCTGGCTGAACTTCGACAAGGTGCCGACCCTGCGCTTCCAGACGACCAGCGTGAAGCACGTCAGCGGCGACGCGTACGAGGTGCGCGGCAACCTCACGCTCAACGGCGTGACGCGGCCCGTTACGACCCGCGCGACCGTGAAGCTCACCCCCGCGAACGCCGCCACGAAAGCCGCCGGCCTCAAAGGCGACGCGCTCGCCATCACCACGGCCTTCCCCGTGAAACTCAGCGACTTCGGCGTGAAGAACGCCAGCATCGACGGTGGCCGCGTGAACAACACGTTGCAGGTCGCGCTGAAGTTCATCGCGAGCAACTGAGCGGAGCGCGCACGCCATGATCCTCGCTCGCTTCCAGCGGACCTTCAACGTCCTCGCGGTGCTCGCGCTGTTCGTCGCCGCGCTCGCGTTCGGTGCTGCAGCTATTGTGAGCCGCGACGCGCACCGCGTGCAGCTCGTCGAGCCGGCGGACGCGAGCGTGAACGCCCTGTTCGGCAGCAGCGCGCCCGGCACGCCCATCGGGTCGCCGCAGACGCTGATCATCCGCGACGCCGGCGCGTTCATGGATGGCCGCACCGACGACGGCGCCCGCTACGTGGACGCCACGTACCTGCAGACGCACGGGCAGTACCCCCTGCAGGTCAAGACCGTGACGTTCGTGCGGAACCTCGTGGTCGCCGGAGCGCTGGGCGCAGCAGTCCTTATGGCGCTGCTCGGGCTGCTGGCAGGCCGCGCCGCTCGCGCGCCCGTCACGCACCGAGGGTCAGCGAAACCCTGAACCCGAAGGGCGCCGCGTCTGCAACGCGGCGCCCGCCTCACCGGTTGGAGGTCAGGACGGAACGGCAGCCTGAGCGCGGAAGTGCGCCTGAATGACGTCCCGCCCGAACCGCGCCATTTCCTCGCGCTGCGGACTGAACTGCAGCAGCAGCAGGTCCAGGCCCGCCGCCTCGTACTCGCGGATGCGCGCGGCGATCTGCGCGGGCGTTCCGATCAGGCGCGGGCGCAGGCCCCGGTTGCTGACGCTGTACTCCTCCAGGCTCACCTGGCTTTCCAGCTGGCTGCCACGCAGGAAGTCCTGGTACGACGCGTACGCCTGCGGGCTCTGCTGCACGTCCGTGATGCGCGCCCGCTCCGCCTGCGCCTCCTCCTCGGTGTCGCGGCAGATGACGTACGCGGCCATGCCGAACTGCAGGGGCGGCGCGCCCGCCGCCTCGCGACGGGCGCGCATGTCCGCGATCTTCGCGGCGATCACGTCGGGCGCGTCGCCGTGCATGACGTACGCATCGGACTGCGCGCTGATGAGTTCCTTCGCGCGTGGGGACTCGCCGCCCATGTACACGGTCGTGGGGCGCGCGGGTTTGGGTTCGAGGTGCGTGCCGTACAGCTGGTACAGCGCGCCCGCGTGGTCCACGACGGGCTCCGTCAGCAGGCGCCGCACGACGCCCAGCCACTCCTCGGTGCGGGCGTAGCGGTCGTCGTGCTGGTCGAAGGGCATGCCGTACTGCCGGGCTTCGTCCGCCCACCAGCTGCTGACGACGTTCAGGCTGATGCGGCCGGGCGCGATGACGTCCAGCGTGCTGATGGCTTTCGCGGTGAGGGCGGGCGCGTGGTAGTTCGGGCGGACCGCGAGCATCAGCTCCAGCCGCTCCGTGACCGCCGCGACGGCGGGCGCGAGCGTCCAGGCGTCCAGGCTGGGCGCCTGCGGGCCCTTGATGTCGTTCAGGTTGAGTTCCGCGATGAGGCTCAGGTCGAACCCGACCTGCTCGGACTGCACGGCGACGTCGCGGACGTACGCCCAGTCGGTGCTCATGCCTTCCTGCTCGACGTTGCGGAGCCACCCGCCGAAAATAGGCATCCAGTAACCAAAACGCATTCGTGTCTCCTTGGGGGCGCGGGGCGGGGTGTTCAGCAGGCGCAGGTGTAGACGAAGCCGAACAGTTCGCCTTTCAGGACCTCGTAGAAGGGCTCGGGGTCGTCCGGGTCGAGGATGCCGTCCACGAGCGTGCCGTCGGCGGGGCGTTCCCCGCGGATCAGGCCCAGCCACTCGTCCTTGCGGACGTGCTCCTCGGGGATGACGCCCGCGCGTTCGCGCACGAGCTTCACGTAGTCGCGCAGGAACGTCCAGCGCACGCCGTCACGCTGCGCGGGCGCGTCGAACGTCTCGCCGATGGCGTCGCGGTACGCGAGCAGCGGCAGGTCGATGCCGCTCGCAATGGGCAGCCCGATCCACTTCCAGCTGCGGGTGTTCACGTCGAGGAGCAGGTGCTCGCCCGTGTCGGGGTCCTGCACGAACTCGATCTCGCTGATGCCGTGGAACCCCAGTGCCTGCAGGACGCGCACGCCGCGCTCCGCGATGTCCGGCACGTACCGCGCGTCCGCGAGGCAGGACGTGCCGAAGTCTGGCGGGTACTGCTCCAGCTTGCGGCCCACGAACACTCCGCGCGGCTGGCTGCCCGCGTCGAGGTAACTGCACACGCTGTAGAACCCGCCGGGTTTCGTGTGCACGATGCGCTGCGCGACCAGCCGCAACCCGAGGGCGGCGGCGTCCTGCACGCGTGCGGCGAACTCCTCGGGGGTGTTCACGACGAACACCTTCGCGCGGTACGCCTCGTAGAACGCGCGGGACTCGTCAGGCTTCAGGATGACCGGGTACGGCACCTGCGCCGCGACCGCCTGCACGGTCGGGTGCGGCCCGGCGGCGAGGGCCTCCAGGGGCGCGCCGTCCAGGAACCAGCTTTGCGGAATGGGAATGCCGAGCGCGTCGGCGGCGCGGTACAGCGCGGTCTTGTTCAGGGCGGTGTCGATGACGTCCTGCCCACTGAACGGCACGTGGTAATGCCGCTCCAGTTCCTGCTTGTGGCGGGCGGTGGCGAACACCCAGTCGTCGTTGGTGGGGAACAGCACCGGCTTGTGCGCGAAGTGCGGCCCGAGGTCCAGCAGGAAGTCCACGAACGCGCGCCCGCTGTCCGCGACGTCCGGGCAGAGCGCGAGCGCGCTGAGGTAACGGCTGCGCTGGCCGAGGCCGCCGCCCTCGCGGTCCAGGCCGAGCACGGGCACGCCGTGCCGCCCGAGGCTGCGTGCGATGGCGAGCGCGGTGATGTGTGTGTTGAAGGTGATGGCGGCCGGAACGCCCGCCGCGTTGAGGCGGTCAATGGCGGCCAGCAGTTCGGGGCGTTCAGTGATCATGAGGGAACCTCGGTGGACCGCGTGGGCAGAGGCGCGAGGCCCCGGGCGTACTGGACGGTGCGTTCCACCAGCACGTCCGTGGAGCTGATCAGGGGCACGGGGACGTCCGCGGCGCCCAGCACGAGCGGCACTTCCGTGCAGCCGGCGACAAGGGCGTCCGCGCCGGCGTCCGCGAGCGCGAGGCCGAGGGCGCGCATGTCCGCCCGCACGGCCGCGCCGGTGTCCCCGGCCTTGATGCGGTACAGCACCTCCATGAAGCGCGCGCGGCCCGCGGCGTCCGGTTCGATCATGCGCACGCCGTGCGGCGCGAATGCACGCTGGTACAGTCCCGCGTCGAGGCAGGTGGTGGTGGCGAGCAGCCCGACGGCGCGCGCGCCCGGCACGGCGCGGAGGGTCGCGTGGACCGTCTCGTCGATCAGGCTCACGAACGGCACCCGCACGGCCGCCTCGATGTCCGCCTGGTACGCGTGGGCGGTGTTGCAGACCATCACGAGGAAGTCCGCGCCGGCGGCTTCCAGGCCGCGCGCCATACCCGCGAGCGCCGGGCCGGGCGACGCCCCGCGGCCCGTGAGGGCGGCGTTGCGGTCCGGCACCTGCGGGTTGTTGTCGATGAGGAGGCGCAGGTGGTCCTGCTCCCGCTCGGCGCGGCTGGCGCGCAGGACCTTCGCGAAGAAGTCCAGCGTGGCGTCCGGGCCGAGGCCGCCGAGCACGCCGACGGTGCGGGTCATGCGCGCAGCACGTCCTCGTACGCGTACAGCGCGGGCGCGCCGCCGGTGTGGACGAACAGCACCTTCTGCCCACGCCCGAAGTGCCCGCGGCGCACGAGGTCGATCAGGCCAGCCATGGCCTTGCCGGTGTACACCGGGTCAAGGAGGATGCCGTCGAGTCGTGCGAGCAGCTGCACGGCCTCGACCATGCCGGGCGTGGGGATGGAGTACCCCTCCCCCACCCACTCGTCGAGGGCGGTGACGGCGCCGCGGGGAACAGCGCCGAGGCCGAGCAGGTCGGCGGTCTGCTGCGCGAGCGCGTGCACGTTGCCTTCCTGCACGTCACGGACGCGGCGGACGTTGATGCCGGTGAGGGGAATCTGGGCGTTGTTGCCGTGCAGGCCGACGAGCAGCCCGGCGTGCGTGCCGGCGCTGCCGCTCGCGCACACGATGTGGTCGAGCGGGAGGCCCTGCGCGTACGTCTGCGCGAGGAGTTCCTCGGCGCAGGCGACGTACCCGAGCGCGCCGAGGGCGTTGCTGCCGCCGCCCGGGATGATGTAGCCCTTGCGGCCCTCGCGGGCGAGGTCGTCCTGGATGGCCTGCATGGCGGCGTTCAGGTCGCTGCCGCCGTCGACGACGGTGACGCTTTCCACGCCGAGCAGCTGAAACAGGAAGTTGTTGCCGCTGGCGTCCTCGCGGTAGCTGCCGGGCACGCGCTGCTCCAGCACCAGACGGCACTTGAGGCCTTCCTTGACGGCGGCGGCGAGGGTGAGGCGGCAGTGGTTGCTCTGAACGGCGCCGACGGTGATGAGCGTGTCGGCGCCCTGCGCGAGAGCGTCGGCTACGAGGAATTCGAGTTTGCGGGTTTTGTTGCCGCCGCCGGTGAGGCCGGTGAGGTCGTCGCGTTTGATGTAAAGGTCAGGGCCGCCGAGATGGGCGCTGAGGTGCGTGAGTTTCTCGATGGGGGTGGCGTGGGGGGTGTAGACGCGCCGTGGGAAGCGGGCGAGATGCATGGGGTTCCTCCTGAAAGCCCACCCACCGTAAGTTTGTTGATAATTCTTGTCAACAGAGTGTGTAGACAACCCGCCGGATGCCCACTCCCCCCAGCGTGTCCGCCGTCAGACACAATAGGACCGTGGACGCACAACCGCTCGACTGGCAGAACCTCGGCTTCAACTACATCAAAACGGACCTGCGCTACCTCTCGCACTGGCGGGACGGCGCATGGGACGACGGCACCCTCACCGAAGACAACCAGCTGCACATCAGCGAAGGCAGCACCGCCCTGCACTACGGCCAGCAGTGCTTCGAAGGCCTCAAGGCGTACCGCGCGCAGGACGGCTCCATCAGCCTCTTCCGCCCCGACCAGAACGCCGCGCGCATGCAGCGCTCCTGCGCGCGCCTCCTGATGCCCGCCGTCCCCACCGACAAGTTCATCGAGGCGTGCCGTCAGGTCGTCCTCGCCAACGAACGCTTCGTGCCCCCCTACGGCACGGGCGGCGCGCTGTACCTGCGCCCCTACGTCATCGGCGTCGGCGACAACATCGGCGTGCGCAGCGCCTCCGAATTCATCTTCGGCGTGTTCTGCATCCCGGTCGGCGCGTACTTCAAGGGCGGCCTCACCCCCACGAACTTCATGGTGTCCAGCTACGACCGCGCTGCCCCCAACGGCACCGGCGCCGCCAAGGTCGGCGGGAACTACGCCGCCAGCCTCCTCGCCAACCACGAAGCCAAGGCGCGGCACTTCGCGGACTGCATCTACCTCGACCCGGCCACGCACACCAAGATCGAGGAGGTCGGCGCCGCGAACTTCTTCGCCATCACCCGCGACGGCCGCCGCTTCGTGACGCCCAAATCCCCGTCCATCCTCGAAAGCATCACCAAGTACTCCCTGCTCGACATTGCCCGCGACCGCCTCGGCCTGGACGTCGAGGAAGGCGACGTGTACATTGACCAGCTCGACCAGTACAGCGAAGCGGGCGCGTGCGGCACCGCCGCCGTCATCACGCCCATCGGCGGCATTCAGCACGGTGACCACTACCACGTCTTCTACAGCGAAACGGACGTCGGCCCGGTCACGCGCGCTCTGTACGACGAACTCATCGGCATTCAGTTCGGTGACCGCCCCGCCCCCGACGGCTGGCTCGTCAAGGTGAAATGACCGCCTGAGGACCCACTGGGCCCTGAACCCCACTCGATACGCTGTGGGCACTTCAACCCGCCCGGCGGTTGGTCTTCAAGCTTCAGGCATCGCCCTCAACACAGCGCCTGCACTTCAGGCGCTGTGTCCACCGGGAAGCCGCCCGCGCGGGGTGCCCTGAAGGCGCGTCCACTGCTCCATTTGGTCCAGTGGACGCGCCCAGGCATTGCCGCGCCTGCTCAGGGCGCGCCCGGGGTCAGGGGCCCGCTCCTTTCCGGCACGCGAATGGCTGCGGCCGTGTGGCCCTGCAGGGCCTCCAGCGTCACGCCGGGCGCCAGTTCCACCAGTTCCAGCCCGGCGGGCGTCACGTCCAGCACGCCCAGGTCCGTGATGATGCGGCTCACGACGCGCTGCCCCGTGAGCGGCAACGGCGTTGCCCGCACGACCTTCGGTTCACCGCGTTTGTTCACGTGCTCCATCAGCACGATCACGCGTTTCGCGCCGATCACGAGGTCCATGGCGCCGCCCATGCCGCTCACGAACTGCCCCGGCACCATCCAGTTCGCCAGGTCGCCCGTCTCGCTCACCTGCAGGCCGCCCAGGATGGCGAGGTCAATGTGCCCGCCGCGGATCATCCCGAACCCGTCAGCGCTGCTGAAGCAACTCGCGCCGGGCACGAACGTCGCCGTTTCCCCGCCGGCGTTCAGCAGATCCGCGTCCACCTCCGCCTCGGTGGGGTACGGGCCCAGGCCGAGCAGACCGTTCTCACTCTCGAAGAACACGTTCACGCCGTCCGGGACGTGGTTCGCGACGAGCGTCGGCAAGCCGATGCCGAGGTTCACGTACGTGCCGTCACGGAGTTCCTGCGCGGCGCGCGCGGCCATTTCGCTGCGTGTCCAGGGCATCAGCGGTCCTCCCGGAGCTTCAGGTTGCGGATGGTCCGGTCCGGGTGAGGGTTCAGCACGACGCGCTGCACGTACACGCCGGGTGTGTGCACGTGGTCCGGGTCGATCTGTCCGACGTCCACGATCTCCTCGACCTCCGCGATGGTCACGCGCGCGGCCGCGGCAACCTGCGGGTTGAAGTTCTGCGCGGTGCGGCGGTACACGAGGTTCCCGGAGCGGTCCGCACGCCACGCCTTCACGAAGCCGACGTCCGGCACGAGCGCCTCCTCCAGAATGCAGGGGTGCCCGGCAATCTCGCGGGTTTCCTTGCCGTTCTGCACGACCGTGCCCGCGCCGACCGGCGTGAAGAACGCCGGGATGCCCGCGCCCCCTGCGCGCAGGCGCTCCGCGAGGGTGCCTTGCGGCACGAGTTCCACCTGCAGTTCCTTGTTCACGTACAGGCCCTTCACGACGTCGTTCGGGCCGAGGTAACTGGTCGTGAGCTTCGTAACCTGCCGGTTCGTGAGCAGCAGGTTCACGCCGAAGTCCTCGCTGCGCTGCGTGGAGCAGCAGATCAGGGACAACGCCCGCACGTTCAGGGCGCGCAGGGCGCCCAGCAGCAGCGTCGGCACGCCCGCCGACGCGAATCCGCCCACCGCCAGGGACACGCCGTCGCGGACGACGTCCTGCAGGGCCGCCTCGGCCGTGTCGTACACCTTGTTCATGCGTTCCCCGTGAACGTCTGCCCGTCGCGCGCGAGGCGTTCCAGCAGCGGCGCGGGCGCCCAGGTGCTCCCGTGTTGCGCGTGGAGCGCGCGGATGTCCGCGAGCACGCGCGCCAGGCCGACCTCGTCCGCGTACCGCATCGGGCCACCCCGGTACGCCGGGAAGCCGTACCCGTACAGGTAGATGACGTCAATGTCGCTCGCGCGCTGCGCGACGCCCTCCTCCAGGATGCGCGCGCCCTCGTTGACCAGCTGGTACACGAGGCGTTTGGTGATCTCCTCGCGCGGCACGTCGCGCGGGGTCACGCCCTGCTCCGCGCGGTACTGCGTGAGCACGTCGTCCGTGACGGCGTCCGGTTCGGGCGTCCGGCCGTCCGCATAGCGGTACACGCCCGCGCCGGTCTTCTGCCCCTTGCGGCCCAGGTCCACCAGGCGGTCGAGGACCGTGTCGCTGCGGTCCAACCCCGCCTCGTGCGCGTGCCGCTGCCGGATCGCGTACCCGATGTCCAGGCCCGCCATGTCACTCATCTCGAACGGCCCCATGGGCAACCCGAACGCGTGCATGGCGTCGTCCACGTCGCGCGGGGACGCGCCCTCCACGAGCAGCTGGTGCGCTTCGCGGCCGTACGCGTTGATCATGCGGTTCCCGACGAACCCATCGCACACGCCGACGACCACGCCGACCTTGCGGATGGTGCGCGCCACACGCATGACCGTCGCCAGGACGTCCGGCGCGGTCCGCTCGCCGCGCACGACCTCCAGCAGTTTCATGACGTTCGCCGGGCTGAAGAAGTGCATGCCCAGCACCCGCGACGGATCGCGGGTGCCCGCCGCGAGCGCATCCACGTCGAGCGTGGACGTGTTCGTCGCGAGCATCGCCGTGGGTTTCGCGTGCGCGTCGAGCTGCGCGAACACGGCCTTCTTCACGTCCATGTTCTCGAACACCGCCTCGATCACGAGGTCCGCGTCCGCGATGTCGGCCATGTCCAGGGTGGGCCTCAGCAGGCCCATGCGCTCCTCCACCTGCTGGGGCGTCAGCCGCCCCTTGCGCGCGGACTGCTCGTAATTCCGGCGGATCACGGCCAGGCCGCGGTCCAGCGCTTCTCGCTGCGTCTCCACGAGCGTCACGGGCACGCCCGCGTTCGCGAAGTTCATCGCGATGCCGCCCCCCATGGTGCCCGCGCCGATCACCGCCACGGACCGCACGTCACGCGTGGGGGTGCCCTTCGGGAGGCCGTTGATCTTCGCCGCTTCGCGCTCCGCGAAGAACGCGTGCCGCAACCCGCGTGACTGCGGCGTCTGCAACGCGCGCATGAACGCGTCCGCTTCCAGGCGCAGGCCCTCCTCGAACGGCACGCGCGTGCTCGCCTCCACGAGGTCCACGATCAGGAACGGGGACGCCAGCCCGCGCGCGCGCTGCTGCAGGGCCGCACGGACCGCCGCGAAATCCACGGTGGCCGCGTTCACCGGGCGTTCGCTCACGCGCGGCAGGGGCCACGCCGCGGCCACGCGCTCCGCGAACGCCTGCGCGCCGGTCAACAGGTCCCCCGTGATGACCTCGTCCACGAGGCCCATCGCGTGCGCCTGCGCGCCGCTCACGCTGTCCCCCGTCGTCATCAGTGACAGGGCGGCCTCCACGCCGATCAGCCGCGGGAGGCGCTGCGTTCCGCCCGCGCCCGGCAGCAGCCCCAGCTTCACTTCCGGCAGGCCGAGCTGCGCGTCCGGCACCGCCACCCGGTACGTGCAGGCGAGCGCGACCTCCAGCCCGCCACCCAGGGCCGTTCCGTGAATGGCGGCGATGACCGGCTTCTCGCTCGCGTCCAGGGCGGCCATCAGGCCGCGGACATCCGGCGCGTCCCCTTCCGCCCCGCTGAACGTCCTGACGTCCGCACCCGCGATGAAGGTCCGCCCACCGCCGACAATCACGACCGCCTGCACCTGCTCGTTGGCGTGCGCCGCGTCCAGGCCTGCCATGAGCCCTTCCGGCACGCCCGGTGAGAGGACGTTGACGGGGGGGTTGTTCACGGTGAGGACGAGCGTTCGGCCCACGATCTGCTGTTCGATGCTCATAAGCTCCTTTTGCCCGGGCGGGGTGGCCCTCCCCTCCGGCGGCCGCCCAGGCTGAACCCACGCAGCGTAAGTCCGCGCGGGCCGCTGGAAGCGTGGGCAGTTTACTTTCACGACACACGTCCGCCCGGTGTCGCGTGGCACGCTATGGTGCGTCGCGGTATGGCTGACTTTCCCCTGTCGGCGCGGCCCCAGGACGCCCGGTCCCGCCGGACGCGCCTCGCGTTGCGGCGGGCCCTCGTGGAACTCGTCCGCGAGCATGGGTACGCGAATGTGAGCGTGCAGGCCCTCACGGCCCGCGCGGGCGTGCACCGTACGACCTTCTACCGCCACCACCAGGACAAGTACGACGTCGTTCAGGACGTCCTGAACGACCTGAGTGCCGCGCTGGAGGCGGCGCATGCGCGCCTGCGCGGGCCGGTGCGATCACGTGCGTGGCTGGACCCTGCCGTAGACCCGCCGGAACTGACGCTGGTGTTCCTGGCACACGTGGAGGAGAACGCCGACTTCTACCGCCTGATGCTGGGCGCGAACGGTATGCCGGCGTTCTTCCTGGAGCTGCATCAGCGGCTGGAGGACTTCCTGGAGCGGCTGCTCCCTCAGCACCTGCTGACCAGCACGCCGGCGCTCGTGCCGCCCACGTTGTGCGCGCCGGTCCTGGCGAGCATGGGCCTCTCGATCGTGCTGTGGTGGCTGCGGTCCGGGTTGCAGCCGGACCGCGTGCAGGTGGCCCGCTGGCTGGTACGCCTGGAAGTCGTGGGCCTGTTTGGTGGCGCCCTGCCGGACGCTCCGCCCGCCGGGCCGGAGCGCTCGACCTGAAAGCCACGCTCACCGAGGAGTGAGCATGACCATGCGC
Source organism: Deinococcus maricopensis DSM 21211 (assembly GCF_000186385.1). Classification (NCBI taxonomy): domain Bacteria; kingdom Thermotogati; phylum Deinococcota; class Deinococci; order Deinococcales; family Deinococcaceae; genus Deinococcus; species Deinococcus maricopensis. The sequence goes on from NC_014958.1 coordinate 444,550, forward strand.
AGGGGAGGTATGGCCAGAGCGGTGCTGTGGACCTCGTCGGTGCTTCATGCCGTGAACCACGTTTCACGGCATGAAACGCAGGACAGCGTCCGGGCGGTCGGTAGCGCGATTGGACAGGCGCTGGGGCATCCACACGCCGTGCGGTACGACGTGACGTGCGGCCCGCATTGGTGCGTGCGGACGCTGCACCTCGAAGTCCACGGCGCCGCGTCCGTCCGGGCCACGGACCACGCGGATGGGCGGGGCCGCTGGACAGGGGATGACGGTGCCCCCCTGCCTGACCTGGACGGCTGCCTGGACGTAAAGCTGAGCGGTACGCCGTTCACGAACCTGTTGCCTATTCGGCGCCTCCGCCCTGCGGAGGGCGAGTGCGCGCGCGTGCTGGTAGCGTACTGGCGCTGGCCGGACCTGCAGCCTCGCCGGGATGAGCAGCGGTCTACCTACCTGGTGGCTGCGCGGCGCTCCCATACGAGGCGCTCGGTCGCGGCGTGCAGCATGACCTGCTGGTGGACGCGGACGGATGGTGCTGGACTATCCCAACCGCTGACCACTGCACAGAGTTTGACTCTCGCCCTGAGGCGCTGGGGCTCGTAGGCGCCCGCGATGATGGGGTGTCCGGAATGCTTCAGGTGACGGTGCCATGGGGGTGCACGCCATTGCACCCCCATGTCGAATCACTTAATCTAGACTTTAGGTCCTTCATGACTTCCTTACATCTCTCTTACTCCAGTCGCATTGCCGGAAGTCCAGTTTTTGCCGGTGCACCCAGCCTGTACCGGCAACACTGAGTTAGGCGGGCTTCGTGAACATGAGGAAGCTGTAAGAGGGCTGTAAGGGCGTTTGCCGATTGTGAAGAGAAGGATTAAGCGTTATTCGTTTCAACCTGCGACGCAACGACGTCTGTTCAGTATCCGGGCACCTTGAACGGACCGAGCCAGTGGTGCGCCCACCGCGGTCATCAGACCTGTCTCCACCCCCCCAGAAGACAGCCAGTACCCCGCGACACGCGGGAAGGAGCCCCGATGCGTCAACCCTCCCCCCTGATCCTTGCCACCCTGGCCCTCGCCCTCGGCGCGTGCATGCAGACCCCGGCGGCCACGCCCGCACCGGCACCGTCCGGTGAACTGGTCACCCTGACCCTCAACGCCCCGTTCGGCCCGATCAAAACGCAGGGCCTCCCGGGCGGCGCGGGCACCGTCAATACCCTCAAGGTGGTCGTCCACGACGCGAGCGGGCACGCCGTGACCTTCGATGGTCAGAACGTCTATCAGGCGGACGGCCCCCAGGCGTACCTGCAGCTGGACGTCACCTCCCCCAACCTCAAGGTCGTCCTGCCCAAAGGCACGTACACCTTCGAGAACATCGGCAAGAACAGCACCTCCGGCGCGTTCCTCGCGTACGGCACGAACGCGGACGTGAGCCTCACGGACCTGACCACAAACGTCAACCTGAGCGTGCACACCCTGCTCGACCCCGCCCACCTGGCGCTCAGCCCCCGCATGCCGGTGTCGTTCACGTCGACCACGGACGTGCTGGACCTGCGCCTCCGCGTGCCCACCCCGCTGAGCGGCAACGTGGCGTACGACGTGCCCCTGAGTGACTATGACGTCACCTACGACGCGCCGCTGACCACCACGCTGGGCGCCAGCCCGCTCGGCACGCGCCTCAAGGTGATCGGCAGCACCGACGCGACCGCCATCAACGCGACCGCCACCGTACAGGCCTGGGTTGCTGACGGTCCGGAACACGCCGCGCGCCAGACGCGCACGGTCACCGCCACGTTCCCCCTCAAGGTCGACACCATCAGCGCCGACCTCGGCGTGCCCGACGTGACGCTGGACGAACTGCCGGTGGCGGTGCAGAACCTGCCCCTGCAGGTCAGCGGCACCGCCAACGACCCCGAGAGCCGCGTCGCGGCCGTGCAGGTGTACGACGGCACCACCCTGATCGGCAGCACCAACCCCGAGGATGACGTGGCCGCCATCACCTTCGGCGAGGACGGTACGGGCGCCACGTCCACCGCGTGGACGATGACCTGGACGCCCGACAGTGACGGCGCGCACGACCTGACGGTCATCGCCACGGACCCCCACGGTAACGAGAGCCGCGCGCAGCGGAACGTGGACGTCCTCGCGTACATTCCCGGCGTCTGAGGCCCCGAGGAGCGCTTGGGCGTGAAGGTCAGCCCTTTCACGCTCAAGCGCTCCTCAGCGTCCGCACGAACCCTCCCCCTCGCCCGACTGAAGGAGCCTCATGACCCGTCAACGAAACTTCGCTCTCGGCCTCGCCGCCCTTACCCTCAGCCTCGCCGCGTGCAGCCAGACCCCCGCGGCCCCCGCCCAGAGCAGCGACCTCGTGAGCTTCACGCTCACGGCGCCGCTCAGCGCGGTCCGCACGCAGGGCCTCCCCCTCGATGACCAGGGCGCCCCGGTCATCAACACCGTCGACGTCCGCGTGTACGACGCCAGCGGCCAGCCCGTGCTGTTCAACGGTCAGAACGTGTACCAGAGCGGCGGCGCGCAGCAGACCCTGACGCTCACGCGCGAAACGCCCAAGACCAGCGTCCTGCTGCCGCGCGGCACGTACACCTTCGAGAGCAGCGGCCTCGCGACCGGCGGGGAATTCCTCGCGTACGGCAAGACGGCCCTGCAGGACATCACCGCCACCCCGGCCGTGAACGTCACGCTGCACACCCTCGCGGAAGAGGACGCCGCGACGTTCAGCAGCAAACTGCCCGCCAGCGCCGCGTTCACGCGCGACGAGTTCGACCTGCGCCTCGCCGTGCGCAGCCCCAGCGCCAACAACGCGCATCACAGCGTCCCCCTGAGCGATTACACCGTCTCGTACGACGTCGTGAACGACCAGGGCACCCCGGACGCCACGCTGGGGGAACTGCTGGTGAGCAGCAAACTGGGCGCCCGCGCCCGCGCGCTCGGCACCGTCGACGCTCAGAACCTGAACGTGCGCGCCACCGTCCGCGCCTGGGTCGCCACCGGCGAGCACACCGCCGAGCAGATGACGTTCACCAAGACGTTCACGCTGCCGTTCAGTGCCACGGCCATGCAGGCCGACTTCGAGGCGCCCACCCTCACGCTGGACGCCGTGAACGCCCAGGCCGGACGCCCCACGCAGCTGCGCGGCACCGCCAGTGACAACGCCAGCATCGCCAGCGTCCGCGTGTACGACGGCGCCCGCCTGATCGGCAGCACCGACGACGCCGACGCCACCGCAGACACCGAGGTGTTCCCCGTGCTGTTCGACGGGTCCTCCTGGACGCTCGACTACGCGCCGGACGCCGCCGGTGAGCACGATTACACCGTCATCGCCGCTGACCCGTCCGGCAACGAGCGCCGCGCGGAAACCACCGCGACCCTCACGAGCGCGAACCTGCTGCCCGTGCTGCGCCCGACGCCCGGCTTCGACGGTCAGGTGAACTTCAACGTCACCAGCGGCTCCGACACGTGGTACCTGCTGGACCTGCGCGCCATGAACCCGAACTTCTGGTTCGACTCGCACAACAACTGGGGTGACGGCTGGGGGTACGCGCAGCGCACGTACCACGCCACCCTGCACCGCAACGCGGACATCGCCCTGCCCACCAGCGTGAACGACGACGGCTGGCACTCCATCAGCTACGGCACCCAGAACGCCACCAACCGCCTGTACTTCTGGCACGTCACCGGCACAAGCACCGGCAACGTCATCATCGAAGCGTACAACTGAGCGCCCGGGAGACCCTGCATGAAACGTACCCTTTCCCTCCTTGCCCTGCTGGCGTGCGGCGCGGCCTCCGCTGCCCCGCTCGACCTCGGCTTCAGCGTCGGCATTCCCCGCGCGGGCCTCGTCCCCCTCGACCTGAGCGCGACCGCGCCCCTGTTCACCACGGGTGACCTGACGATGTGGGCGCGTGCGGACGTCACGTTCGCTGCGGGCGCGTCGCTCGTGCCCGCATTCGGCGCGACGCTGATCGCTCAGCCTGCCGAGTCGTACGGCGCGTACCGCCCGTTCGTCGGCGTGGGCGCCACCACCATCAGCGCGTCCACCGGCACGCAGATCCGCCCGACCGTGCTGCTCGGCGTGCAGACGCGCCTGAACCGCCCCGGCCTCGAAGGGCTCGGCGCCCGCTTCGACACCGCGATGGTGTTCATGAACGGCGGCCCGCGCTTCAACGCTGCCCTCGGCCTCACGTACCGTCTGCCCCTCGGCGGTCACCAGTGAAACGCGCGACCCTTCTGACGGCCCTCCTGCCCGCCCTGCTCGCGGCGTGCGGCGGCAACGGCGGCGGCAGCGTGAGCATCATCGGCGTGGACCCCAAAGCCGAACTGAGTGTGGACATCACCGGCCTGCCCGCCGGGGCGGGCGCGAACGTGACCGTCCAGGGCCCTGGCGGCACCGTGGTGCTCACGAGCAGCAAGGTGTTCCATGACCTGCCGCTCGGCACGTACACCGTGCGCGCGCAGACCGTCACCGCCGACGGCGCGCCGTACCTCGCCGCCGTGACACCCGCCACCACGACGTTCACTGAGCAGGCGCAGCGCGCCACCGTCAAGGTCCGCTACGACCTGCCGCTCGTCGGCCAGCTCACGCTGAACGTCGCGGGCGTCCCCGACGGGCAGAGCACCCAGCTGCACATCAGCGGCCCGAACGGCTTCCAGAAGGACCTGCCGGGCCTCGCCACGCAGACCCTCACGGACCTCGCCGCCGGAACGTACACCCTCACCGCTGACGCCGTCCGCGACCAGAACTTCACGTACCCCGCGACCATCGACCCGTCGACCTTCACGGTGGAGCGCGGCCGGACGCGCACCGCCAACGTCAGCTTCGCCCGCGACCCCCGTTACGGCAACCTCAGCGTCCACGTGCTGGGACTTCCCGAGGGCGTCACGGGCACCGTCACCGCCCAGCTGCCCGGCGGCGCGCCCCGCAGCCTCACCGGCAGCGGCGTCCTCACCGACCTGCCTGTCGGCACGTACACCCTCACGGGCGCCGACGTGCGCACCAACGGCCTGACGTACCGCGCTCCCAGCAGCCAAGTGCAGATCCAGGGCGCCACCACCGCCGCCAGCGACGTGACGTACGCCCCCATCACGGGCCGACTGAACGTCGTCGTGAACAGCCCCGTGCCGGTCCCCGCCGGGCAGATCAGCGTCACTGCCAGCGGCCAGCCCACCCGCGCCGTGACCGCCACCACCACCTTCGATGACCTGACGCCCGGCACGTACGGCGTGCAGGCGCAGCCCTTCACTGCCGGCGGCTGGACGTACGTGCCGACCATCGAGGGGGCCGTCACGGACGTCACCGCTGGCAACACCGCCGGGGCGACCGTGACGTACGTGCCGCTGACCGCGCGTCCCGGCATCACCCTGGACTTTATTGCGCCGACCGTCACGCTCGCGCCCACCCTCGACGGCAACCAGCTGCACGGCACCGCCAGCGATGCGAGCGGCCCCGTGAAGGTGCAGGTGTACGTCGGCGTGGATCTCCTTGGCGAGGTGAGCGCGACGGACGGGATGTGGGCGGTCGAGTGGCCCAACGCCACCCCGGACACCACCGACGTGACCGTCATCGCCACGGACGCGAACGGCAACAGCAGCCGCGTCCACGGCACCGTGACGCGCTGACCCGCCCTGTCAGGCCGCCCGCGCGGCCTGACGCGCCCTGCTTTCCCTGACCGTCCAGCCCACTGCGACGCGTCCGCCAAGGAGCCCCATGACCGCACGTCGTCCTTCCCTTCACCTCGGCCTGCTCAGCCTCCCGCTGCTTCTCGCAGCGTGCGGGCAGGGTACCCCCACCGCCACGCCCACCAGCGCCGGCCTTGTCCAGCTGCACCTCAACGCGCAGGCCCTCCGGGGCACACTCGCGCCCCAGACGCTGCGCCCGCAGGGTGCCCCCACGGACGCGGCGGGCGCGCCGCCCGCCGCGCAGATGACCATCACAGTGCGTGACCGCCACAACGCCGTCGTCACGTTCAAGAACGGCGTGTACGCGCCCGACGGTGACGGCGACGCCGCCGTCCGCCTGAACGCCGCGAACGGCTTCGACGCGGCGCTGCTGCTCCCGGCCGGCACGTACAGCTTCGAGAACGTCACCAAGGACCTTGGCCAGAACGGCGCGAGCACCGACACGCTCCTCGCGTACGGCCCGGAGAGCGAGAACACCCAGCAGATCGACAAGGTGAACACCACCGTTCCGCTGAAGTTCCACGCGGTCGTCGACCCGAACCAGAGCCGCCTCGACTTCGTGGAGACCGCGCACAAGGTGTACATCAACGACGCCGCGAACCTCCGCGTGTTCGCCCGGACGGGCGCCGTGAATGGCGTGGCGTACACCGTGCCCACCACGGACCTTGCGCTCGGCCAGACGCCGTACACCATCGCCGACCCGGCACAGGGCACCCTCGGCGCGTCCAGCCTGCTCGGCGTGAACGTCAAGGTTGCCGGCGGCCTCAACGCCCAGCAGCTGAACGTCACGGCGTCCCTGCGCGCCTGGGTGCGTCAGCCCGGCACCGACACGGCCGCCCTGCAGCCCATCAGCCTGAACTACAGCGCCCCCATCGAACTGCAGTCGCCGAAGGTGCCAGCCACCATCGCCTCCCCCGGCGCCAGCTGGAACGCGCCGAACACCCTCACCGGGACCGCGGAGAGCGTGAACGGCCTCTCGAACGTCCGCGTGTACGACGCGGGCGTGCTGATCGGCAGCAGCGACCCCGCCGACCAATCCGGCAGCGTGGCTGCCGTGACCTTCCTCAAGGACCTCTACGGCAACAACACCCCGAACTGGACCATGCCGTGGTCGGCGGCGCCTGGTCCGCACACCCTGTCCCTGCGGGCCACCGACGCAGCTGGCAACGTGACCCTCACCACGCCGTTCAGCACGGTCTACTCTGGTGACTTCGAGGCATGGACGGCGAACCAGTGGTCGTCCGCACCCCTCGACCAGACCCCCACGGGCCGCATCTACCTGGGCCCCTTCGCTTACAGCGACGGCACGACCCTCAGCGTCGGCAGCCTGCCCGAGCACCACAAGGTGACGGTCACGTTCGACCTGTACATCAACAACAGCATGGACGGTCAGCAGTTCAACGACGAACGCTGGACGCTCAGCGTGGCAGGCGGCCCCATCCTCCTGAGCACCAACTTCGCCAACGTGAGCGGCTTCATGCAGGCGTACCCTGGCAGCCTGCCGTCCGGCAGCTTCCCCGCCCGCACTGGCACCATCGAGAACAACACCCTCGGCAACGACGGCTACGGTGATTCCGTCTACCGCATCACCAGGACCTTTGACCACACCGGCAACACGCTGGACCTGACGTTCGCCGGGTATGGCATTCAGGACTACGGCGACGAAAGCTGGGGTCTTGACAACGTCCGCGTGAGTGTCCAGTAACTGCACAGGCGTTCACAACAAGGAAGAGGGCCACGCACGTGGCCCTCTTCCTTAATTCTTGACCTGCCGAAGACGCGGGAAGCCCTACTCCAGAAGCACGCGTGACACTTCCACCTCGGCGTGCAGGCCGTGCAGGGCGTTGTTGAACACCACCCCGGCCCGCTGCCGCTCCGGCACGATGAAGGCCACGCCGTGGATGCCCATCAGGCTGCAGCGCTGCTTGTACACCAGCTGCTCGCCGCTCGATTCCACCTCCCACGCGAGCGTCCGCGTCCGCCCGCGCTCCAGCGGCGAGACGGGCGTGAGCAGCTCCTGCGCGGACGATGCCGACAGCAGCGCTTCCCCCGTCGCCGTGACGCTACCACGCAACACGAACTGTAGGTACGTCAGGATTTCCTGGACGGTGAGCCTTAGGCCTCCTGTGGGCGCGACGTACGGCCCGTACGTGGGCCCGTTGTACCGCGCCAGCGTCTGGTCCGGCGTCAGGACGTACCCCCACGCCGGGTGCGTGCCCGGCGTGGGCGGCTCGTGCAGGAATCGAGCGTGCGCCAGGCCGACCGGCCGCAGCAGCCGCTCGCGCAGCACCTCCTCGAACGGCCGGGCCGTAATGAGCTCGATGATGCGGCCCACCAGCAGGTAGGCCACGTCGCTGTAGCTGTACGTCCCGACCGGTTTGCGCTGCGTGATGGTCGAAAGGCGGGACACGACGGTCGCGAGCGTCATGTCCCCGCTGGGTGCCAGGCGCTGCGGTGGCCCGAACCCGGCGGTGTGCGTGAGCAGGTGCCGGACCGTCAGCGTACGCGCGGTGTCCGGGTCTTCGAGCGGCAACCCGGGCAGGAAGGTGGCGACGAGCGCGTCCAGGTCCAGCTGGCCGGCGTCGCGTAACTGGAGGGCCAGCGTGGCCGTCATGGTCTTGGTGATGGACCCGATAGGGAACGTCGTGGCGGCGTCCATGGCGCGGCCCGTTTCGAGGTCGGCGACGCCGTACGAGAGGTGCTGCGTGTCGTGACCAACCTGCGCAGCGACGGCCATGCCGGGAACATGCCGGGTCTGGCTGAGGCGAGCGAGAAGGTCAGGGGTGAGGTGCGGCATGCGGGGCATCCTTCCAGCCTGGGGTGCATGAAGCACGAACGCAAGCGCGGGGGTCGCTTGCGTTCGTGCGGAACCTGGTGGCGCGGGGCTTAGGGGAGCGGCTCGGGTTCGACGCCAGGCACCACGTACGTCACGGGCTCGCTGACGTTCTGAGCTGCGTCGTACGCCGAGATGACCAGCACGTCGCCGGGCTGCACGCCGGATTCGTTGTTGAAGAACACGAACATGTTCGTGCTGGTGGGGTCGTTGTCATTGTCAGAGGTCTGCGCCGTGCCGATCAGTTCGCCGTTGCGGAAGACGCTGCCGGATACGGCGCCCACATTGTCCGTGACCGTGAAGGACAGGAGGCCGCCGGACGCGTAGATGCTGTCCTGGTTGATGACCGGCGCTTCGCGGTCGTGGAAGCTGACCTCGAACGTCTGCGTCTGGCGGGTTTCGTTGCCGGCGCTGTCCTCGGCGATCAGGGTCAGCTCGTGCGCGCCCATAGCGGGCGTCCAGGCGGTCTGCCAGGTGGTGCTGCCGTCTTCGAAGGTGATGGGGGCGGCCCCGGCATCCTGCTCGTCTTGCGCGGTGCTGGCCACCAGTTCCACGCCGTCGAACAGGCGCACGGCCTCCACGCGGCCCCCCTGATCCTCGGCGGTGCCGCTGACGGTCACAGGGCTGAGTTCCTGGTTGACCGTCAGCGTCGCGGTCGGCGCGGTGACGTCCGTGCTGATGCTGTTGAGGACCACCGGGTGCGTGAACGAGACGTTGAACGTCGTGAGCGTCGCGTGCTCGGCGTTGGCTTCATCCTGCACCCAGGCGGTTACAGGGACGGTCACGGTCACGCTCGGGTCGCTGGTGGTGCCGACGGCCGTGACGACGGTGCCCAGTTTGCTGGACTTCGCGGCGTTGACGACGCCGTTCGTGGCGGTGTACGCGCCGACGCTGTAGTCGTTGAGCGGAACGTTGAAGGTGTCGGTGCCGCCGTCGCCGTTGTCGAGGGCGTGGCTCTTGGCGCGCAGGCGCAGGTCCAGCTTGTCGCTGGTGTAGACCGTGTCGGTCGGGAGCGCGAAGCCGAGCGTCGTGTCGTCCGTGTTGAGGACGGTGTGCACGGTGAGGCGGACGTTGCTGTGCTGCGCGTTGACGGCCGTGGCGTCGCTCAGGTTGTAGCCGAGCAGGGTGTTGCTGGTCGTGGATTCGTCCGTGCCGTCTTTGAGGATGGTTTCAAAGCGGTAGTCCTTGGCGGGCAGCAGGACGTCGACGCTGAAGTTGTTCGCGGCGTTGAGGGTGAGGAAGGTGTCGCCGTCGCCAGCAGGGGCGTACACGCCGTTCTTGAACGTGACGAGGTGACCGTCGGCGGTCGTCACGATCACTTTGAGGTGCGTGCGCGCGGGCGTGAGGCCGCTGGGGATGCCCTGCGTGCTGAGGCCGCCGAGGGGGCTGAGGTGCAGTTTGATGTTCTGCGCGTCGACCGTAGGGGCGCTGGGCGTGCTGGGTGCCGTGCAGGCGGCGAGCAGCAGGGGGAGGGTAAGCAGGGCAAGCGGACCGGAACGTAAACGCATGGGCACTCCAGGGGGGATGGGGGGGTGGTTGTGTGTTGCGGATGAGCACAATATGTGTCTCTTTAGTGTACGTCAAAAAAACTCTCACGAACGATGTTGGAGGCCCTACGAGTGCATTCTGGGATCGGCTTTTTAAGCCTTGCAGGTCATGCGCCGGGACGCCTCAGCGAGTATGAGAACTTTCGCGGACCGCCCATAAAACACCGCCCCCGGCGGACTGCGCTCCTGACTCTGACCAACCGGGGCCGCAGAAGGTGCTCCACAGCAAGCGACGTTTAAGAAGGCCGCCTCGGTGCGTGGTTAGGGCGCAAGCTTCGGAAACATCACTCCTGAAGTGCCTACGCGCCCGCGCCCCACAACGAGGGTATGTTCCAGAAAGGCATGTACTCATGCCAGCCCACGAAAAGCGAGAACACCGCGTGAATGACGGGCGATGATGCGAACGCAAGCACGACGTAGCGGGCGAATTCACTGAACCGCATGCGCAGGACGAGTGGCGGGAGCAGCAGGGTGGTCGCTGCTGGAACGCCGTAGTAGATGGGCCACGGCATGCCAGCGTTGGCGCCGAACCGGGCAAAGTACATACCGACGATGACCACGATGAAGGCCAGGCTGGCCGTTACGCCCGCTGTAGGCGTGACGGCTCGGGCCCGTAAGGTCCACCTGAGAATGTAGATGTAGACCACCAGGGTAACGACGATAAACACGAAAAACCGAATTGAGGACATGACCAAAACTAAGGATGGTGGGCTCAGCCTGAAAACCAAAACTCTGGGTTTTATTATCAAGAATAAAATATTAAATAGCACCTTTTTATAGAGAAGGGGGCGGCGGTGTGCTACGACCTCTCTAAAAACGCGGCGTGATCCGATCAACCTGAGAAAGGTTCCGTACGAGGGCTTCACCGAGAGGCACCCTGCTGCGGCAAGCACCTGCGCAGACAGCGACAGCCACGGCGCCGAGCGCGCAGGGCGGTCCCGCAGCTGCAAGAAGCCAGTGTGCGCCTTTCAGAACGCGTGGAAGTTGGGCTGCGCGGCCTTACCGGGCCGCCACTGCAAGGACCAATCCCGGTGTCTCCCGATGGTTTGAAGTGCGCGCGGCTCCATAACGGGCTTGCGTCCTGCCGAGACTGGCCCACCGGTTGCGTCCTGTCGACTCTGCAGCATGAGGGGAGCGTCAAGCGGCGGTGCTGGCGTCCCTGAAGAACTCTTGCTTCGCGTCAAACCTGACAGCCACCCGCACCCTCCACCCTGAACGCATGACCACCCCTTTCCCACTCGTCGCTGGCGGGCCGTCATGACCACGGGTCACCACGTACTCGACGAGCGTTCCCGCGACTTCTACATTCAGACGCTGACCGTTCTGAACGAGGCCGGCCTCCCCTACCTGCTGGGCGGCGCGTACGCCCTCGCGCGGTACACCGGCATTGAGCGGCACACCAAGGACCTCGACCTGTTCACCCGCCCCGAGGACGCCCCCCGTGTCCTCGATGCGTTGCGGCGCGCCGGGTACAGCACGCACACCGCCTTCCCGCACTGGCTGGGCAAAGCGCACCAGGGCGACGATTTCGTGGACATCATCTACAGCAGCGCCAACGGCGTCGGCACTGTCGATGACGAATGGTTCGAGCGGGCCACGGCCGACGAGGTGTTCGGCGTGCCCGTGCACCTCGTGCCTGTTGAGGAGCTGCTGTGGCACAAGGCGTACGTGTGCGAGCGCGAACGGTTCGACGGGGCGGACGTCGCGCACCTCATTCGCGCGAAAGCGGAGGACATCGCCTGGGGGCGCCTCGTGCAGCGGTTCGGGCCGCACTGGCAGCTGCTGTTCGCGCATGTGATGATGTTCGGCTTCGTGTATCCGGGGGAGTCGCACCGCATCCCCGAGAAGTTCATGCAGGGCATGCTGAGCCGCCTCACGTCGCACGACAACCTCAACCCCCCACCCGGGAAGGTCTGCCTGGGGACCCTGCTGTCCCGCGAGCAGTACCTGCCGGACGTGGAGCGCTGGGGGTACGCGGACGCGCGCGAAACGCAGGGGTACATGCAGCCGCAGGACATCACCACATGGACAGCCGCCATCGGCCAGCCGGACCCGACGCCCCCTCAGGAGGACGTATGACGCGCACCGTTCGTATTGCCGCTGTGAGTGACATTCACTGCACGAAGACGTCGCAGGGTACGCTCGCGCCCCTGCTGACGCAGGCGGCCCGTGAGGCGGACGTGCTGCTGCTGCCCGGCGACCTCACGGACTACGGCCTGGCGGACGAGGCGCACGTGCTCGTGCGCGAACTCGCGGGCGTCCGCGTGCCGGTCGTGGCGGTGCTCGGCAACCACGATTTCGAGAACGGCACGCCCGACGACGTGCGCGGCATCCTGAGCGACGCGGGCGTCACCATTCTCGATGGGGAGGCGTGCGAGGTGCACGGCGTCGGGTTCGCGGGGGCCAAGGGATTCGGGGGCGGGTTCGGGCGGTTCACGCTCGGTGCGTGGGGCGAGGCGCCCATCAAGGCGTTCGTGAAAGAAGCGCTGGACGAGGCCATGAAACTCGAAGCGGCCCTCGCGCGGCTGCGCACACCGCAGCGCGTGGCGGTCCTGCATTACGCGCCGGTGGCGGCCACGGTGCAGGGCGAACCGCCCGAGATCTTCCCGTTTCTCGGCACCAGCCGGCTGGAGGAGCCCCTGACCCGTTTCCCGGTGGCGGCGGTGTTCCACGGCCACGCACACAACGGCGCGCCTGAGGGCCAGCTGACGAACGGGACGCCCGTCTTCAATGTGGCGTTGCCGCTGCTGCGGCAGCACCGGGCGGACGCGCCGTACCACCTGCTGGAACTGAACCCGGAGCCAGCGGACGGGACCCCCACGGCCTGACCCGGCGTGGACGCTGACGCGCAGGCCGATGCTTCAGCATCGGCCTGCGCGTCATGAAGGCACGGAGGACTCGGGCCGTATGGCCGTTCCGTGCGGGGTTAGCGGGGCAGGTCGCCGTCCACGGTGGCGCGGAAGGTGTCGTCGCTCAGGTACCGGGCGATGAGGGCTTCCATGACGTCTTCGAGGCGTACGCGGTGCCCGAGGTCCTCTTCCAGCGCGAGCATGTGGCGTTTCAGGCCGAGGCGCAGGCTGGGTTTGAGTTTCGTGGAGAACGTCTCGCGCGCTTCCGGGCGGGCGGCGGGCACGGCCGGTTCGGCTGGCCGGGTGACGCGTGGTGCCGGCGTGGCGGGGGTCGGCTCGGGCGCGTCCTGTTCGGCGTCCTCGGTACCGCGTTGCGCGCGCAGGGCGCGCAGGCCGGCGCTGAGGCCGCTCACGCGTCCACCCCGATGCGGCGCAGCAGTTCGGTGGTGACGGCGCCGTAGTCGCGCCAGCACTTCCCGGCGAGGTCGTTGCCGCGCACGTCGCGCACGAGCGTGGCGGCGTTGTTCGCGTCGCGGAACGCTTCACTCTGACGCACGCCCGCCTTGAGGGCGGGGATGTTGTTTTCGGTGAGGGCCTTGCGCGCGAGGGCTTCTTTCATGCTGCGCGGGCGGATCATGGTGAGCAGGGCGGCGTACCGGTCGGCGGGGATGCCATGCCGGTCGAGCACCTCGATGGTCTGGATCATGCCGTCCATGCCGGAGAGGTCGGGGGTGGTGGGAAGAATCAGCTGGTCGCTGTTTTCGGCGAGGTCGAGCAGTTCGGTGTCTTCGGGGCCGCCGCGGGAGTCGATGACGACCGCGTCGTAGTCGCCGGCGCGGGCGAGCATGGCGGCGCTGCCGACCTTGAAGGGGAGGCGCCCGCCGCGCCCCCAGGCGCTGGCGGTGCGGATGCGGTCACCGTCGGCGAGCAGGACCTGCAGGCCGCGGTCGGCGAGGTGCGCGGCGATGTGAACGGCGGAGGTGGTCTTGCCCACGCCACCTTTCAGGCTGGCCAGTCCGATGATCAGCGGTCCAGAACGTTTGTTACTCATCTTGCTGGCAGTGTAACAGGTCATAAAAGAAACCAGTAGGGAAACAAGAAAATCAGAAAACAAATTTACTAGTAAACAGATCAGAAAGTTTTCTGCTCACCTGCTCAGCTGACCTGCCATCCACCCAAAAAACCTGTCAGACAGCGAAAAAAGCAGCCAGTGAGCAAGACGGTCAGCCTGCTGATCAGCCCGCCACGCAGCCCACGGCGTCGTCACGCTCACAACGCCCCCCGCACGAACGCACTACCTTAGGGGGCGTGACGACCGCCCCTCACCCCACCCACCCCGACCACCCCCAGGAGGCCGCTCACCTGCAGGGCACCATCCAGGCGATGCTCGAACGCATCAACGCCTGGGAAGACCGCGACCGCAACGTCGGCGCGGACCTCGAAACCAGCGTCACCATGGCCGACGTCGCCGAGGAGCACGCCGCCGTCCTCAGCCCCCACGTCCACGCGCCGTACTTCGGGAGCCTGCGCGTGCGCGTCGGCGGCAAAACCCACACCCTGTACATCGGTAAGCACGCCTTCCGCGACCTGAAAGGCCCCCACAGCGTCACCTCCTGGGAATCCGACGTGGGCAGCCTCTTTTACAGCGAAGCGCTCCGCTGGACGCCCAAACGCGGCCCCGAAGGGACCATCCTGCGCCGCCGCCAGCTTGACGTCCGCGACAAGACCCTGCGCGCCGTCGTGGACCTCTACGACGTGGACGCCGGCGGCGACACCGGCGGACGCGAGGAAGTGCTGCTCCGCCGCCTCGCCGAAGGCAGCACCACCGGCATGCGCGACGTCGTCGAAACGCTCCAGCCGGAACAGAACGACGCCATGCGCGCCCCCGCCGGCACCCACACCCTCATTCAAGGCGCCGCCGGGTCCGGGAAGACCACCATCGGCTTCCACCGCCTCGCCTGGATGAGCCACCCCGACCGGGGCGTGCACATGGCCCGCCCCGAAGCGTGCATGGTCCTCATGCCGAACGCCGTCCTCGCCAGCTACGCCGCGCGCGTCCTGCCGGGCCTGCAACTCGAAGGCGTCACGGTCACCACGCCCGAAACGTGGGCGGTGGGGTTCCTGGGCCTCGAGAAGCTCGAAATCACCGACCGCACCCTCACGCTGCTCCTCACTGACCGCGACAACACCCGCCGCGCCGCCGCGTGGCGCAAAGCCAAACTGCTCGGGGACCTGCGCATGCTGCAGGTCGTCCGCCAGCACCTGCACGGCAAATTCCGCGCGGGCCTCGCCGGCGCGGACCTGCGCCTGAACGTGGAGGTCCGCCGCGCGCCCCTCACCCTCACGCTCGACCACGCCACGCTCAGCGGTCTGCTGGAAGACGTTCTCGCGCGCGACCCGCTCGAAGGGTACCGGCACGCGTACCGCGCCGCCCTCGAAGCGGAAGTGCTCGCCCGCGCCAACGCCAGCGACGCCGAGGAAGCCGGCGTGCTCCGCCAGGTGGCGCAGGACCTCACGCGGCTCCTCGGGCGGGTCTTCGGCAACGTCCTGCCCGTCAGCGAAGCGCGGCGCCTGCTCACCGACGAGGCCGCCCTGCGCGCCGCCGCCGACGGCATCCTCAAGGACCGCATGATTGACGTGCTCCTCAGCGACCCGCTCACCGCCGTACCCCGACCGCGCCGCGCAAACGCCGACGTCACCGAACTTCCCCTGATGCTCGCCGTGCAGGCCCTGATGGGCGGCCTCGGGCGAGTCGTCGGCCGCACCCTCGAACCGTACGACCACCTCGTCCTCGACGAAGCGCAGGATTACAGCCCGCTCCTGTACACCCTGCTGGGCCGCGCCACCCGCCCCGGGCACCTCACCGCCCTCGGCGACCTGAACCAGGGCCTGCACGGCTACAAGGGCCCCAGCCAGTGGGCGGACGTGCAGGCCGCGCTGGGCGGCGGCACGCAACTCACCCTCACGCGCACGTACCGCAGCACCCGGCAAATCACCGCGCTCGCCGCGCAGGTCGCCGCAACGTACAACCGCGCGGGCGCCGTGGTCGGCGTGGACCGCGACGGCCCGGAAGTGCTGCGCCTCACGGGCGGCGGCGTCCCGCACCTCGCCGCGCAGGCCGTGAAGGCCATGCAGGCCGCCGGGCACACCAACATCGCCCTCGTGACGCGCCGCACCGCCGACGCCGACGCCCTCGTGCCGCAACTGCAGGCGCACGACGTGGACTCGCAGCCCATCACCAACGAACAGGCCCGTTACCGGGGCGGCGTCGTCATCCTGCCCGTCAACCTCGCCAAGGGCCTGGAATTCGACGGGTGCGTCGTGGTCGGCGCGGACGCGGACAACTACGACCCGGACACCGAGTACGAGAACCGCCTGCTGTACGTGAGCGCCTCGCGCGGGCTGCACATGCTCGCGCTCGTCGCGCAGCGCGACCTGCACCCGCTGCTCGGGTAACGCTTACAGGGGAGAGGGGCAGTCACCGGGCTGCCCCTCCTGACGTTGAGGGGGCCGCCGACCTGGAAGGACACCCGCCGGGCTGCTCGCCCGTAGGCGCCTCACTCGTCGTTCGGGAAGCCCAGCCGCGCGCGCAGGTCACGAATCGGCATGGGCCGCCCCGTGAAGTACCCCTGAATCAGGTCCGCCCCCATCAGGCCTGCCGCGTCGAGTTGCGCCTGCGTCTCCACGCCCTCCAGCACCGTCGCGAGGTTCAGGCCGTGCGCAAGGCCGATAATCCCTTCCAGCACCGCCCGCTCGCGGTGCGGCGCGTCCGGTGCGAGCCCGCCGATGAAGCTCCGGTCGATCTTCACGCGCGTCACGGGCAGCTTCGCAAGCAGGGACAGGCTGCTGTACCCCGTCCCGAAATCATCAATGGCGATGCGCACGCCGTACTCATGCAGCTCCTCCATCACGGCGCTCGCGTGACCGGGGTCCGTGAGGAGCATGCTCTCCGTGAGTTCCAGCACCAGCCGCCCCGGCGGCAGACCGGACTCCGCGACGGCGGCCTTCACGGCGTTCATGACGAACCCGTCGTGCAGGTCGCGGGCGCTGATGTTCACGGACACGTCAATGCCGAGCGGCGCCGCCTCCAGGCAGGCGTGCCGCAGCACCTGCGCGGTCGCTTCCACGATGTCGCCCCGCTGCTCCAACAGGGGAATGAACAGGTTCGGGCCGATGAACCGGTCCTGCCAGCGCCAGCGCAGCAGGGACTCCACGCCCACCAGCTCGCCGGTGCCGGCGCGCACGATCGGCTGGTGCGCGAGCGTGAACGTCCACGCGCGCAGCGCCTGCACGAGCGCGCCCTCCAGCTCCAGCAGGTCCTCGCCCGCCTCACCGGCATGCAGGGTGAGGCCGCCGCCGCCCGCGCGCTTCCCGCGGTACATGGCGGCGTCCGCGAGCGACACCAGGCGTTCGCTGGTGTTCGCGTCGTCCGGGCCGAACGCGACACCCAGGCTCATCTGCACCTCGACGGTCCGGTCGCGCAGCGTCACGGGCCCCTGAATGGCCGCGAGGATTTCCGCGGCGCGTTTCTGCCCACCGATGCGCGGCCCGGGCAGCAGCAGCAGGAACTCGTCGCCGCCCATGCGGGCGGTCAGTTCGCCGGGGCGCAGCGCGCCCCGCAGGCGCCGCGCGAGTTCCGCGAGCAGCTCGTCGCCGGCTGCGTGCCCGAGCGTGTCGTTCACGACCTTGAAGCGGTCGAGGTCCATCACGCCGACCGTGGCGCCGCCCACGCCGAGCGCACGGCGCGCGACCTCATGCCACGCGGCGGCGTTCAGAAGGCCGGTGAGCTGGTCATGCGTGGTGAGGTGCAGCAGCCGCTCGGCGTGCGCCATGACCTGCTGCTCGGCCTGCTCGCGGGCGCGTTCCGCCGCCTGCCGCTCCGCCTCGGCGCGGCCGAGGGCGTGCGCGCGCTCCAGGTCAGCGGTGCGGTTGCGCCGCCGCTGCTGCAGCGTGCGCTCCTCCAACTGCATGGCCTGCTCCAGGGCGTCCAGGGCCGCGGCGTGCTGGCCGAGGTCTCGGTGCGCCGCAGAGAGGGCGCGCAGTGCGCCTGCCTGCAGGGTGGCGCGCCCGGCGGACGCGACGCGCGCCCTCTCCGCCCAGGCAGCGCGCTCCGCCGGGTCGCCGTGGGCCGCGAGGGCAATGGCGGCCTCCACGATCACCTCGGCGTCGCCCACCTCGTACGCCTCGCGGTGCGCAGTTTCCAGGAAGGTGCGCGCCTCTGGCGTAGGGCAGCGCCCGAGGCCCAGCAGCGCCCGCAGCCGCAGGGCCAGCAGCTTGTGGCTCGTGGCGCGCGCCAGCACTGAACGGTACCGGGCGTCCGCTTCGGCAGTTCGGCCCAGGCCCGACTCGGCGAACGCGGCGTTCGTCTCGGCGGACAGCTGCAGGCCGAGCAGTTCCGTGTCCTCCGGGCCGCTGCGTTGCGCGGCGTCCTCAAGGACGCGCAGGCTGTCAAGGGCGAGCACGAGTGCACGCTCATGCTCCCCGAGGCGCGACAGCACCGCCGAGAGGTTCGAGGCGAGCACCGCCGCACGCATCGGGTCGTGCGCCTGCATGCCTTCGAGCGCGGCGCCCAGGTGTTCCGCCGCGACCTCCAGGTTCCCGGTGTTGAGCGCGACCGCGCCGAGATTGGAGCGGATACTCAACGTGAGCGCCTCCTCGCCGGCCTCCACCGCCACGCGCAGCGCCTCTTCGAGGACGTCCTGCGCAGCGGCGTCGTTGCCCTGCATGCTGAGGCAGGCGGCGAGGCCGTTGAGGGCGCGGACCCGGTCCGTGCCGCTCAGCAGATCCGCAGCGGCGCGGTACAGGTGTTTGGCCTGCTCCAGTTCGCCGTGGTCACGGGCGCGTCTGGCTCGCTGCATCAGGGTCGCACCTTGTTGCGCGTCCGTCATGCCGGTCCTCCCGGTGACCGGGGGCGGACCGGGTGACCGCAGCGTACGCCGGGTGCGTTCATGCTCCGCAGTTTAGCGGACGTGCCAATCACGCTGTGGCCGCGGCTGTTCATTGACAGTTTTGCTCGGCGGATGCACAAATGCAGGCGACCGCCCGTCGTCCTGGGCGGTCGCCTGCGGGGCTGGTTGACTCCTCCGGGCACGATGCACCCCTGAACTGAAATGCCCTGGGGACAGGCCGCCGGGTTCTTCCGGCGGCCTGCGGGTGGGGTCAGTGGAGGTTGAACGTCGCCTGGCCGGTGAACTCCGTGGCCACCTGCGCGGGCGTCAGGCCCCCGGCGAGGGCGCGCGCCACCGCGCCGGACGCGACGGCGGTGCTCATGGACGAGCCGCTCCAGTGCGCGTACCCGCCCGGGACGGCGGCGATCAGCTGCTCGCCGGGCGCCTGCACTTCCCCGCGACCTCCATTGTTCCAGGGGGCGCTGGTGCCGTCGCGCATCAGGCTGGACACCGAGAGATGCAGCGCGCCCAGGCCGGCGTTGCGCGCCGGAGCGTCGGCGACGCTGAGGCCGGCGTTGCCGACGGCGCTCAGGACCAGTACGCCCGCGGCTTGCGCCGCGTCGACGGCAGCGTTGATGGCGGGCACGTCCTCGTCGGTGCCGAGGCTGAGGTTGATGACGTTCGCGCCGCGGTCCACGGCCATCAGGATGGCGGCGGCCACGTCACCGGTCTGTCCCGTGCCGTTGTGGTCGAGAACGCGCATGGGCAGGATGCGCGCCCCGGGCGCGGCGCGGCGCACGAGGGACGCCACGGCCGTGCCGTGTCCGAAGCCCCCGTCCGCAGCGGCGGCGGTGTCGCTGGGGGTGGCGTCGCCGTCCACGAGGTCCACCCATTGCGTGGCGGGTGTGTACGCTTCCTTGAGCATGGGGTGGTTGAGGTCGACGCCCGTGTCGATGACCGCGACGGTGATGCCGGCGCCCGTGGTGTTCGTGGTGGTGGTGGTGTCCAGCTGGACCTGCAGGTCGTCCTTCTGGCCGTCAATCCAGGCGATGTGTCCACCGTCAATCCAGGCGATGTGCCCGCCGTCGATCCAGGCGATGTGCCCGCCGGACATGTGGGCTTCAGGCACGTGAACGGTGGTTTCGGTCTGCGGCGCGGCGCCCTCGCTGCCGGTGTTTAGGGCGCGGAGGGTGTGGGCGGGCGTGCCACGGAGGACGGCGAGGCCCGTGCGGGCGCTGAGCGTGACGACGTGCATGCCGGTCTGCGCTTCGATCTGGCTGGCGGTGCGGCCCTGCGTCTCGACGACGGCCACCTGGGTGGCGTTGGGGGTCTGGACCTGGGTGGCGGGTTGCGAGCAGGCGCCCAGCATCAGGGTGAGTCCGAGGAGCACGCTGGCGACCCGGCGGTTGCGTGGGTGAGTCATGGGAGTATTTTCAATGTTTCTTCATGTTTCCGCGCGGAACTTTTCTACAAACTTGCTCAATGCTTAATCTTAAGGGTGATTGATTATAATAAATGTTACGTTCTTGGATTAAAACCCGAAAAATTTCATATCCAGATCGCTTCAGGCGCAAACCCAGCGCGCCGCATGATAAGACGGGCGCATGTTCGCCCCTGCCCGCCTCGGCCTTGGCCTCGCCGCGCTTGGCCGCCCCGGCTACATCAACCTCGGCCACCACGAAGACCTGCACGGCGCCCGCCACCCCGAAGGCCTCCAGGCCCGCACGCTCGAAGTGCTCGACGCCGCCTACTCAGCCGGCATCCGCGACTTCGACGCCGCCCGCTCCTACGGCCACGCCGAGGCGTTCCTGCACGCCTGGCTGCAGCAACGCGCCCCCCAAGACGTCCATATCAGTTCCAAATGGGGATACACGTACGTTGCGGACTGGCAGGTGACCGCCGAACAACACGAAGTCAAAGACCACTCCGTGAACACCTTCGAGCGGCAATGGCCGGAAACGCGCGCCCAGCTCGGCCGCTGGCTGCGCACGTACCTGATTCACTCCGTCACCCCTGACAGTCCCGCCCTGCACGACCCCGCCCTGCAGATCCGCCTCGCCCGCCTGCGTGAGGAGGGTGTGACCCCCGGCCTGTCCCTCAGCGGCCCTCACCAGGGCGACGCGCTCGCCCGCGCCCTCGACATTCACATCGAAGGGCAACCGCTGTTCGGCGCTGTACAGGCCACCTGGAACCTCCTCGAACCCAGTGCCGGCCCGCAACTGCAGGCCGCCCGGGACCAGGGCTGGCACGTCATGATCAAAGAAGCCCTCGCGAACGGTCGCTTGGGCCCGCGCGGGTACGGACCGCACCGCGCTGCCCTGCAGGCCCTCGCTGACCGCCACGACGCCACCCTCGACGCCGTCGCGCTCGCTGCCGCCCTCGCGCAGCCATTCGCGGACGTCGTCCTCAGCGGCGCCGCCACCACAGAGCACGTCGTCAGCAACGCCCGCGCCCTCCATGTGAACCTCAGCCCCGCGGACCTCCAGGAACTGCTGTCCCTGGCCGAGACGCCCGCCGCGTACTGGGCGGCGCGCGCGCACCTGCCCTGGAATTGACCCCGAGCCCATCAAAACGGCTGCAGGGATCGTGGAGTGGCCTCAACGAAACCCCGGCCGGGAATCGGCGTCAGGTCACGCCCTTGAGCGCCCACTGAATCAGCCCATCAAGCGCTGGGGTGGCCCTCTGAGAAAGCCACCCCGACGGTTCATTTCACCGCTCTGGAAGGCGGGTCAGCGGGTGTACGGGTGAGAGGTGTCGAGGGTGGGGGCGGTGGTGGTGACGGTGTTGCCGGAGGTGGTGCCGGTGGTGCCGTTCAGGAGCTGCGCCACGGTCAGGCCGTAGAGGGTGTTGTTGGTGATGGTCATCGGCACTTTGCTCGGGTTCAGGATCCCCACCACACTCGAGCGGCGGTTGACGATGGTGTTCCCGGAGATGTTCACCGTGCGGCCCTCACGCGCCAGCCCCTCCGTGCCATACGTGAAGATGGCGGAGTTCTGACTGTTGGCGCCCTGCTCGATCACGCTGCCGGTGATGGTGAGGTTGCCGCCGTTGGGGATGTCCACGCTGTAGCTCGCGTTGCCCTGAAGATCGAACAGGCGGCTGGCGGTGATGGTGGTGTTGCGCGCGCGGCTCTTGAACTCGTGGCCCACCACGGCGTCGTGCGAGTAGCTGCGGTCGAAGGTCAGCTGCGCGAGGTCGCCCACGTACAGGTTGTGGGTCTGCCCGGTGCCGCCGATGCCGTTGTGCGCGAATTCGGTGCGGGTGATGCGGATGGTGCCGAGCGGCACGCTGTTGGCGAGCAGGCCGTTTTCGTTGTCGTGAATGTAGCTGTCCTCGATGACGAGGTTGCCGCCCTGGTAGCGCACCCCTGCACCGTTGCGGTCGGCGACCTTCGCGCCGGTCAGTTCCAGGCCGCGCAGGGTCACGTCCGTGTTCGTGGTGATGATGCCCTTGCCGTTGGTAGGTGCGACGGTGGCGACGAGGCGGGCGAGGCCGCTGGCGCTCTCGATGGTGATGCGCCGGTTCACCTCGAAGAAGTCGTTGGTGTAGGTGCCGGGGTCCACGCGCACGGTGTCGCCGTCCTGCGCAGCGGCGACCGCCGCGCGGATCGTCGAGTACGTCTTGCCGACCCCCACCGTCAGCACCCGCCCGGCGGTGGGCGTGGGGCTACTTGCGGGGGTGTCCGTGGTGGTTTCCGCGACGGGGAGTGCGGTGGTGGGCTGCGTGCACGCCGCGAGCAGAAGGGTCACGCCGAGCAGAGGAGCGAAACGGAAGCTATTACGCATCGGAAACTCCTTTCGATGGATGCCGGACGCGACCAGAGAGCCGTCCTGCAGTGACGCAGCGAGCGGACTTCCCTCCCATCCTGGCAGGTTCACCCTACCGCAAAGCCCTGCTTGCCGGGAGCGTTTTTTGGCAAGCATGAAGGCACTGGGTTCAGAATGAGCGGTGCTGGATGGACGGGCGGCCAGAGGGGCTCGCGCGTGATGGTTTGACCACTTCCAGGAGGTGATTTCCTTCTTGCGCCCGTCAGGTTGGCCCTCATGAGGAGAGGCAGCAAATTTTCACTTTGGCTCCGCGTCCGCTGGTGAACCGTTAACCATGGGCCAGAACGCAGTGCCGGGGGCCTGTGCAGGGGTTGCTAGGATCGTTGCCCGAACATGACCAGGTACAGGAAGAGCGAAAGTTCAGGCGTCTTCTGGAGTTGGGCTGTTCTGGAGGATGCCGAAAAAGGCACCCGTGTCCTTTTCAACATTCGGCTGCCAGGCACCTTAGATTCTCAACTGAGGCCTGACACCTCACGAGTTCAGTGACTTCATCATGAATCCTTCATGTGTGTGGTTATCGCCATGAACCGTGTTCAAGCGCGAGGTCCGTCACGGCTTCATTCATGAAGGGTCATTAAACTGACGCCATGATCGCTGCGCCTTTTCCCCAAGACGAGTACGCGCGCCTGCTCGATCTGGCCCGGTATGACGTTCTGGACTCGGCGCCCGAGGGTTCCTTTGACCGCATCACCACGCTCGCCGCGCAGCTCTTTAACGTGCCGGTCGCGCTGATCAACTTCATTGATCAGGATCGCCAGTGGAGCAAATCCTGCTACGGCGTCGACGCGAGCGCCGCCCCGCGCGCGCTGTCGCCCTGCGCCTGGACGATCCTCAGTGATGAGCCGACCGTCGTGCTCGACGCAGGCGCTGACCCGCGCTTCAGCGACAACCCCCTGATGAACGGCGACCCGCGCATCCACCTGTACGCGGGCGCGCCGCTCACGACGCCGGCAGGGCACCGCATCGGTACGCTGTGCGTGCTTGATGTCCGCCCGCGTGAATTCGGCGCTCAGGAGGTGCAGGCGCTGCAGGACCTGGCGGCCATTGTGCAGGACGAACTGGAGCTACGGGTGCGCAATGCGGAACTGCAGCGGCAGGTGGGCGCTCAGGCGCAGGTCGTGCGGGAGTTGCGCCGTACGGTGTCGCACGCGCAGACGCTGGAGGCCGTTGCGACGCTGCTCGATACGCCCCTCACGGCCGAGGAGGCCACGCGCGCCGCCGCGGGGTTGGTTGGCCAGGCCATTCAGGCGGACTGGACGGGCCTGGCTGTGTTCGAGGGGCAGGTCGTGCGGGCGGTGACGGCGTATCACCGCCCGGACCTGAATCCGGCGCTGCTGGCCCGCATCGAGCGGCTCGAGGAGACGCCCGGGGGGGTGACGCGGCATCTGCAGTCGGTGCAGCGGGCGTACTACGTGGATGATTACGCGCTGCATCCGCAGGCGATGCCGGAGATGATTCAGGAGGGGCTGATGGCGGCCGCCTGGGTGCCGGTGGGTGAGGCCGGTTCGGCGAGGCTGCTGCTGGTGACGATGCGGACGGCGGGCAGTCGCCTGTCCGGGTGGAGTGCGAGTGACCGGGCGCTGCTGGAGACGGCGGCGAGGACGATGCGTCTGGCGTTGACGCAGCGAGCGACGGGGGAGCCACGTTCAAGCTCCTGATCGGTGGCAGGGGAGGGGGCGCAGGGGCGCCCCCTCCGTATTGACCGGGCGTTGACGTGCCTGGGGGAGAGTGAGCGAACTGTGGGGTGGCCTGCGGTGTGCGGGTGTGTTTCTGCAGATTGTTTGCTGCACTATCTCAGCGTACGCTCATGGTATGACCTGTGATAGGAATCACACCATCGCGCTGGAAGCGCACCATGCGGAAACCATCCGAACATTCCTGCTGACCACCGCAGAAGCCACCCCCGACCTCCTGGCCGCCCTCGACACCCACTCCCTCACCGCCACCCAGGCTCACCTGCTCACTGTCCTGATCGCCGTCCACCTCCAGGCGCTCACGGACCGCGGCCAGCCCAGCGCCCACCCTCACCTCCACGAGACCCTCACGCATCTCGACCCACAAGGCCGCATCCTGCAGGCCATCACGACCGTGAACCTCGACCTGTCCCTCGCGCTCGGCTGAACCCGCCCGGCAAACCACAGGCCCCGGTTTTCCGGGGCCTGCCTCCACGCTCCGCACCCACTTACTGACGCGCCACCCACGCCTGCACCGCCGCGCACTGATACGCCGCAAGCCCGGCGCGCGCCCTGTCGATGTTTCGCGTGAAGCGCTCATCGCCGACCCACATCCACCCGAGATTTGAGAACATCTCCGGCGGGCAGTCGTAAAACCACCGCTCCAGATGCGCGTGATGCTCAGCCGCGACCGCCACCGCCTCCGGCGCTTCAGGCGCCACTCCCGCCTCCATCAGCGCCACGTACCGCGCCGTGATGGCCTCCATCTCGCCTTTCAGGCGCGCCCAGTCGTCGCGGGTGTACCGCCGCGTCCGTTCACTTGACTGGCGGTAGGCGTCGGTGTCCCCCCAGCGCTCCTTCACTTCATCCTCGTACTGCGCGGGGTCGAAGCCCTCGAACAGGGTCTTGAACTCGTCTTGCGTCATGGTCGTTCCTCCAACGGTCGCGGCCAGGGCCGCGTCAAGGGCGCTCAGCATCATGCTGGTGCGCCGGGCGCGCTCGACCAGCAACGCGCGCTGCGCACGCAACGCTTCCGCGCGGTCAAAGTCCGGGTCGAGCATGAGCCGGCGAATGTCCGGCAGGGCGAAGCCCAACTCGCGGAACAGCAGAATCTGATGCAGCCGTTCCAGGTCACTCGCGGTGTACAGGCGGTAGTTGGCTGCGGTGCGCCCTGATGGGCGCAGCAGCCCGATCTCGTCGTAGTGGTGCAGGGTGCGGACACTCACCCGGGCGATCCGGGCAGCGTCGCCCACGGTCCACGGCATGGTCGGTCACCTCCTGTCCTGCAAGGTAAGCCCTCACGTTGCGTGAGGCTCAACAGGTCAAATGGCAGAGGCCCCCGCCTGGGCCCACCAGCGCCCAACCGGGCAGGGATGCCCTGAACTGGAAGCCTCGTCCGCTCATGCGGGGAGCGGCGTGGACTTTCAGCGGCCTGACCGTCCTGCATTCCCTGGCGGGGCCGAACAAGGTGCGCAGGCGCCAGGCAGGTTCTGCAGTTTTGGACCCTTGGGGCAACATTCAGAATGCCCACGGCCACGCCGGGCAGTGCCTATGCTCGGGGTATGAACCGCCTCGAAGTTGCGATCCGCGAAAGTGACGAGCAGGCCATCAAGGACCTCATCACGCTGGCCGTCGCCACGGAGCACGCTCAGGCTGGCGAAACCGCCACCAAAGACGGCACGCCCGTCGAGCAAAACGCTCATCAGGACAAGATACACACCGCCCTGCGCCGCCGAACGGACGCCCTCATCGAAGGGATCCTCAGCGGCAACACCGCCGACATCGAGGAGGGCGCGCGGCTGGTGGAGGCCATGGATGCCCTGGAGGTGGAACAGGGCGAGGTGCCCTCCTGAGCCGCACCTGAGCGCGCGGACCCGCACCGCTGGGGAGCCGCGCCCAGCCTCGCGGACGCGCGAACATCGCTCAAGGCCGTCTCAAGACCGGCATCGGCGCGTGCATGCCACGCTGAGCGCATGACGCCCGACCATCATCACGCGATCCTGAACGGCGTTCGCCTGCATTACGTGTCCGCGGGTACGCCCGGCGCGCCCCTGATCGTGTTGCTGCACGGCTTCCCGGAGTTCTGGTACGCGTGGCGGCATCAACTGGCGCCACTTGCGCGCGCCGGGTACCGCGTGGTCGCGCCGGACCTGCGAGGGTACAACGCGTCCGAGAAGCCGCCCGGCGTGCGCGCGTACCGCCTGAGCGAACTCGTCGCCGATGTGGCCGCCCTGATCCAGCATGAGGGCGCGTCGCGCGCGGTCATGGTCGGACACGACTGGGGCGGCGTGATCGCCTGGGCGTTTGCCATGCGCCGCCCGGAGCTGACCGAACGGCTCGTCGTGCTGAACGCCCCGCACCCGCGCGCGTACCGCCGTGAACTGAAGCGCCGCCCGGAGCAGCGCCGGCGCAGCGCGTACGTCGCGTACTTCCAGCTGCCGTGGCTGCCGGAGCAGACGCTCCGCTTCGCGTTGCCGCGCCTGTTCCGCCGGACCGCCACGCCGGGCGCGTTCACCGACGAGGACCTCCGGGCGTACCGTGAGGCGTTCGCGCAGCCGGGCGCGCTCAGCGCCACCATCAACTACTACCGCGCGCTGCTGCGGCACCCGTCCGAGTCGCGCGCGGCCGTCATTGAGGCGCCGACGCTGCTGATCTGGGGCGAGCAGGACGTGGCGCTCGTGCCGCAACTCACTGAGGACCTCGGGGAGTGGGTGCCGGACCTGCGGGTCGCGCGGCTGCCGCACGCCACGCACTGGGTGCAACACGACGACCCGCTGCGCGTCACGCAGCTCATCCTCGCGTTCCTGCACCCGGATGATCCCGGGTTCCCACCGGGATTGTGAAGTGCGCTGCAGACGCCTCGCTGCGTCCGCCCGTACGGTGAGGACACAACCCTTGGGGGAGTAGCCGCCTCGGTCACGAGGTGCACGCGTCGTCAGTACGGTGGCCGAAATGGCGCCCGGTGCGTGCAGGAACGGGCGAGACCCAAACTGGAGGTTCTTCATGGAACTGACCGTTTGGCTTCTCGCCCGCTTGTCGTCGCTGCCCGCCGCGCACGCCCACCCGGGGGCCTGACATGGACGCCCTCAACTTCCTCAGCGCGCCGTGGCTGGGACAGAGCGTCGGCGTCTGGCTCGGCTTCCTGACGCTCGTCGTCGTCCTGCTCGCGTTCGACCTGGGCGTCCTGCACCGCAAGACCCGCGAGATCGGCGTGCGCGAGAGCCTGCTCATGTCCGGCTTCTACATCCTCGTGGCCTGCGCGTACGGCGCGTGGGTGTGGGCGACGCTGGGCGGCACCGCCGGCATGGCGTTCTTCACGGGCTTCGCCATTGAGAAGTCCCTCGCACTCGACAACATCTTCGTCATCTCGCTGATCTTCACGACCCTCGCCATTCCCCGCGCCGCGCAGCACCGCGTGCTGTTCTGGGGCATTCTCGGCGTTATCGTGCTGCGCGGCATCATGATCGCCCTCGGCGCCGCCATCGTCACGCAGTTCGACTGGGTGATGCTCCTGTTCGGGGCCTTCCTCGTGGTCACGGGCGTGCGCATGCTGTTCGCCGGCGACCACGAAGCGGACGTTTCCGAGAACAAGGTCCTGAAGTTCCTGCGCCGGCGCCTGCGCGTCACCGACGAACTGCACGGCCAGCGCTTCTTCGTGACGAAGGCGGACGCGGCGCGCGGCGGCCAGCTCCAGCGGTACGCCACCCCGCTGTTCCTCGCGCTCATCCTCGTGGAACTCGCGGACCTCGTGTTCGCCGTGGACTCCATTCCCGCGATCTTCGCCATCACGCAGGAGCCGTTCATCGTGTACACCAGCAACATCTTCGCGATTCTGGGTCTGCGCGCGCTGTTCTTCGCGCTCGGCGCGCTCCTGCACCGCTTCACGTACCTGAAGTACGCCCTGTCGCTCGTGCTGGTGTTCATCGGCGGGAAGGTGTTCTACACGCACTTCTTCGGGAAGATGCCGCCGGTGGTGTCCTTGAGCATCACGCTCGGGCTGCTGGCCGCTGGGGTGCTGTTCTCGCTGTGGAGGACGCGCGGCGAACCGCGCCCGGAATCCGGCTCGCCGTCCCACTGATCTGAACGCGCGGCGGAGCGGGGCATGCCCAATCGGCGTGCTCCCGCTCCGCTGCCCTGAGGGCTCGATCGGAGGCTGCCGGCCGGGGCCGCGCGTGGGTGAGCGACGGCTGCGCATGAGTCAGCGCTCGCTAACACCTCATGCCGCGTTCATACTGCAGGAACGGGGACCCCCTTGAACACGTGTGGCACGCAGTGCGCGCCGCTCATCCCCGCATGTCGCCAGGAGGAACACGCATGAACCGCAACCGCTCGCGTCTCGCCCCTCAACTGTTCGCCGCTACGCTTCTCGGCTTCACGCTCATGGCGTGCAGCCCCACCGCCGACCTTCCCGCCGAGGGCGCCGTCCAGCTCGAAGCGACCCAGGCGGGCATCGTCCCGACCCTGAAACCGCAGGCCGTCGCCACGCCCAACACCGGCGGGTGGGTCATCAACGACCCGGACGCCACGGACGGTCAGGCCGTCATCCTGCTCGGCACGCGTGACGCCGTACGGTTCGTGCTGCCCAAGAACCTCAAGACCCGCGCGTACACCGTGTCCATCGTCGGTCGCGGCGAAGCGTACCAAGGCGCGCCCATCGTGGAACTCACCACCGACGACGGCGTGCGCGTCGGTACGGCCACGCTGGACAACGCCACCTACGACCGGCGCACGTTCGGGCGGGCCACGCTGCACGCCGGGCAGACCGTGACCCTCTCGTTCCTGAACGACGCGTACGACGGTCCCGGCAAAGACCGCAACGCGGTCGTGGACTACCTCGTCCTGAACCAGAGCCACGCGAACGGCAGCGACGACTGACCCCGGTTCGTCCCGGCGGGCCCGACCTCAGGTCGGGCCTGCTTATTTCGGCCGCGCGGCCTTGCGGGACGACCGGGCGCGGGAGGTGCGCGCGCCGCCGGAACGGGCCCGTTTCCCGCCCGACGCGCGCTGCGCGGCCTTCCGCTCTCCGTTCAGCACCTGCTCGGCCACGTCGGGCGTCAGGTCATCCGGGACGAGGTCCGCCGGGAGGGGTGCGCTGCGCCCATGCAGACGCAGGAGGGGCGTGCCGTCCTGCACGGTCACGGTCGCGCCGGGCACGCGCGGCACCGTCAGGACCGGCGCGGCCCGCCCCGCCCGCCCGATGGTGCCCGCCAGGCCCTCTGACCAGAAGCGCGTGAGGTACGCCTCGCGCGTGAGGGCTCCACCGGCGATGCGGTCCAGGTCCGCCTCCATGCTCGCCGTGAAGCCCGCGTCCACCAGGTCCGCAAACGACCCCGCGAGGTACGCGCTCACCAGCAGCCCCACCCACGTGACCGTCAGCTGCCGCCGCACGACGCGCGTGTACCCGCGCGCGTCGAGGGTGCTCAGAATGGACGCGTACGTGCTCGGGCGGCCCACGCCCGCCCGCTCCAGCGCGCGCACCAGCGACGCCTCCGTGAACCGGCCCGGCGCGGGCGTCTTGCGTTCCTCGGCGGCGGCGTCCCGGACCGGCAGGACCGCGCCGACCTCCGCGTCTGGCAGGGCCTGCGTCTCGTCACCGTCCCCTTCGCTCGCGTCCTGGTACAGGCGCGTGAAGCCCGGGTCGTGCACGACCCGGCCGGTCGCGCCGAGCGCCACCGCGCCGACCTTCAGGTGCATGACCGTGCGCGTGCCCGTGAGGTCCGTCATCTGCGACGCGACGGTGCGGCGGTAGATCAGGTCGTACAGCGCGCGTTCATCGCCGGTGAGGGGCGTGTCGTCCGGCGCGCGGAAACTTCGCCCGGCCGGGCGGATCGCCTCGTGCGCCTCCTGCGCGTTCGCGCCGCGCGCCGCGTACGTGCGCGGCCGCGCGGGCACGCTGCCCTCACTGAACAACGCCGTGGCGGCCTCGCGCGCGGCCTGCAGCGCCTCGTCACTCAGGGCTGGGCTGTCCGTGCGCATGTACGTGATGAACCCGTTCTCATAAAGGCGCTGCGCGACGTCCATGCTGTGTTTCGGGCTGAACTTCAGGGCCTTGCTGGCCTCCTGCTGCAACGTGGACGTCGTGAACGGCGCGGGCGGCCGGGACGTGTACGGGGCGCGTTCCACGCCGGTCACGGTGGCGTCACGCGCGCGCAGGAACGCCACGAGGCGATCGGCCTGTTCGGGCGTCATCAGCAGGGCGTCCGCAGCGAGCTGCCCGGTGCCCGCGTCGAAGTCCTTCGGCGTGGCGAGCCGCTGCCCGTTCACGCTCAGCACCACGGCCGTGAAGGGCCGCCCCGCCCCGACGCGGGCGGTGACGCGCCAGTAGTCGGCGGGCACGAACGCCATGCGCGCGTGCTCCCGCGCGGCCAGCGCCGCGAGCGCCGCGGACTGCACGCGCCCCGCCGACAGTTTCGGCCCGACCGCCGTCCACAGCGTCGGGCTCACGCCGTACCCGACGAGGCGGTCCAGGGTGCGCCGCGCCTCCTGCGCGCCCACCAGCGCGTAATCGAGCGGCCGGGTGGCGCGCGCCGCCGCCTGAATCGCCTCACGGGTGATTTCGTGGAACGTCATCCGCTCCACGCTGCCTTTCAGACCAAGGGCGACCATCAGGTGCCACGCGATGGCCTCGCCTTCGCGGTCCGGGTCGGTGGCGAGTAGTACCCGGTTCGCGCCGCGCGCGAGCTCGCGCAGTTCCCGCACGACCTTCGCCTTCCCACGGCTGATGACGTACAACGGCCGGAAGCTGTCCTGCACGTGAATGCCAAGCCGCGCCCACGGCTCAGCCGCGTACCGCGCGGGAATGTCCGCCTTGCTGGCCGGCAGGTCCCGGATGTGCCCGAGGCTCGCGCGGACGGTGTAACCCGCCCCGAGGTACGCCTGGATTTTCTTGGCCTTGCTCGGCGACTCCACGATGACGAGTGTGCTCATGACCCTCCTGGCGGCGCGCCACGCCCCGAAAGGTCCACAGTCTAGCAGCGGCGCGCGCACCCACCGGGGCGCACGTCACGACGCGCGGGACGACACTTCCGCTACACTGAGGGCAGATTCACGTGCGCGCAACAGGCGAAGCACGAATCCCGCCGGACGACAGCGCCCGCGCCACCCCCCACGAAGCAGCGCCGATGCGCTTCCCCGACCCCGCAGGCCCTCGCCTCGCGCCACCGGGACCGGCCTGCCCGCAGCCCCACGGGGCTGACCTTCCACCCCCGCCGGCAGGTGACGCGCCGGCCGCTGCCGCCACGTGCCGCAGCAGACAGGACCCCATGACCGACCCCAAACGCGCCCCGCGGGCGCCCCGCAACACGGCTGAAACCTCCCACAACGCCCGCCGCGGCAGCCGCGGCCCCGCCCGCACGAACGCGAACACGTCCGCCGCCCCGGCGCCCACCCCAATGATCACGGCCACGCCCGACACGTGGCAGACGCTGCTCGGCGACCGCACCCCCACGCCCGTGCAGGCCGGCGCGATCCCCGCGCTCCTCGCGGGCCGCGACGTTATCACGACGGCGCGCACCGGCAGTGGCAAGACCCTCGCGTTCCTGATTCCTGCGGCCGCGCGCGGCCTCGGCGTGCGCGCCGTGACCGGCATGCGTCCCGAAGTGCTGATCATCACGCCCACCCGTGAACTCGCCGTGCAGATCCGCGACGTCGCCCGCGAACTCGGCATGAGCGCCGGACGCATCACCGGCGGCATCACGCCCGGCCAGACCCGCAGTGAAGCGAGCGGCAAGGGCGTCATCACCGGCACGCCCGGCCGCCTCCGCGACCTGATCCTCCGCCGCGAACTGAACCTCGCCGACATTCGCTACATCGTCCTCGACGAGGCCGACGAACTGCTGTCCCTCGGGTTCCTCCGCGACGTGAGCGACATCCTCGGCGCCGCGCAGGCGCAGGTGGGCGCCCGCCACCCGCAGATCGCCATGGCGTCCGCGACGTTCCCCGCCGCGATCCGCAAGGTCGCCGAGCAGTTCATGCGCGACCCGGAACGCATCGACGTCGCCCCCAGCAGCGCCACGCCCGAACGCAACGCCGCCGACGCGGACGTGCTGAGCGGCGCGACCGGCGCCACGCACCTCCTCATGAACACCACCCGCGAGGAAGTCATGCACATCGCCGCCGCCAAGGCCCGCGCGGCCCTGCGCGAACCCGGCGGGTGCGTCGTGATCTTCAGCCGCACGAAATACCTCGTGAAGCGCCGCGCCGAACAGCTCGGCCGCCTGCTGCCCGACGAACTCGTCAGCCCCCTCGAAGGGAACATGGACCAGAAGAAACGCGAGCGCACCATGGACGCGCTCCGCGAAGGCCGGTCCCGCGTGCTCATCGCCACCGACATCGCCGGGCGCGGCATCGACCTGCCGGAAGTGCGCCTTGTGATTCACATGGACGTCGCCGCCACCGCCGAGGACCACGTGCACCGCTCCGGCCGCACGGCCCGCGCCGGCCGACCCGGCACGAACCTCGTGCTGCTCATCCCCGAGCAGCGCGGCCTGTGGCAGTCCGTGCGCCGCGCCCTGCCGCCCGCCCTGCACCCGCCCCTCACGCCGGAAGAGCGCCTGATCGACCGCGACATCCAGGAGAAGCAGGGCCGCGGGTCCGGGCGCGGGCACGCGCCCGGCGGTACGGCCGACGCCCGCCCCTCCGGCCAGAACGACGGGAAGCGCGGCGGCCGCAGCACGCAGAGCGGCAGTGGCCGCGCCGCCCAGGGCGGACGCGATGCGGGCCGCGCCCACACCGCGCGTGACGCCGGGCGACCGGGCACCCCGAGCGGCACCGGCACCGGCGGCGGCCGCGTCGGGCCGCAGCGCGCCCGCCGGGGCCGCCGCTAACCGCGCCGAACACCGCACACCATGCGACCCCCCTGCCGGGCATGCCCGGCAGGGGGGTGTCTTATGCCTGGACGCAGGTCGTCCCCGGAACCTTCACCGGGCGGAAGGCACTGCATGCCCCCGCGCCGGCCTCCCCTTGTGCCCGCGCGGTAATGGGGTCGTAACAGCCGGCCTTAATGCTCTACCTGCAAGGCGACCCGCATGATCCCGCCGTGCACTTCCCCCTTCCCGAGCGGCGCCGCACCGCGCTGCAGGAGGCCCGGAACGCCGCGGGCGCGACCGGCACGGTGCCGCCGCAAGGTCACCCTCAGCCCCCTGCTCTCAAAAGGAGACGTGATGTTCCGGCACATTCTTGTTCCCGTGGATGATGCGCTCACCAGCGCGCAGGCCGCGCAGTACGCGTTCACGCTCACGCGCGCCCTCGGAGGGCAGGCGACGCTCCTGCGGCTCCTCGAAAACCCCTCGCCCGCAGCGCACGAACGGGCGAGCGCGCAGCTGAGCGCGCTCGCCCGCGAAGCGCGCCGCCCACCCCGGCAGGTGATCCTGCCCCTGCATGACCACGACGCCGTGCAGGCCATCACCGCCTACGCGCAGGGGCAGCAGGTGGACCTGATCGTGCTGGGCGTCACGGGGGAGGGCGGCCTGACCGACGAGGCGGTCGGCCGCCTGGCGACCACGCTGGCACGCACCAGCGGCGTCCCGGTGCACCTCGCGGCCGTCACGCGCGCAGGCCGCCCGGCCGGGTCGAACGCCTGGCGCCGCGCGGTCACGCGGAACCCACCCCCGCCTGACCGGTAATGCCGTGGTAACGCGCCAACGAGACGGTGGGCCCGAGGAGAACGACATGATGACTTCGACCCATCCCTCCCACCCCCGCCACACCCCGACGCCCATCCTGCCCTGCCTGACCGGAGGTCGCGCGTGAACGTGCAAATCATCGGCGCAGGCATTGGCGGCCTCGCGTTCGCGCGCGCACTGCACCGCCGCGGCCTGAACGCGCAGGTGTACGAGGCGCAGCCGCACCTGCGCTCCCTGGGTGGCGGCCTGCTGATCCCCCCGAACTCCGCGCGCGTGCTGGAACGCCTCGGCATTCAGGCGGTGCTGGACACGCACGGCGTGCCGCTGCGCGACATGCAGATCCTCGACCACCACGGTCGCCTGCTCTACAAACGCGACCAGGACGCCGTCGCGGCGCAATTCGGGCGTGGACTGTACAGCGTTGCCCGCACGGCCCTGCACCGCGCGCTCGCCGCCAGCCTGCCCGACGGCGCGGTGCAGGTGGGGCACCCGCTCACGCGGCTTGAGCACCACTTCGACGGCGTCTCCGCCTTCTTCAGCACGGGCCGGGAAGTGCAGTCCGACGTGCTGATTGCCGCGGACGGCCGCGACTCCCGCGCGCGGCAGCTGCTGTTCCCCGAAACGCACCTCGCGCCGACCGGACAGGTCGCGTACCGCGGCATGACCCGCCTGGACCCGTTCGATGACTGGCGGGACTCCTTCGTGGAGTTCTGGGGGGTGGGCCGGCGCTTCACGTTCTTCCGCATGGGGGACGGCGTCACGTACTGGCACGCGCCGCTGCACGAGGGCGCGGCCGGGGGGCGCGCCCTGCGCAAGAGTGAAGTGCTGCGCGCGTACCGTGACTTCCCGCTGCAGGTGACCGAACTGATCGCCGCCACGGACGAGGCGCACCTCACGCACGTCAGCCTCGCGGACCTGTCGCCCATGCCGGCGTGGTGGCGGGGCCGCGTGGCCCTGCTCGGCGACGCCGCGCACGCCACCAGCCCGAACCTCGGGCAGGGCGCCGCGCAGGCGCTGGAGGACGCGGACGCGCTGGCGGACCTGCTCGCGCTGGAGGACGACTTCAAAACCGCGTTCCGGCAGTACCAGGCGGCGCGGGAAGGCGCCGCGAACACCGCCGTGGCCGAGTCCCGTCAGCTCGGCGAGATCGGGCAGGCGGGCGGACCGGCACGCTGGCTGCGAAACGTCGGGCTGGCCCTCAGCCCGGACCTGGCACGACGACGCCTCGAAGCGTTCTACGAGCAGCGCCCCTGAGCGCCCCTTCAAAGGAGCTGCAGCAGCTGCGCGTACGTGCCGTGGCACTGCCCGTCCGGCGTGAGCGGGCAGCGGTGCGCGCGCGCCGGCGCCGGCGCGCCGGACGCGCCGCGCACGCAGATGTGCTCGCCGGTCTTCACGCGCTCCGCGAGCGCGCGCGTTTCCGGCATGGGCGTGTCGCCCAGGTCGTCGTGCAGGAACTTCGCGAAGCGCCGGTAGTGTTCGGTGGCGGCGTACTTGTCCTCCACGACCGTGAGGCAGGTCATGAGTTTCTGGTGGTGGTTCTCGCCGATGAACGGGTCCGTTTTCAGGGCGGCTGTGAGGTCCTGCACGGCCAGGTCGCAGTGCAGGTGCTCGCAGTGCAGCAGCGACCGTTCCAGGCGCGCGCGGACGTACGCGGCGCAGTGCTCCTCGCGGGCGGCGTGCGCCCACTCGGCCTGAACGTGCGGCAGGAACGCCCCGCCGTACGCCTCGATGGCGCGGTTCAGGGCGAACGCGCGCGCGTCGCCCTCGGCGCGGTCCGCTTCCTCCAGCGCTTCGTACATGCGGTAGATGTCGCTCGCCCGCAGGACGTCGTCGGCGAGGCGGTAACGGCCGTGCGCCTCCACGATCGTGTCGGTGCCGCCCAGCGCCGTGCGGGCGCGGTGAAGCGCCACGCGGAAGCGGTTGCCGGTGCGCGCGTCCGGGTCGGCGTGCCACAGCGCCTCGATGATCTCCTCACGGTGGCGGCCGTCCGGGCTGGACAGCAGGTAGAACACGAGGTCGCGCGCGCTTTCGGCGCCCCACTTGATGGGCTGGGCGTCATGGAGGACGTCGGCGTGGCCGAGGGCACGAACGGTCAGGGCAGTCATAGGAACCTCAGGAGGGGCAGAGCGCGGGGCGAGCTTCATCACCCGTTCATTCAGGATGTCACGGCGCGCCCCGCTGCACTATCGAAGGGTTTACAAAATGCTTCGGTCGCCGTCCTGACGCCTCCATGCCAGCGGCGCCCTCACCTCGCCCGGGCGCGCTTCTCCATGTGCGGCAGCGTGAAATGAAAGGTGCTGCCCTCGCCGGGCGTGCTCTCGACCCACATCCGCCCGCCCGCCTGCTCCACGATCTTCTTGCACACCGCCAGGCCGATGCCCGTTCCTTCGTACAGCTCCCGGGTGTGCAGCCGCTGGAAGATTTCGAAGATCCGGTCGAGGTACGCCGCCTCAATGCCGATGCCGTTGTCCTGCACCGTGAAATGCCACGCGGCCTCCTCGCGCTCCGCGCGGACGCGCACGCTGGGCGTCACGCCGTCACGGCGGAACTTCAGGGTGTTCCCGATCAGGTTCTGGAACACCTGCGTCAACCGACCCCGCTCGACCGGCACGCGCGGCAGCGGTCCCACATCAAGGCGCGCGCCCGTGTCGGCGATGGTCGCCGCCAGGTTGCTGAGCGCGTCCGCCACCGCTGCGTCTGCGTCCACCTCCCGCCGCTGCCCGTCCGCGGGCGCCGTGGACAGCCGGGAGTACCGCAGCAGGTCATGAATGAGCGTCCGCATCCGCAACGCCCCACTCGTGATGAACCCCAGGTACTTCTCCGCGCGTTCGTCCAGTTGCCCGCTATACCGGTGCGCCAGCAACTCCGCGTAACTGGCGACAGTCCGCAGCGGCTCCTGCAGGTCATGTGACGACACGTACGCGAAGCGCTCCAGCTCCGCGTTGCTGCGCTCCAGCTCCCGCGTGCGCTCCCGCAGCGCCGCCGTGGACGACGCCGCTTCCAGCGCCAGCCCCAGGCTGCGCACCACGGTCTCCAGCAGCGCGCGGTCCGCGTCCGTCCACCCCCGCTGCCCGAACAGCCCAATCGCGAAAATTCCGTGCACGTGACCGCCCACCATCACCGGCAGCGTCGCGACCGCGCCCACCTGCGCCCAGTCAATCTGGAACTGATCCTCGGTGTAATCGTACGCGTCCTGGTAGTGCGCGCGACCCGTCTCGTACGGCACGCGCAACGACTGCGACGCGTACGGCAGGCCCGCCTCCACGATGCGCTGCATGTCCGGGTTGCGCCGGTCCCCCACCTGCGACATCAGGCGCCACACGTCCCCGTCCCGCTCGTAGTACGGCGCGTACCCGTCCGGCAGCAGGGACAGCACGATCTCCTGCGCGCGGCTAATCAGGCTGTACGGCTCGGCCTCCACACTCAGGTCCCGCGTGAGCTCCGCGAACGCCTCCAGCGCCTGCGTGCGGTTCGCGAGGGCCGTGCGCTGCGCCTCCAGCCTCGACGCCACCTCCGCACGCTCCAACGCCAGGTTCAGGCTGCGGCCCGCCGCGCGCACCACCGCCTTGTCCTGCTCCCGCCAGCGCTGCGCGTCCTTCAGCCCCACCGCCAGAATGGCGTGCGTCGCCCCCTGCACCAGCAACGGGTATAACGCCACCGTCCCGTACGCTTCGGTGGCCGCGACCTGCTCACGGTCAGGGTCCCAGCCGTCCACGAACACCGGCGCCCGCGTGCGCGCCGCCGCCTCGAACGCCGGCGCGTCCACCGGAATTCCACTCGTGATGCTCGCGATCACGTCCGGCTCAAGGTCCTCCGTCCACGCGCGCGCATGCCAGAACACCCCCGTCTGCTCGTAGTACGCGGCGCTGCACTCACTGAAGAACGCCCGGAACACCCCCATGGTGTGCTTCGCGAGGCGCTGCACGTCCCATTCCGTCCCGGCCGCCTCCGCGAACTCCACGAACGCCTGCAGCGCCCGCGTCCGCTCCGCGAGTTCCGCCGTGCGTTCCTGCACGAGTGTCTCCAGGCTGCTGTTCAACTCCCGCACGGCCTCTTCCGTCCGCTTGCGTTCCGTGACGTCATCCACCACGACCACCGCTGCGATGGCGTTCCCGTCCGCGTCCCTCACCGGCGCGGACGTCACGTCAATCACGCGGGACGTGCCGTCCGGGCGGACGTAGATCATCTCCTCCCCGCGCGTGGTCTCGCCGTGCATCGCCACGCGCGCCAGCGGCCACTCGTGCGGCTGCACCGGCCGCCCATCCAGATGAAACCCCCGCCACGCGGCGTACTCCTCGACGTTCTGCGAGTAATACACCGGGTGCCCGAAAATCTCCTCCACCCGCGCGTTCCCCTGCGTGATGCGCGCGCTCGGCACCTCCCCCAGCAGTACCCCCACCGGCAGGTGCTCCAGTACCGCCTCAAGCCGCGCCCGCTCAGCCGCGAACGCCCCCTCGCTCGCCTGCCGCGCCTGCAACTCCTCCTGCGCGCGCCGGTACTGGTGTGCGCGGTCGATGGCCTGCGCGCACTGCCCGGCCAGCGCCGTCAGGAACTGCCGTTCCGAATCGTCGAACACCCGCTCGGGCGAACGGTAGATCAACGCCAGAAACCCGAACGTCCGCCCCGACACCGTGAGCGGCAGCACCGCCATGCTGGTCGTCCCCTTCGACCGCACCTGATGGTAATCCCGGAACCGCCTGCTCAACACGTCCGCGTCCGCGAACACGGGCTCGCCGGACCTCGTCACGAACGTCGCGGGAATATCGATGCTCAGCGGCACTGCCCGCAAAAATGCCTCCACCGTCCGCTCGTAGTTGTACGCGCCGAGCAGCTGCAGATGCTCGCCGGCCTCGTCGAGCACGCCGACCGAGGCGCTGTCCGCGTCCGCGGCGGGCAGCGCCTGCTCCAGAATGACGTCCACGACCTGCTGCGGCGTGACCGCCCCGCTCAGCTCACTCGTCACGCGGTACAGCGTCGCCTGACGCGCCTCCGCGCGCTTCTTGACGCTCACGTCCTGATACAGCACGCCCAGGCCACGCCCGAACGTGAACACCGTCCCCTGCACCCAGATGCCCGACTCCGGCGTGGACGCCTCGAACGTCTCCGGCTCGCGCGTCCGCATCACCC
Source organism: Deinococcus maricopensis DSM 21211 (assembly GCF_000186385.1). Lineage (NCBI taxonomy): Bacteria > Thermotogati > Deinococcota > Deinococci > Deinococcales > Deinococcaceae > Deinococcus > Deinococcus maricopensis. The sequence goes on from NC_014958.1 coordinate 483,598, forward strand.
GCCGCGTGACCTCATCCAGAGGACTGCCGAGCGCGATGCCGAACACCTCCTGAAAAGGCCGCTCCAGAAGCGCAGCGCGGGGCAGGCCACTTAGGTGCACGGCGGCATCATTGGCGAACAGGAGGTGCCAGTTTTCGTCAATGAGCACGAACGGCTCACGCCAGTGATCGAAGGCGTCCGGGGCGAGCGAGAGAACCGGGAGGGGCTGCTGGGGCTTCATGAATCATCCTGGGGGTGGAAAGGGGCGCGGAGGGAGCGGACGTCAGCGGCCCGCGGCGCAGCGTACGTCATGAGAAGCGGTCTGCCCCGCAACCGCTGGCGGACGCACACCCGGAACGCAGGCGTTCGGGGAATCCGCCAGTCGAAGCGGACCGGACGCCCCTCAGGGTAACGTCCCGGAAGGCTATGCGTGCGCGGCCCGGGGAAGCACGGAGGGGCAATCAGGTCAGGCAGGGGTCCGGACCGGCCAGACTGCCGAATGGGAGGGAGCACGCTCAAAGTTGGCCTGAACGTCAAGAAGTAAACGGTTCGGGCCCGCCGCCCTGCGCCGATGCCGACGGTCCCGAGCGCAGCCGGAGTGCTGCATCAGTCCTGCAGGTCCGGACACGAGGCATACCCATCGGTTGCTCCCATTCAGCAATGCGCGTCATGTCATCGGCCCTCCTGCTGCGGGGAGCCCCTGTCACCACTGGGAGAATAGTGCTGGCAGAGGAGCGCGCCCTGATTCGTGACGCGGCACGCGCTGTCAGATTCAGAAGACGCATCCGGTGGTTTTCCAATGGGCCCGGAGGACTCCCACCCGGGTTGAAGCTTCACCGCGTGACCGGGTCCGCCCCGGCACTGACGCGGAGGCTGCGTGCGGGCGTCTCCGCAGCTCCGGACTTGAGTCGGGGTAAGCCAACCGTCGGCGCGAGTCGTTCGTCCTCGAGATGATCCACGGCACCTCAACCCTGGCTGCGGCATGCCCGCCCCACAGGTTCCAACCGCATGCGCAGAAAGCCCAACACATCCTCATGCCTGAACCAGTGGCGACCTCCGGCCAGTTGCCCTGAAGAACCACGGGGTGCCGTCCAGGGTTGACGAGGTGAGATCAGCGGGCGCTACACCACTTACGTGCTGTTCGGAAGGGCGGATCATTGCACGTCACGCGACGCGCGCAGCCTCCCGGAGGACGCCTGGAGTCATAAACGAGGCGCGGGCCTCTGCCCTGAACGTTTAGACTGCCTGTGGAGACGCCCCATGTACAAACCCATCCTCACCACCGCCGGAACCGCCGTGGCCAGTGCCGCAGCACTGGGCGTCGCCCTGGCCGTTCACTCCACCCTGCTGTGGACCGTGCTGGCCCTGGTGTTCAGCGTGCTGTACGTCCGGCAGACATTCGTGCACGCCCAGGCGCGGCAGGCGCTCGAGCGCGCGCAGCCTCCGGCGCTGTTCGGGGCCACCCAGGCGGGCGATCGCGCCACCCCCGCGCTGGGCGCGGCGAGCCCCCAGCGCAGCGCCGCGCCCGCGCAGCCCGTGCCTGAACAGCTCAGCACCCGAACCGGCGAGATCATCCACCGTCACCGTGATCGGCTGGAGGAAAATATCCTCCAGCGCGTCCACATCATCATGAAGCGCCTGGAAGCGGTGGACAAACTGCTGGCCGGGAACAACCTCACGCCGGAGCAGGCGCATGTCGCCCGCAAGATGGCCACCGAGTACCTGCCCGAAGCGCTCGAAAACTACCTGCGCATTCCCCCCGCGCTCGCCAAAACCAAGCACCTGACGCCGGGTAAGACCGCGTACGACATTCTGGTCGAGCAGCTGTCCACCCTTGGCCGCGCCGCCAAGCAACTGCAGGACGAAGCCACCACCAGTGAAGCGCAGAACCTGCTCGCCAACCACAACTTCCTGCAGGCCAAATTCAAACAGGCCAGCACCGACTTCGACACCTGAACCCCCGGAGGTCCACCATGACGAAACTCGAAGCGCCGGCCCCACTCGAAAAGATTCAGGCTCCTGAGCAGGTTCAACCGGCGCAGAGTGCGCAGATGATCGACCTCGACCCCGAGCGTCAACGTACCCTCGACGGGCAGATTCAGGCGTTCCTGGACGTGGTGCTGCGCGAACACGTGCACAGCGACGCGTTCAAGCAGAAGGTCCAGGCCGTCCACGACCTCGGCAGTGAGGAGATCCGCCGCGCCGCCAGCTCCTCGAACCGCCTGCTCGAGAAGCCGGTGCAGGCCCTGTCGCAGGGGGCGGACAATCCCCAGACCAAAGTCAGCACCACCCTCGTGGACCTGCGCAAGACCGTCGAGGACCTCGACCCGAACCGCGCAGGTGACCTGTTCAAACCCAGGAAGATCCTCGGGTTGTTCCCCGGCGGCAACCGACTGCGCGACTACTTCCTGAAGTACGAAAGCGCGCAGAAGCACCTCAACGCCATCGTCACCAGCCTCTACGACAACAAGGACGAGCTGCTGAAGGACAATGCCGCCATTGAGCAGGAGAAGACCAACCTGTGGGGCATCATGCAGAAGCTCAAGGGGTACATCTACGTCGGTCAGCAACTCGACGGCGCCCTGGCCGCACGTGTGGAGCAGCTGCAGGCGCAGGACCCGGAAAAAGCGCGCGTCGTGCGTGAGGAGATGCTGTTCGCGGCGCGTCAGCGGGTGCAGGACCTGCTGACGCAACTGGCCGTGAGCGTCCAGGGGTACCTGGCGCTCGACCTGGTGCGCAAGAACAACCTCGAGCTGATCAAAGGGGTGGACCGCGCGACCACCACCACCATCAGCGCGCTGCGCACCGCCGTGATGGTTTCGCAGGCGCTGGGTCAGCAGAAACTGGTGCTCGACCAGATCAGCGCCCTGAACGCCAGCACGTCCGCCATCATCGAGAACACCTCGAAGATGCTGCAGCTGCAGACGCAGCGCACGTACCAGCAGGCGGCGGACACCACCGTAGACATCGAAGCGCTCAAGCGCAGCTTCGATAATGTTTACGGCGCCATGGACGCCATCAGCGAGTACAAGCGCACCGCCCTGGATCAGATGCAGCAGAACGTTCAGGTGCTCGCCGGTCAGGTCGACCGGGCGCAGCAGTACCTTGACCGCGTGCGCGGCGAAACCATCACGGAAGTGGCCGGGACCCTCAACGCCCCCCGCAGCGACTTCAACCTCTGACGGCGGGGGCGAGCGGCGCGCCGCGTCCCGGGCCATCAGACCAGCGGAACTGCGACCATACCGGCGTCCATGGGCGCCTGAACGTCCGCCGACCCGTGCAGTAGGGCCACGCGTTCCTCAGGACCGAAGGGTTCACCGTCAGCCCCTCAATCTCGCCGGGTGGGCGCCTTCCGAAAGGACATGCCATGCTCATGCTCGTCAAAGGCCAACGCCAGCCGCTGGGCAGCGCCGAACTTCACCTGACGGCTGGGGTGAGCGGCGCAGACACGGCGCTGATCGCGCTGGACGCGCAGGGCCGCGCCCTCCAGGGCGCGTTCGTGAACGCCGCCGTGCCGCGCGCCCTGGAGGGCGCGCTCACCTGGGCCCCCGGCGACGCCTACACCCTGCGCCTCGGCGCCCTCAGCGCGGAAGTGGACGCGGTGGTGCTGGTCGCCACCGGCGACCTGGCGCGCGCCAGCGTGGAAAGCCTGCTGGCGGTCGGTGCGGAGCAACTGGCCTTCGAGCTCGGCGCCGGGGCGCTCAGTGGGCGTGCCGCGCGGGTGCTGCTGGTATACCGCAGGAGTGGGCTGTGGCGAGTCTACGCGGCTGCGGAGAGCGCGGCGTCACTCGGGGCGCTCGTGCCCGGCGTGGACCTCAGCGTCTCCACCCCCAGGGGCGCCCCCACGCCCGCCACGGTCGCGGCCACCCCGGCGCCACGACCGCCCGCGCCAATCACCCTCGCGAAGGCTGAACGGCAGAAGGTCCTGCTGGCCAAGGCCGAACGGGCCGCGCCGGACGTGGTGCCGCTCATCCAGCTGGCCAAGAGCAGCCTGCACAAGCGCGGGCTGGATGTGGAGACCTTCGAGGTGAAGCTGGTGCTGGACGTGAGCATCAGCATGCGCGGCCTGTTCGCGTCCGGCGCGGTGCAGCGTCTCGCGGAGCGGTCTCTGGCCCTGTCCGCCCGCCTGGACGACAACGGCGAGGTCGAGGTGATCCTGTTCGGGCGTGGCGCACGCGACGGCGGCACCGTCCAGCTCGACAACGTCAACGGCTTCGTGGGCCGCATGCGGTTCGAGTTCGACCCGGTCACCCAGTACGCGCCGGCGATGCAGGCGGTGCGTCAGCAGGCGCGCACCGCCGCCTACCCGACGCTGGTGTTGTTCATCACGGACGGGGACGCGCACGACGCCGACGCCGCCACACGGGAGATGGTGGACGCGAGCCGCGAACCGATCTTCTGGAAATTCATGGCCATCGGCGCGAGCGGCTCCGGCTTCCGGTTCCTGACGCAGCTCGACACCATGAGTGGACGCGCCGTGGACAACGCCAACTTCTTCAGCGTCGCCGATCCTGCCCGTATGGGTGACCAGCAGCTGTTCGAGCTCCTGTCCGAGGAAATTGACGCGTGGCTCGAGGCGGCGCGCGCTGCCGGCATCGTAGGTTCTGCGCCCGGCAGTCCGTTGCCGCCCCGCGCTGGTGTCAGGGGCGCCCCCACGCCCCCTGACAGGGAGACGGCTGAGCGGGCCGTGCCGTGGTGGAAGAAACTGTTCGGCTGACGCGCACGACGACCGGCACTGACCTTCCCCAGGGCCAGCCTGCACCCGGAAAGACCGTTCCGGCCACAGTCCAGCCTCCGGACCACCGCGCCTTGTTCGCCGTGCGACTCATGAATGCCGCTGCCCTGCGTTCATGAGTCGCACGCGGGAACGTTTTCGGTGCTGGCGCGGTATTTATGATCGGGCACGTCTCCCGAAAAGGGCATGATCTGCGCCGTCACTTCATTCACCCCTGAGCATCTTGCGGAAGGAGAATTACCCATGACCCAGATCATCAGCCTCAGCAAAGGTGGCACCATCAGCCTCGGCAAAGAAGACCCCGCTCTGCGGCGGGTACTGGTCGGCCTGGGGTGGGACCCTCGAAGCAGCAGCGGTCATGAATTCGACCTGGACGCCAGCGCGTTCCTGCTGGGCAGCGACGGGCGAATCTTCGACCCCAACCAAGCCCTGAACGCCTTTGTGTTCTACGGCAACCTCAAGCTGGCCAACGGCTCAATTCAGCACACCGGCGACAACCGGGACGGCCAGGGCGACGGTGATGACGAAGCCCTCAAAGTCGATCTCGCACGCCTGGACCCGCGTGTACAGAGAATCGTTTTTGCCGTCACGATTCACGAGGCGCAGGTTCGTCACCAGAACTTCGGGATGATCGGCAGCGCCTTCATCCGCATCGCGAACGAGGAGACCGGCCGAGAAGTCGCCCGCTATGACCTCACTGAGGACGCCAGCACCGTGACCGCCATGATCTTCGGGGAACTCTACCGGTATGGGCAGGACTGGAAATTCCGCGCCGTCGGCCAGGGCTTCCAGGGGGGCCTGAAGCAGATGTGCGACACCTACGGCGTACCCACCGAGTAACCACTGCACATTCCGACCACCACCGACACCACTCAGAGGTTCTTCAGGACCCCGAAGGGACGTGCTCTGGTTGTCGGGTGTTGACGGCCACCAGGTGCTGCCTCTCAAACAGCGCGAGCGAAATCCGCTGAAGCTCTGACGGTTCGCCGTGACCTCATTCACGCTCCGCCGCAGGGCGGAGCGTGAATGATCAAGATGGACGCTCCTGCAAAACTTCAGGAGGGCGGGCGGCGGTGCGCACTCAGCGCACCGCCTTACAGGCGTCGCCACTGAAGCTGACCAGACACGCCGATGACTTGAACCCCAGGATTCCTGCCAGCACCCGGCTCTGGAGAATCGGCTTCCTTCAAGGGCGGTGTTCCAGGTTATCTACACCCTGTTCAAGGGTACGTATCCGCTCAGGCTGGCCCGAATGCCAGGCACGACTGATGAGCCGAACCACCAGGAAAATGCCCCCAAGCAGCAAGGCCCGCAAGAGTAGAAGCACGAGCAGCTCAAGTGGAGTGATGTGGGGCATATCCGCGCTACGACCGTAGGCGCCAATCTGTTCCGATCACCCTCAACCGTAACCCCTGGTGTCCACTGGCTTGCGTGCCCCTATGAATGTTTGATTTTCCCTCGAAAGAACGAAATTTCCGAAAACCATTGCCCCCTATTTGTTTCTGAGTTGGTCTCAATTGAGTCCTGAAGCGAGACTTGACGGCGTGGACCGCGCATGTCATTAATGGCGCGTTCCTTCAAAAACTTCGAGAGGAGACCGCACACCCGGCGTGCGTTCACGCGCCCGCCCCCTTCAGGAGCGCGCTGAACGGCCGCGCCCCACACATCCCATTCCGCTCAGAAGACCAACCCCGTCCGGCATGACGCCGCGCGGCGCCATTCGCCTGCCCCTCGGAGGTCCGCATGCCTGCATCACCCACCCGGCCACCCCTTCTTGCCACCCTCGCTCTGCTGCTCGGTGCCTGCGCACCCACCGGGACGGACACCGTCACGCCCCCCACGACGGCCACGACGCCCGGCCCGCCCGCCTTCCACGCCCAGACGCAACTCTTCAAGCAGGCCGACCCGAGCGTCATCCGCGTTGGCGGCACGTACTACAGCGTGCAGTCCGACGGCAACCAGACCATCCGGGTCCGCGCCGCCAGCAGCGTCGATGGTCTCGCCAGCGCCACCCCCACCACCGTGTACGCGCACCCCACCAGCACGAACGAGGTGTGGGCGCCGGAACTCATTCACGACGGCAGCACCTACTACATCTACTTCACCATGGGCGCCGGCGACAGCCACCGCATGTACGTCATGCAGTCCAGCAGTCCGACCGGCGGGTACTCCGCCCCCGCGAAACTCAACCTCCCGGACGACAAGTGGGCGATTGACGGCACGCTCTTCACCTACAACGCCCAGCGGTACTTCGTGTGGTCCGGGTGGGTGGGCGACCGCAACGGCGAGCAGACGCTGTTCCTGTCCCGCATGAGCAGCCCCACCACCGTCGCGAGCGGCGAAACGCGGCACGTCATCTCCCAACCGCGCGAGTCGTGGGAGCAGGCCGACCCGAACCCGCCCACGCGCGTGAACGAGGGCCCCGAAGCCATCAAGGACCCCAGCGGGCAACTGCACATCGTGTACTCCGCGAACGGCAGCTGGGACAGCAACTACTGCCTCGCGGACCTGCGCCTCCGCGCGGGCGGCGACCCCACGTACGTATGGGACTGGTACAAAAGCAACGGCTGCCTGTTCGGCTCGAAAAGCAACCTGATGATGAGCGGCTGGGACCCCACCCTGTCCGTCAACGGCCCCGGGCATCACAGCTTCGTGCTGCTGGACGGCGACATCAACACCAGCCCTCCCAGCGGGCAGAAATTCCCCCTCATGTACCACGCCGTCAGCAAAAGCCTGCCGTACACCTGGGCGAACCGCTTCTGGTACTCGGGCAGCTTCATGTGGTGGGGGAACATGACCTACACGCGTGGCGGCGCGTCGAACACCGGCTGGAGCCTGAAGTTCTTCGAGTGATCCCTGTCGGGGCCGTTCCGGGCATCCCGCAGCCCCAACGGCCCGAGTCTTCCGTGCCTTCCGCCAGAATCCACATGCGTGTCCGGCACAATTACGGCATGACCCGCACTCCACCGGAAGGCCGCCCATCCATCGGGCTCACCCGACAGACGCAGGTGTACCTCGCGGGCCTGCAGCAGCAGCGCCCCCACCTGCCCGTCGACCCGGAACGCCTCGAACGCGCCGCGCACGCCGCCATGACCGCCGAAGCGAGCGGCTACCTGGACGGCATGCCCCAGGCGATGCAGGCCAACCTGGACGCCTTCCGCCGCTGGCGCATCGTGCCCCGCATGCTCCGCAACGTCGAGGAGCGCGACCTCGGCATCACCCTGTTCGGCCATCATTACCCCGCGCCCATGCTCCTCGCGCCCATCGGCGTGCAGTCCATCGTCCACCCTGACGGCGAACTCGGCGTTGCGCGCGCCGCTGCCAGCGCCGGCCTGCCCCTGATCTTCAGCACGGCGTCCAGCGCACCCCTCGAGCACCTCGCCGCCGCGATGGGCGACGCGCCCCGCTGGTTCCAGTTGTACTGGAGCAAATCCGAGGGGTTCAACGCCAGCATCATCCGCCGCGCCGAAGCGGCCGGCTGCCACGCCCTCGTGGTCACGCTTGACACCTTCCTGCTCGCCTGGCGGCCCCGCGACATCGAGAACGCCTACCTCCCGTTCATACAGGGGGTCGGCATCGCCAACTACCTCACGGACCCCGCCTTCAACGCCGAACTCGCCGCGCCCGCCCGTGACCACCCGCAGGGCGCCATCGAGCACTTCCTGCGCGTTTTCACGAACCCCGCCCTCAACTGGGACGACCTGCGGTGGCTGCGCGCGCAGACGAAACTCCCGATCCTGCTCAAAGGCATCCTGCACCCCGACGACGCCCGGCGCGCGCTGGACTTCGGCATGGACGGCCTGGTCGTCTCGAATCACGGTGGTCGCCAGGTCGAAGGGGCCGTCGCGTCCCTGGACGCGCTGCCGGCCGTAGTGGACGCCGTCGAGGGCCGCGTGCCGGTGTTGCTCGACAGCGGCGTGCGCCGCGCGTCCGACGTCATCAAAGCGCGCGCGCTGGGGGCGCAGGCGACCCTTCTGGGGCGGCCGTACCTGTGGGGCCTGGCGCTTGCCGGGGAAGCGGGCGTGCGGGAAGTCCTGGCGAACATGCTCGCCGACCTGGACCTCACGCTCGCGCTGAGCGGTCACCGGACGTTCGACGAACTCACGCGCGCCACCGTCGTCCGCGAGCCCGCCTAACGGTCCAGGCCGTCCCGGGCGCCTTCGCGCCTTTGCCTGGCCATGAGGGCAAACGGCCCCGCACCGTGCGGGGCCGGCTTTCTGATGACCCCTCCGCTCCGGAGAGGCGCGGCGAGTTTACCAGAGGCCCCCCGCCCGACTCCTTCAATATGGGGCATTCAAGCGTGGCGCGGACGCCGAACCGCAGAGGGACCGCGCTTCACCGCGCAGGCCAGGGCTCAGCCGCGTGCCTCAGGGCAGAACGGTGCGGGTGCAGCGCCGTCCGGTGAAGGTTGGCTGGCCTGAACGCCGCGCCGGGCGTCGATCCGCGCCTCTTCGCCACTTCCGAACAGCCCCTGCATCCGCGCATCCGCACCGTAGCCGAGGCTCGCCAGGGGGCGGCCTGATGCCCCTCGGGACCTGAGGTGCATCAGGTGGGGAGGGCAGACCCGAAGGGTCCGCCTCCCCTCACTGCGCTGCGAGGAACACGAGGTCCAGGGCGGGCGGTTGGTGCCCGAGCAGGCGCAGCATCGTGACGATCTGGGCGCTGTGCCGCACCTCGTGCTGCATGACGTGCCACAGCACCTCGTCGGGGGAGATGGTTTCCGGGCGGCTTTCGTCCACGGGGACGCGTCGGTCCGCCTGCGCGGCGGTCATCAGGGCGGGCCAGCGCTGGAGCGTGTCGGTTTCGACGGCCTCCCAGTACCCGAGGAGGTCGCCGAGGGGTTCGTGCTCGTGGTGCCAGTACGCGTCGGCGGAGTGCGGCGTCCGGCCGAGGGTGTCCTGCACCATCGGCTGGCCGAGCAGGTCCGCGCGGAACCAGCCGTCCTCGACGGCGGGGATGTGCGCGACGAGGTCCTTGATGCAGCGTGGGCCGTCGCCCGGCAGGAGGGGCCTGGAGAGGTCCTCGTCGGGCACCTGGCGCAGGGTGTCCCAGAGGCGGCGGCGGGTGTGCATCAGGTAACGGTAGAACCCTTCGGCGTCCATGGCCCGAGCATAAACGCCAAACCCGTCAGTTCCGGTCGTGAATGCGTGTGCGCTCAGACGCTCATGATGTTCAGGCCGGTGTGGCGGAGGGCCTGGAGGTGCGCGGCGTTCGCGCGGGTGTCGGTGATCAGGGTGTGCACGTCGCGCAGCGGGGCGATGGCGGCCGCGGCCACCTGCCCGATTTTGCTGTGGTCCGCGACGACGTACGTGGCGCGCGCGTACGCAACCATCTGCGTTTTGATCTCCGCTTCCTCATGGTTGCTGTTCGTGACGCCCTGAACGGCGTCCACGCCGTTGCAGCCGAGGAAGAACTTGTCGGGTCGGAAGCGGGACAGCAGTTCCAGGCCGTAGGGGCTGACGAGGGAGTGCTGCAGGCGCCGGAGCGTGCCGCCCGTGACGACCACGCGGACGTTCGGGAGGCGTTCAAGTTCCAGGGCGATGTTCAGGCCGTTCGTGACGATAGTGACGCCGCTGAGCGTGAGGGGGAGGTGCCGGGCGATTTCGGTGGTGGTGCTGCCGACGTCGAGGAAGATGGTGTCGTTGTTGCTGATGAGGCCGGCGGCGGCCTGACCGATGCGGCGTTTGGCGGTGGCGTGGTGCTTGCTGGATTCTTCCAGGGGCGTTTCGTTGCCGGGCAGGAGGGGGCGGGTGGCGCCGCCGCGGACGCGGCGCAGGAGGCCCTGCTCGTCGAGGTCAGCGAGGTCCGCGCGGATGGTGACTTCGGACGCGCCCAGCAACGTGGCGAGCTCGGAAACGCTGACGCGCTCCCGCTTCTGCAGCTGCGAAAGAATCTCGATGTGGCGTTGGCGCATGTCCACGCATCTTCTGGGCGTGTCCGGCGTTTGTCAATGTGTGCCCGGGTGGGAGCGGGGGCGCACGGGGGACCGCGTCTGGATTCGGTGCAAGGAACGTAAGTCGCGTGCGTCGCGAAAACGAGAAAAATCCCCTGGTTACGTGTTCCTGGGGTTTTGGGGCGTCAACCGAGCGTAACTTCCGAAGAAAAGTTTTTGCAGGGCGCTTGACAGCCCGGGAAATATGGGTCTTAAGTAAAGCAAGCTCAGCACTTCAAGAACGGGCACGTCCCCTGCGCAGCGCCACCCCGGCGCCGGCACCGGTCGTTGCTGCACCCTCCCACGCCCGAGCCACGCTGTCGTCTCCACCCGGGGACAGAAGGACGGAGATCATGAACCACCGCCGCGCCCTCACGTTTGCTCTCGCCGCGCTCACCGGAACGGGCCTCACCGTGATCGCTGTCGCGCAGGGCCTCCCGAAACTCGCCAAGAAATCCACCTACAAAGTCGGGTTCGCGCAGACGGAAAGCAACAACCCCTGGCGTCTCGCGCAGACCAAAAGCATGCAGGACGAAGCGCGGCGCCTCGGCTACCAGCTGGTGTACACCGACGCCGGCGGCTCCGCCGCCAAGCAGGTCAGCGACGTGGACAGCATGATCGCGCAGCGCGTCGACGCCATCTTCCTCGCCCCCCGCGAGGAAAAACCCCTCGCCGCGGCCGTCAAGAAGGCGCGCGCCGCCGGCATCCCCGTGATCCTCCTCGACCGCACCGTCGACGCGAAACTCGCGAAGGCCGGCACCGACTACGTGACGTTCATCGGCTCGGACTTCATTCAGGAAGGCCGCCGCGTCGGCGAGTGGCTCAAAAAGACCACCAAGGGCAAAGCGACCATCATCCAGCTGCTCGGCACGACCGGCTCCTCCCCCGCGAACGACCGCCGCAAAGGCTTCGAGGACGCCATCCGCGGCCAGAGCGGCATGAAGATCGTCGCGTCCCAGGACGGCGACTTTTCCCGCGACAAGGGCCGCCAGGTCATGGAAACGCTCTTGCAGGCCCACCCGGACGTGAACGTCGTGTACGCCCACAACGACGAAATGGCCATCGGCGCCATCGCCGCGCTGGAGGCCGCGGGCAAGAAACCCGGCAAGGACGTCATGGTGCTCTCCATCGACGGTGGCCGCGAAGCCGTGAAGCTCGTCGCGGACGGCAAGATCAACTACATCGTCGAATGCAACCCGAAATTCGGCCCGAAAGCCTTCGAGACCCTCAAGAACTACGCCGCCGGCAAGCAGATCCCCGCGAAGATCATCAACCCGGACCGCGAATTCACCCGCGAGAACGCCAGCCGCCTGCTCAGCAGCGCCTTCTGACCTGAGCACCGCACCTCGACCGGGCCCGCCAGTTCCCTCCCCTGGCCGGCCCGCCTCGCCTTGAAGGGGACTCCCGCCGTGACGCACACCACCACCCCCGCGCCGCTCCTCAGCATCGAGGACGTCCACAAGGCCTTTTCCGGCGTACCCGCCCTGCAGGGCGCCACCCTACACGTGCGCGCCGGCGAGATCCACGCCCTCATCGGCCAGAACGGCGCAGGCAAATCCACCCTCATCAAGGTCCTCACCGGCGCGTACCGCCGCGACCGGGGCCGCATTCACTTCGCCGGCCGCGACGTGGACTTCGGCTCGCCGCAGGCTGCGCAGCTGGGCGGCATCAGCACCATCTACCAGGAAGTGAACCTCGTCCCGTACCTCTCCCTCACCGAGAACATCTTCCTGGGCCGCGAAATCCGCCGCGGCCCGTTCCTGCAGTGGCGGCGCATGCACGACGAGGCGCGCGCCCTGCTGCGCCGCTTCGACCTGAACGTGGACGTCCAACGACCCCTGATGGAGTTCAGCGTCGCCGTGCAGCAGATGGTGGCCATCGCGCGCGCCGTGTCCACCCGCAGCCGCCTCGTCATCATGGACGAACCCACCTCCTCCCTCGACGACCGGGAGGTCGACACGCTGTTCGGCGTGATCCGACAGCTCAAGGCCGACGGTGTGTCCGTGATCTTCGTGTCGCACCGCCTCGACGAGCTGTACGCCGTGTGCGACCGCGTGACCATCATGCGCGACGGCCGCACCGTGGACGCGCGCGCCATGACCGACATCCGCAAACTCGAACTGGTCGCCACCATGCTCGGCAAGGACCCCAGCGAACTGCGCCGCGACGGCGAAACGGCGTTCGCCCGCGCCGACCGCACGCCCGGCCGGGAACTGCTCGCCGTGCAGGACGCCCGCAGCGGCGCCGCCCTGCACGCCGCGACCCTGAGCGTCCACGCCGGCGAGATCGTGGGCCTCGCCGGGCTGCTCGGCTCCGGCCGCACCGAAACGGCCCGCGTGATCTTCGGCGCGGACCCCCTCACCGGCGGGCAGGTGCGCGCCGCCGGGCGGGACGCGCACTTCCGCGCGCCCACCGACGCCATCCACGCCGGGTTCGGGTTCTGCTCCGAGGACCGCAAAACCGAAGGGATCATCCCGGACCTGTCGGTGCGGGAGAACCTCACGCTCGCGCTCCTCCCGCACCTCAAACGCGCCGGCATCATCGACACGCGCCGCCAGACGCAGATCGTCGAGCACTTCATCGCGCGGCTCGGCATCAAGTGCGCCAGCCCGGAGCAGCGCATCCGCGAACTGTCCGGCGGCAACCAGCAGAAGGTCCTGCTCGCCCGCTGGCTGTGCATGAACCCGCACCTCCTGATTCTCGATGAACCCACGCGCGGCATCGACGTCGGCGCGAAAGGTGAGATTCAGGCGCTGCTCAGCGAACTCGCTGCGGGCGGCCTGGGCGTCCTGATGATCAGCAGCGAACTCGAGGAACTCACCGAAGGCTGCGACCGCGTCGTCGTCATGCGCGACGGCCGCAGCGTCACCGAGCTCCCCCAAGCGCAGCTCACGCAGGACCACCTCATGAACGCCATGGCGCACGGCGCGCCCACCCCGGAGGCCCAGCACCATGAACGTATCTGAGCGCGCTCCCACCGACGCGCCCCCCGCCCGCGCGCCCCGCTCACCCCGAACGGACCTGCTGAGCGTGCTGCGGCCCATCCTCGGGCCCCTCATCGCCCTGGCGGCCCTGCTGCTCTTCAACGCGCTGTTCACCCCGAACTTCCTGACCGTCCAGACCCTCAACGTCAACCTCACGCAGGTCGCCACCATCGTCATCGTCGGCGTCGGCATGACCCTCGTGATCGCCACGGGCGGCATCGACCTGTCCGTCGGCGCGCTCATGGCCATCAGCGGCGCCCTCGCGCCCCTGCTGTTCCTGCACCCGCCGCTCGGGAACGCGGCGCTCGGCGTGGCCCTCGCCTTCACCGTGCCGGTCCTGACCGCCGGGGCGTTCGGGCTGTTCAACGGCGCGCTCATCACCCGCTTCGGCATTCAGCCGTTCATTGCCACGCTCGTGCTGTTCATCGCCGGGCGCGGCATCGCACAGGTCCTCACGAACGGTCAGCTGCAGACCTTCACGAACCCCGCCTTCCAGTACGTCGGCCTGGGCCGCCCGCTCGGCGTGCCGTTCCAGGTGATCCTGATGCTCCTGATCGTCGCGCTGTTCGCGTGGGTGCTCGCCCGCACCGTCTTCGGCCGGCACGTCCTCGCCGTCGGCGGAAACGAACGTGCCGCGCGCCTCGCGGGCGTGCCCGTCGCGCGCGTCAAGCTCGCCGTGTACGGCCTGCTCGGCCTGCTGTCCGGCCTCGCGGGCCTGATCGTCATCGCCATCAACTCCTCCAGCGACGCCAACCAGGTCGGCCTGAACATGGAACTCGACGCGATCGCCGCCGTCGCCGTGGGCGGCACCGCCCTCACCGGCGGGCGCGCCACGATTATCGGCACGCTGCTCGGCGCGCTCGTCATCCAGCTCATCCGCTACACGCTGCTCGCGCGCGGCATCCCGGACGCCGCCGCGCTCGTCGTGAAGGCGGTCATCATCCTGTTCGCGGTGTACATTCAGCGCGCCCGCCGCGCCGCCTAAGCCGGAGGACCCATGACGCCCACCACCCCCACCCGCACGCCCGCGCCGCGCCGCCGCGCGCGCCTCGCCAGCCACCTGCAACGCTACGGCGTGCTCATCGCCCTCGCGCTGCTCGTGCTGTTCGGCGCGCTCCGCTACGACGGCTTCCTGTCCGCGTACAACGTCGGCAGCGTCCTCTCGTACAACGCCATGTTCGGCCTGATCGCGCTCGGCATGACGTTCGTGATCATGACCGGCGGCATCGACCTGTCCGTCGGGAGCGTCGCGGCGCTCGCCAGCGTCGTCGGCGCGATCCTCAGTCCGCACGGCCTGCTGCCCGCCCTGATCGGCGCCGTCGCGGTCGCCGCGCTCCTCGGCCTCATCAACGGCCTGATCATCGCGTACCTGCGCATCCTGCCGTTCATCACGACGCTCGCCATGCTGCTCGCCGCGCGCGGCCTCGCGCTCATGACCGCCGGGAACCAGTCCGTGTCCGCGGACTTCGACCACGGCTTCACGACGCTCGGGCAGGGCAGCGTCCACGGCGTGCCGTACGCGGCGCTGCTGCTCCTCGCGGCGTTCGCGATCGGCGCGGTCGCGCTACGCACCACGCGCTTCGGTCGGCACGTCCTCGCCATCGGCGGGAACGAGGAAGCCAGCCGCCTGATGGGCCTGCCCGTCGAGCGCACGCTTGTGTTGGTGTACACCCTGTCCGGCGCGCTCGCCGGGCTCGCCGGCGTCCTCCTCGCCTCGCAGTTCGGCGCGGGCCAGCCGACCGAAGGGGTCGGCTGGGAACTCACCGCCATCGCCGCCGTCGTCGTCGGCGGCACGCTCCTGACCGGCGGCGTCGGGTCGGTCGGCTCCACCCTCGTCGGCGCACTCCTGCTCGGCGTGATCTTCAACGTCCTGAACTTCGAGAACGGTAAAGGCACCATCAGCCTCAGCGTGCACTGGCAGTCCGTCATCCGCGGCGCGTTCCTGCTCGTCGTCGTGATCCTCCAGCAGCAACTCGCCGGGCGGCGCGCCCGGGCCGCGTCACACTGAGCGTTCACCCCGCACGTTTCTTCTCGGGGGACAATAGGTAGCGTCCCGTCACCGTCCACCCTCACCCTGTCCGGAGGACCGTATGACCCAAGCCATTGATACCCCCACCTACGACGTCGCCGCCATCATGGGCAGCCTGTACGGCGCCGGCATCACCGGCCTGAAAGGCGCGTTCCCGCGGGAATGGGTGCAGCAGCTCGGCGAAGACCTCGCGCGCCTGTACACCGAAGCGCTGCAACGCCCTGGCGGCGCCGTCGGCCGCGGCACCAACCGCCACTACGTCGAAATCCACCCGGAGGACATCCGCGGGTTCGAGACGCTCATCACGCACCCGTGGGTGCAGCAGGTGTGCGCGGCCGTGCTCGGCCCCGACTACCAGATCGTCGAGATCGGCTTCGACGTCCCGAACCCCGGCGCGAAGGACCAGCCGTGGCACCGCGACTTCCCCGCCACCGACACCACCCTCCGCGAACGCCGCCTTGATTCTCTCGCGTTCAACATCACCACTGTGGACGTCGAACCGGACATGGGCCCATTCGAGATCGCGCCCGGCACGCAATGGGACGACCCCAGCAGCTTCGACCACGGCATGTTCCCGCCCGCCACCCTGTACCCCCGCTACGAGGCGCTGCGCGAGCAGAAGATGCCGCGCATGGGCGACATCAGCGTCCGCTCCGCCCTGACCATCCACCGCGGCACCGCCAACACCTCCAATAAGCCCCGCCCGGTGCTCGTGCTCGGCGTGGACGCTCCCGGCGCCGGCCACCACGAGAAGCACGACCTGCAACTCACCCGCCGGTACTACGACACCCTCGCGCCCGACGTGCAGCGCCACTTGCTGTGCCGCCTCGTGGACGAACTCGAACCGATCATGCAGGGCCACACCATCGAGGGCCTCATGATGGGCGACGCCTGAACGCCATGACGAACCCCCAGGCGTTCACCGCTCATTTCGGCGACACCGCCGTGCCCGGCGAGATTCAGGCGCTGGAGGGCCGCGGCGGGTACATGCGCGTGCACCTGCGCGCCGGGAGCGTACCCACCGCGGAGGGCACGCCCTGCGAACTGGAAATGCACGACGGCGCGCGCTTCCGCATGGTCATCACCGAAGACCTCGGCGACGCCGGGCCGGGCGCCCGGAACGTCCGCCTGAAACTCGTGGGCCGCGGCGAGTAACCAGCAATCATGCAGGGCGACCCTGCTCTTGGGGTCGCCCTGCATGATTCAGAACCCGTAGGGAACGTCCGGCAGCAACCGCACCGGCACCCGGCCCGGGTGCAGGACGCCCTGCACTTCCTCCGGTAGGTCCGGCGCCCGCACGATGCACCACTGCTCTCTGGTCAGCGTGCCGCGCGCCTCCAGAAGGTCCGGGGCGCAGGCGCCGCCCGCCAGGGACTCAGGCATCAGCGTCCACGCGAACCGCCCTCGCCAGCAGTCCAGAACGACGTTCGCCTCCGTAGCCTCCAGCGTGCTCAGCAGCGCCACGAACGAACCGAACCACTCAGCCCAGTCGTCCTCCAACGCCTTGAACGTTCCACCGAAAATCACCGACGGCGCCTTGTACCGCGCTGCGGGCTCCAGGTGGAAGATGTCCCGGAACGGATGCATCTCGTCGTACGGAAAGCCGCGCAGGGCGCGTTCGTTCGCGGCGTGCGCCGCCTGATCCAGCGTCTGAACATGACCGAACACCACCGACCGGAAGCCCATACCTACCCCATGGTGCGGCGTTACGGCAGCAGCCGCAACTGTCGCGCGCGGTACACGGCCTCCGTGCGGTTCGCAGCGCCCAGCTTGAAGAACAGGTTGCTGAGGTGCGTCTTGACGGTGCCGTCACTGATGCCGAGCCGCTGCGCGATCTGCTTGTTCGACGCGCCCGCGCTCAACGCCCCCAGAATCGCCTGCTCGCGCGCCGTCAGCGGCGCCTGCAACGTCACCCCCGGCGCCGCGTCGACGGCCTCGGCGTCCGCGACGGCCTGCGCGACGCGCGGGTGAATGACCCGCTCGCCCGCCCGCACACGCCGCATCGCGTCGTGCAACTCGTGAATGTCGACGTTCTTGAACAGGTACCCGCTCGCGCCCGCCTGTAAGCCCGCCACCATGTCTTCCGGCTCGTCGAACGTCGTCATCAGGATCACTGGCGGGCCTCCGCGCGCGTGGAACGCCCGCGTCGCCTGCGCGCCGTCCATCACGGGCATACGCACGTCCATCAGGACCACGTCCGCCGCGAAGTGCCGCGCCACATCCAGCGCCTCCTGCCCGTTCGCCGCCTGCCCGGCCACCACCACGCCCGGCAGGAGCTCCAGCAGCAGACTCAGGCCCTGCCGCACCATCGGCTGATCATCCACGATCAGCACGCGCAGCGCACTCACACCCCACCCCCAGGCGCCCACGACACCGGCAGGTGCACGGTCAGGGAAGTGGCAGCGTCAGGCATACCTCGAACTCCTCCTCGGCCCGCGCGGCACTCAGCTGACCGCCCAGCCCCGCCACGCGGGCGCGCAGGCCCGTTAGGCCTTGACCGCCCACCCCGGAACGCCCGTCCACCCCGAGAGCGTTCCGGACCGTGAGCGTCAGCGCCCCGGACTGCACGTCCAGATGCAGCCGCGCCGTCTGCCCGGGCGCATGCTTCTGAATGTTCGTCAGCGCCTCCTGCACGCACCGGTACACTGCCAGGCGCTTCTCCGGCTGCATGGCCGGCTCCGCGTCCGGCAGGTGCACCCGCACCACGCCCGGCCACTGATCCACCAGGGCGTCCAGCGCCGCGAACAGCGAGAACCCCTGCGGCACCCGCAGGGTCCGCACGACCTCCTGCAGCCCGGTCACGACCTCCTGACCGCGGCGCTGCACCTGCCCGAGCGCTTCCTGCAGCGGCGCGGGCGCGTCCGCCTGCACGGCCAGCAGCGCCGCGCGCTGCGCGTGCAGGTGCAGCGCCGTCATGTGATGCCCGATGGTGTCGTGCAGTTCCCGCGACAGGTGCGCCCGCTCCTCCAGCGCCATCCGCTCCAGCTGCTGCGCCTGCGACACTTCCAGCTTCAGCAGCGCCGCGTTCAGCAACTGCCGCTCCTCGTTGCGGCGCAACGTCAACTCGAACGCCGCGTACGCGAACCCCCCCTGAATGAGCGTGAGCACCACCAGCTGCACCAGCCCCTGCCAGTCCTCCGCCGTATGGAAGGACGCGACCGGCGGAATCAACGCGTACGCCACGAGGCTCAGCACCAGCAGCCCCGCACTCACCCACAGCGTGCGCCGCAACGGCCACCAGTACCGCAGCACCATCGGCACGACCATCAGGACCGCGGCCGGACGGTCGAACCACAACGCCCACGCCGCGTACGCCACCCCGGCGACGCCCAGCACCACGAACTCCCCCGCGCGGCGCCGCCCGGGCCGCATCGCCCACCCGATGATCGCCAGGAACGCCGCCGCGCCCGCCACGCGCCCCGCCACCTGCCCGGCGTGCATAACCGGCAGGTCCTCCTGCGCGTCCAGGGGAATCACCAGCGTTCGCACCAGCGTCGTCAGGACGCCCAGACCCGCGAAGATCAGCACCGCCTGCGCCCGCGCGGACGGGCGCCACGCAGGCCAACGGGGAAGTCCAAGCACAGGCGACACGACCGCCCAGCCTATCACCCTCGCCCACGCCCGCGCGCCGCGAAAAGGCCGCGGCGCGCTCAGGGCGCCACGCGCTGCAGCTGCACCTGGTACCGACCGCGCACGTCCTCCCGCCACGCGACGATCACCGCGCCGTCCGCCGTCACTGCCACCGCCGGGGACCGTGCGTCCCGGCGCTCATCACGGTTCAGGCGACCCACGTCCCGCCACGCCCGGCCATCCCAGCGCGCGGCGCGGACGCGGCCCACGCCGCCCACTTCCTCCACCCAGGCGAGCACCGGCTGCCCCGCACGGTCCAGGGCGAGCGCCGGTGCGGACGCGAACCCCGCGCTGACCGGCCCACCCAGCGCGGTCCACTCGCGCCCCGTCCAGCGGGACGCGAACAGCGTGTCCCGTCCGCCCGCATCCTCCAGCCACGCGACGACCGGACGGCCCGCCAAGTCGAGCGCGAGCCGCGTGCTCGCCACGTACGCGTGCGGATGCCGGTTCAGGCTCGCGCCGAGCGCCACCCACCCACCGGATGTCCAGCGTTTTACGAATACGTCGCTGCTCAGCACCTCACCCTGCAACCACGCCACCGTCGGCTGTCCAGCCGCGTCGAGCGCGAGGGCCGGCGTGCGTGAGAACGCGCGGATGTCGTTGAACGGGGAGGTCCGCACCCAGCTTTTCGCCGCGGCGTCCCACCTGCGCACCGTCAAGCGACTCCCGTACGGCTTGCGCAGGTACTCGCCCCACGCCAGCACGGGTTCGCCGTCGTGCGCGGCGAGCGACCGGGTGCGCGCCGCGTACGGCAGGTCATCGCCGAGGTACCGTTCCCGCCAGTCCGTCCACGCGCCGTTCAGGAAGGCGCGGAACACCACCACGTCGTTGTCGCCGTAATTCTCGTTCCACGCGAGGAACGGCGCGCCCTGCTCATCGAGCGCGAGGTTCAGGTTCGACGCGGGGCGCGGCTGATCGTAGTTCAGGAGGCCCCCGAGTGGCTGCCACGCTCCGCCCTGCAGCGTCCACATGGTGACGTGCCGGGCCGTGAACTCGCCGCGGCCACTGTTGTACTCGCCGGCGTCCGTGAGGAGTGCGAGCAGCAGGTGCCCGTCGGGCGCGGCGGCCAGTTGCAGCTCTCGAACAGGCGTGGCGGTGGGGAGGCCCGGCACGTCCGCCGAGGTGGACGGCATGAGGGCGGCGAGGGCCGCGACCAGCAGGGAAGCTCGATGCATGGTTCCTTTCCGAAAAGGCCACGCGAACGTGGCGCCGAGGGGCGATGGTGCCTGTATTGTGCAGCCGCGCATGCTGGCGCACAACAGGGCGTGCGGGCACTCGGTTTTACCCCTGAGGAGCAGGAGCCAGGGGTTTCCTGGGTGGCCGGTCCGGAGGCCCAGCCTGATGCGGCGCTCAGGGGACGGCGCGGGCCGCGCAAAGACACTGAACCCGAACGATTCAAGGCACCGCACGACCTTGAAGGAGGCATCGCCATGACGGAGTTGGGGATGTCCGCGTTGGCGTGCAGGTCGTCCCTGTGTCACGTGGCCTGCCCCCGGGTGGAACTTCAATGCTGCAGGACTGTGGGGCCATTCATGCGGGGCATGCTTGGAACCGGCCTGATCATGCCCGGGCGGTCTGAGGTGGCGTGCGCTCCGGCGCGCGTCAGGGGCAGGCTGGCTGGGGTGCCGTCCACCAGGAGAACCTCAATGGGCCGTGTCCAGGTCGCCTTGGGGGGTGTCGGGGAGGGTGAAGGAGAAGGTGCTGCCCTGGTCCGGCGTGGAGTGAACCATCACCTGCCCGCCATGGCGTTCCACGATGCTCTTGACGATGGCGAGGCCAATGCCGTTGCCTTCGCGCTCGCCGACGGCGTGGAGCCGCTGGAAGATGCCGAAGATGCGCGCGTGGTACGCCGGTTCGATGCCTACGCCGTTGTCCTGGACGTCGAACTGCCACGCGCCCGGGACGCGGACCGCGCGGACGCGGACGTGCGGGGCGCGGTCCGGGTGATGGAACTTCAGCGCGTTCCCGATCAGGTTTTGGAACACGTGCCGCAGCAGTTCCGGACTGCCGTGCACGGACGGCAGGGCCTGCGCGTCCACGACGCCGCCCGTGCGGTCCCGCAGGTCGCCGAGGTCCGCGATGACGTCGCGGACCACTTCGGCGGTGTCGACGTGCGTGAAGGCGTCGACGGGCTGACGCGTCCGGGAGTACGCGAGGAGGTCCTGGATGAGCCGCTTCAGGCGTTCCGTGGCGGACAGCGTGAAGTTGATGTACTGGTCGGCGCGGTCGTCGAGCTGGCCGGCGTACCGGCGGGCCAGGAGGTTCGTGAAACTCCCGATGGTCCGCAGCGGTTCCTGCAGGTCGTGACTGGCGACGTACGCGAACTGCTCCAGCTCCCGGTTGCTGCGTTCCAGCTGGTGCGTGCGCTCTGCGAGGTCCGCGAGGCTCTGCGCGCGCTCGACGGCCAGTCCGAGGCTGCGCGCGACCGTTTCCAGCACCGCGCGCTCGCCGGGGCCCCACGTGCGGTGCACCCTGAGGGCCACGCCGAAGATGCCGTACACCTCGCCGTGCACCATGACCGGCACGCTCGCCAGCCCGCCGCGCCGTTCCTGGAAGCCGCTCAGCTGGTCCGTGCGCTGGTCGTACTCCGCGACGTAGTACCCTTCGCGGGTCCGCCACGGCACTGTGAGGCTGCTGGTCGTCTCGAACGGAAGGCCGGCTTCCACGTACGCCTGGAGCGCGTCGTCCTGCCGGTCGCCGACCTGACTGCGCAGGCGCCACGTGCGCCCGTCCAGTTCGTAGTACGCGGCGTACCCTTCGGGGAGGAGGGGCAGCACCAGTTCCTGCGCGCGGCGCACGAGGGTGAGCGGGTCGTCGTGCACGCTCAGGTCCCGGGTCAGCAGCGCGAATCCCTCCAGCGTGCGGGTGCGCGCGTCGAGCGCGGCGTTCTGGAGTGCGAGCTGTTCAGTCTGCTCGGCCCGCTCGAACGCGAGGTGCATGCTGCGCGCCACGGCGCTGAACACCGCGCGGTCCTGCTCCGTCCACGCCTGATGCTGCTGGGACGCGACCGTCAGCAGGCCGTACGGGCGTCCGCCTATGAAGTACGGTGCGAGCGCGGCGGCGCCGTACATGTCCGTGGCCGCCGCGCCTTCGCGCTCGGCGTCCCAGCCGTCCACGAAAACGACCCTGTGCTCCTCGAAGGGCCGCGCGAAGCTCGGCAGGGCCGCTGGGAAGCCTTGCCGGGCACTCTGCACGACTTCCGGGGGGACGTCGTCCGTGAGGACTTTCGCCTTCCACAGGTCGCCGTCCAGTTCGTAGTACCCGACGCTGACGTTCCCGAGGGTCAGCCGCAGGACGCCCGCTGCGAGTTCGGCGAGGCGCGCGCCGTCGGTGGTGAGCGTGGACGCTTCCGTGAAGCGCACGAATGCGTCCAGGGCCGTCGTGCGCTCCTGCAGTTCCCGGGTGCGCTCCGCGACGTGGCCTTCCAGTTCCGCCTGCCGGGCCTGCGCCTGCTGCGCCGCCGCGACCCGCAACCGCGCGAGTTCCAGGTGCGTGTGCACGCGCGAACGCAACTCCCGCGCGGAAAACGGCTTGACGAGGTAATCGTCCGCGCCGGCCTCCAGGCCGTCCAGGCGCGCTTCCTCGCCCGCGCGGGCGGACAGCAGGATCACCGGGACGGCGTGCGTGCGCTCGTCGGCGCGCAGGGCGCGCAGCACGCCGAAGCCGTCCAGGTTGGGCATCATCACGTCACTCAGCACCAGGTCCGGCGTGCGGTCGTGCGCCGCCGTCACGGCCTGCTCCCCGTCAGTGACGGCGTGCACCTCGTACGTGTCGTCCAGCAGGCGCGTCACGTACGCGCGCAGGTCCGCGTTGTCATCCGCGAGCAGCACGTACGGGCGTTGCCCTCCGGCGGCGCGCGTCGGGTGGGCGTCCATGCGGGCGTCGTCGGTCGTGCCGACCGGGGTGGTGAGCCACTGCGCCGCTTCCGTGACGTGCAGGGCGGCGGGCCGCGCCGCGCGGTCCGCCGTGGCGTCCACGATCCGGTCGGCGGGCAGGTGCGCCTTGCCTTTCGGGAGGGTGACGGTGAAGGTCGTCCCCACGCCCACCTCGCTGTCCACGCGGATGTCGCCGCCGTGCAGCGTCACCAGTTCCCGCACGAGCGCCAGACCGATGCCTGTCCCTTCGAAACTGCGGCCGCGCGCGCCCTCCACGCGGTGAAAGCGCTCGAACACGCGCGGCAGGTCCGCGGCGGGAATGCCCGTGCCGGAATCCGTCACCTGCAGCGTGAAGTGCCCCTCGTCCTCACGGAGCGTCACGCGAATGCGCCCCTCGAACGTGAACTTGAACGCGTTCGACAGCAGATTCAGCACGACCTTCTCCCACAGGCC
This sequence comes from Deinococcus maricopensis DSM 21211, assembly GCF_000186385.1. Taxonomy (NCBI): domain Bacteria; kingdom Thermotogati; phylum Deinococcota; class Deinococci; order Deinococcales; family Deinococcaceae; genus Deinococcus; species Deinococcus maricopensis. The sequence continues at coordinate 507,215 of NC_014958.1, forward strand.
ATGGTCGACGTACGCGGCCTCGCTCAGGGGCGGGCACGTCACCTCGAACTGCAGGCCGGCGCCCTCCACGAGTGACCGGAACGCACTGGCGAGGTCCGCCGTGAGCGCCGCGAGGTCCGTGGCCTGGAAGGTCGCCTCTGCGCGGCCAGCCTCGATGCGCGTGAAGTCCAGCATGGTGTTCACGAGCTTCAGCAGCCGCAGGGCGTTGCGGTGCGTGACGTCCAGCTCGCGTCGCTGCGCGGGCGTGACGTCCGCGTCGTTCAGCAGTTCCTCCAGCGGGCCGAGCATCAGCGTGAGCGGCGTGCGGAATTCGTGGCTGACGTTCGAGAAAAACGTCGTCTTCGCGCGGTCCAGTTCGGCGAGCGCTTCCGCGCGCGCCCGTTCCTGCGCGTACGCGTTCGCGCTCGCGATGCCCGCGGCGACCTGCCCCACGAACAGCGTGAGGAAGCCCTGGTACGCGTCGTTCAGCGGCTGGTACGGGTTCAGGCCGATCAGCATGATGCCCGTCGGCCGCTCCTGGCCCTGCGCGGCGAGCGGCACGGCGAGGGCCTGCGTGGCCGGGCGGTCCCACGGCCCGCCCTGGAGGGGGCCCACGCCCGCGAGGTCCGGCAGCAGACACGGCGCCTGCGCCGAGAAGGCCTCGGTGATGACGTCGTGTTGCGCGAGTGTCTGGGCGTCCCACCCGTGCGCGCCGCCGAACGACGACGCCAGCGTCAGCGCGCCCTGCGGACCGGTCGCCAGAAACGTCAGCGCGAACGGCACGTCGTGCGCCTCCTCAGCGAGGGATGCCTGCACCGCGCTGAGCACGTCCGCCGTGGTGCGCTGCTGCGCGACGCGCGACGCGAGGTCCCGCAGGACGCGCAGGCGGCGCTCGCCGATCATGCGTTCCGTCTCTTCCGTCACGACGCACAACATGCCGTTGATCCGCCCGGCATCGTCCGCGACCGGGCTGTACGAGAACGTGTGGTACGTCTCCTCCGGGTAGCCGCGGCGTTCCAGGAACAGCTGCAGTCCCTCGTCCCACGTGGCGACGCCCTCCTGCAGAACGTGGTCGATGCGCGGCCCGATGTCCTTCCAGATTTCCGCCCAGACGACGTCCGCGCGCGCGCCGAGCGCCCAGCTTTCTTTCACGCCCAGCGTGGGGAGGTACGCGTCGTTGCAGAAGAAGGTCAGCTCCTCGCCCCACGCCATCCACATGGCGAACCGCGAGGTCAGCAGCGTCCGCACGATGGTCTTGAGGCTCTGCGGCCACTGCTCGGGCGGGCCGAGCGGCGTGCTTGCCCAGTCGAACGCGCGCATCCGCGCGCTCATTTCACTGTGGCCGACGAAGGTGTCATGAGGCGTGGAGGACGGGGGGAGCATCATGGAGTACCGCGAGCATAGCGTGACTGGCTCCGGGGCTTCCTGCACGTTAAGGGTGCGTTTCTGCTTGCGGTGCGCGCGTCCGCGCGCCTGTTATCGTGCGGCATGACTGCCGCGCCACTGCCCGCTGATGAGTACGCGCGTCTGCTGACCCTCGCGCGTTACCAGATTCTCGATACCCTCCCGGAACCCGGTTTCGACCGGATCACGCGCCTGGCGGCCGCCATCCTGCGTGTTCCCGTCGCGCTCATCAATTTCGTCGACGCGGACCGGCAGTGGGGGAAAGCGCTCGTGGGTCTGCAGGACAGCGAGGCTCCGCGTCAGGATTCGTTCTGCGCGTGGGCGATCCTGAACCCGGAACCGCTGATTGTCCGGGACGCCCTTCAGGACGCGCGGTTCGTGGACAACCCGATGGTGCGCGGCGAACCGCACGTCCGGCTGTACGCGGGCGTGCCGCTCATCACGCCTGCCGGGCACCGGGTCGGCACGTTGTGCGTGACGGACACGGCGCCGCGCGACCTGCAGCCGAATGAGGTGCAGGCCCTGCAAGACCTCGCGGCGCTCACGGTCGAGATGCTGGAGTTGCGCCTGCAGGCGCTGACGCATCAGGCCCTGCAGACGCGCGCTCAGCAGCAGGAGGACCTGGAGCGCACCGCGCAGCACGCGGACACGCTGGAGGCCGTCAATGCCCTGATGACCTTCCCGCTTACACCCGAGGAAGCCACGCTCACCAGCGTGGCCCTGATCGGGGAGATGGTGGACGCCGACTGGACGGCCCTGCTGAGCCTGCGCGGGGCTCAGCGGACGGCGCAGGCCGTGCACCACCGCCCGAAGGCCGACGCGGCCTTTCTTGAGGCGGTGGTTAGCCTGACGGAGTGGCCCGTCAACCTGGGGGGCGGCGCCGTGTACGTGGACCGGACCGGCACAGCTCACGCGTCCGCGCTGCCGGTGTCCGTCGGGGACGCCGTGTGGCTGCCCCTGGGGACGTTTGGTGACGTCACGTACGCCCTTGTGGGGGCCCGGAGCCCGTTGAATCCGGTGCAGCAGTGGCGGCCGAGTGACCGGGCGCTGCTGGAGGCGGCGGCCAGCGCGGTGCGGGCCGCGCTGGCGCGGCGCGCTCCTCCGGGGAATTGAGGCCCTGAGCGGTCAGTGGGGTGGTGAACCCTGGCGGCTTGGAGGGTCCGGGGCACAGGAGGGGTGCTGAACGCGCTGCGGGTGAGTACCCCGCAGCGCATGGTGCCCGGACGTTCCTCCGGGCGGGTCGTGGCTGGGTTCGCCAGGGTTCTAGGTGAAATGGACAGGGGCGTTGAGTTCCGCGCGTCATTCTGTTACGACTGAAGCGAACGGGGGGGATCACGCCGCCAACCAAGCGTGAGCCTGCACCCAGCCTCAACCGTTCGCAGAAAGGAACGCCCATGAGCGACGCCGCGCACGCCCGCCCCTGACGGCCCAGCCCGCCAGGTTCCGGCTCAAGGTCACGTTCACTACTGAGGCCCACCCATGACACACCCCCACACCGAAGCCCGCGACCGCACCGTCATCCTGGTTCTGCTGATCGCCACCTTCGTGGTCATCCTGAACGAAACCATCATGAATGTCGCGCTGCCGCGCCTCATGACCGACCTGCGCGTCAACGCCAGCACCGTCCAGTGGCTCTCCACGGCGTTCATGCTCACCATGGCCGTCGTGATCCCCACCACCGGGTTCCTGCTGCAACGCCTCACCAGCCGCGCCGTGTTCCTGACCGCCATGACGCTGTTCAGCGTCGGCACGCTCGTCGCCGGCCTCGCTGGCAACTTCCCCATCCTGCTCGGCGCGCGCATCATTCAGGCGACCGGGACAGCCATCATGCTGCCGCTGCTCATGACCACCATCCTTACGCTCATTCCACCCGAGCGGCGCGGTGCCGTCATGGGGAACATCAGCATCGTCATCTCGGTCGCGCCCGCCATCGGTCCGACCATCTCCGGCGTGATCCTGCAGACGCTGTCGTGGCGCGCAATGTTCCTGTTCGTGCTGCCCATCGCCCTGGGCGTCCTCGCGTACGGCGCGCGCACGCTCGTGAACATCACGGAGCCGCGCCGCCTGAGCCTGGACGTGCTGTCCGTGCCGCTGTCCGCGCTGGGCTTCGGCGGCATCGTGTACGGCCTGAGCCGCCTCGGGGACACGCCCGGCGGCGTCAGCACCCCGACCGTGGCCGTGCCGCTCGTCGTGAGCGTCGTCAGCCTCGCGCTGTTCATCGCGCGGCAGGTGGCGTTGCAGCGCCGCGACGCCCCGCTCCTCGACCTGCGGGCGTTCCGCTACCCGATGTTCACCCTCGGTGTGGCCCTGATGATGATCGCCATGATGGCCCTGTTCGGCGGCGCCATCCTGCTGCCGATCTACCTGCAGAACGTCCGCGGCCTGACGGCGTTGCAGACGGGCCTGCTGCTGCTCCCGGGCGGCCTGCTGATGGGCCTGCTCGCTCCGCCCGTCGGGAAGCTCTTTGACCGGTACGGGCCGGTGTGGCTGGCCACGCCCGGCGCCGCCCTGCTGACCCTGGCCCTGTGGCAGTTCGGGACGATCACGCCGGGGACGTCCATCGCGGCGCTGCTGGCGCTGCACCTCACGTTGAGTGCCGGGCTGGCGCTGCTGTTCACGCCCGTGTTCACCGCGAGCCTCGGACCGCTGCCCATGCACCTGTACTCGCACGGCAGCGCGATTCTCAGCACCCTGCAGCAGGTGGCGGGCGCGGCCGGCACGGCCCTGCTCATCACCATCATGACGGGCCGCAGCGCCGCCCTGGTGCAAAGCGCCGTGACTCCGCAGCTGGCGCTGAACGCGGGCCTGCAGTCGGCCTTCATGGTCGCGGCGGGGATTTCCGTGCTGGCGGTGGTGCTGGCCGTATTCACGCGCCGCCCGGCGGGCCACCCGCACGGCGCGCCGGACGGACACCCCGTCAGCGCGCACTGACGAGCGGTGTGAAGGCGGGCCGACCTGGACTCCAGGTCGGCCCGCCTTCATACGGGGGGTTACGCTGCGAACGGGCTGCGCGGCGGGGTGCCCTTGAGTTCCTGAATTTCCTGAAGCAGGGCCGCCAGGGTGGCTCGGTGCGCGTCCAGGGAGCCGCGGTGTTCAACGAAGTCGTTCAGCGTTTTCACGAACGCGTCGATGACTTCCTGCAGCCGTTCTTCTTTGGTCATGCCAAAGGGTAACCGGGCGGTTCTTTCAAACTTCATACAACCTTTACCTTGCGTTTTCCGGAGGGCGAAGCTGGGCGCGCACGAGCTTCCCGAGAGCAGTGCGTGGCAGCGCAGGCACGAACTGCCAGCATGCAGGCCGCAGCGTTCGGGGCAGCAGCGCGCGCAGGTCGGCCTCGACCACCGTGTCCGGCACCGGCGGGTGGGTGTCCTCATGCACCATCAGCGCGGCGAGCCGCTGCCCGTACTCTTCGCTGGGCACGCCCAGCACCGCGCATGCGCGGACGTACGGCAACTGCGCGATGCGGCCTTCCACCTCCTCCGGATACACGTTCTCGCCGCCACAGATGATCAGGTCGTCCCGCCGCCCGCGCAACGTCAGCCACCCGGACGCACTCAGGTGCCCCACGTCGCCCGTGCGCACCCCACCGACCACGACCTCGCCCACCTCGCCCGGGGCGGCGCGCCCGCCATCCTCGCGGCGTAGGACGACGGGCGCGCCCGGCAACAGCTCACCGACGCTGTCCGGCGCGGCCAGCAGCTGCGTGGGCGTGGCCAGCGCGATCAGGCCTGCCTCGCTCGCGCCATACAGGTTGAACAGCACCGGCCCGAAGCGCCGCAGCGTCCGGGTGGCGAGGTCCACGCTGAGCGGCGCGGACCCGCACACGATGGTCCGCAAGGTCGGCGCGCGGCCCATCGCAGGCCGTTCCAGCAACCGGTGCAACACGGTCGGCGCGACCACCAGCACCTCTATACCCTGCGTGAGCAGGGCGCGTTCGTACAGTTCGGCCGTCCCGCGCCTGAACAGGTGCAGCGGCGCCCCGAACGTGAGGCTCAGCGCGAGCGTCATCAGGCCGTGCCCGTGGAACAACGGCAGCGTCAGCAGCGTCGGCGCGCCTGCTCGAACGTCCAGGCGCGTGAGCAGCGCCGTGAGCGTACGGAGCGCCTCGCCTGGACGCACGCGGCGGTCCACCACCTTGGGCTGGCCCGTGCTGCCCGACGTCAGCACCACCAGCCGCCCGCCGCGCCGAGCGCGCACATGGGCGGGCGCGCTCGGACGTTGGAGCGCCTCCAGGGTCGCGGCGCTGCAGATCGGCAACGTCGGGTCAGCGCCCTGCACGCCCGCCAGAAATTCCTCGTCGGCGACCAGCAGGTCCAGCTGATGCTCGCGCGCCACCCTCGCCACCTGCTCGGGCGCGTGGAAGGTGTTCAGCAGCAGCACCCGCACCCCCAGTCGAAGTCCAGCGAGCAGCGTCGCCACGAACGCCGAGTGGTTGCGGCCCAGCAGCCCCAGCGTCCCGCCGGGCGGCACGCGCGTCGCCAGCGTGTCCGCGATCAGGTCCGCGCGCTCCACCAGCCCCCGGAAGGTCGTCACGCCGGACGCCTCGATCAGCGCGGGCGCGTCCGGGCAGCGGGACGCCGTCCACACCGTCAGGCTGTACAGGGACGCGCCGTACCGCGCGGCCACCCTCCCGCCCAGCACCACCGCCCGCAGAGGGGACGGCCAGAGCAGGCCCGTGCTCAGCACCGCCCGCACCGCCGCGCGCACGCTCACGCGGCACCCCGCCGCGCCCCACGCAGGCGCTCACGTGCCTCCAAGCGCGCCAGAGCCCAGTCCGTCACGCCGGGGAGCAGGAACGCCGCGGCCTCCTGAGCGGACAGCCACCACGGGGCCACCCGTGCCCGTGGGCGCACCACGGCGCCCGCAAGCACCTGCGCGGCCTCCAGCGGCGTCAATGCTGGTGCGTGCCGGTACAGGCCGCCCGCCGCGCTCATGCGCGTCCGCACCAGCGGCATGTACACGCTGCTCACGCGCACGCCGTCGAGCTGCACTTCCGCCGCCACACTCCGCAGCCACAGGTCGAACCCTGCCTTGCTTCCCTGGTACGACGCCCAGCGCGGCGCGGCCGGCGGCTTCACGGACACGGTGGACACGTTGATGATCTGCCCTCCCCCTGCGGCGATCATGTGGGGCAGCAGCCCGAGGAGCAGCGCCGCCGGGCCCGTGAAGTTCACTGCCACGGACCGTTCCAGGTCGCGTCGGTCCAGTGCCCGCACCGCAGGACGACGAATGGAACGGCCCGCGTTGCTGACCACGACGGCGATGCGCGGGTGCCTGCGGACCAGTCGGTCCACGAGGAGCGGGATGTCGTCCGGGCAGCTCAGGTCCAGCGGGTACGCGAACGCCCGCCCGCCGGTCCGCTCGATGTCCGCGACGAGCTCGTGGAGTCGCTCGCCTGTGCGGGCCACCACGAGCACTTCCGCGCCCGCCTGCGCGAACAGCCGAGCTGTCGCCTCCCCAATCCCGAACGACGCTCCGGTGATCAGGACCGTCTGCCCCCCCAAGGCCGCCCGGAGGGCGGTCAAGTTCCGGCATGCGGGCGGGGAGAGGAGCAGACGCGCGAACGGGGACACGACCCTGTCTATCACGCACGCTTCAGGCGTACCTGCAGAGCTGCGGGGTTCCTCATGCGCGCCGCAGGTAGGGTGAGCGCCATGAGTGTGGACCACCGACCGTTCGGGACGCTGCTGGTGCAGCACGGCCCGCTGATCCTGTCCGTTCCCGACGTGCCCTCCACGCCCGCCGCGCAGTACGTGAGCTTCGAGCACGTTGACCTGCTGAACCTCGGCTCGACGCCCGCGCTGCTGCGCCGCTGGGGGTTCGCGTCCCCGTCGCTCGGGCACGTGCCCAGCGCCGCGTTCCTGATTCCGCCGCCGCTCATCGAGGTGCTGCAGCCCGGCGAGTGGACGCGCGTCTCGGTGGGCGCGTGGTTCGGCGCGTGGGCCGCGCAGGTCACGCCCGGCGGCGGCCACCCGGACCTCGTGCAGCGCCTGTGGCAGGACACCGCCATGCTGCTGCTGGACGTCTGGACGGCCGCCGGACCGGTGGAGTTACGGGTGGACGTGGAGGTACAGGTGCCTGAAGGCGCGCTCAGCGAGCGGCCGGAAACCCTGCGCGCCACCTTCGAGCATTACTTCGAGTGACGTGACCGGCCCACGGCGTGGCGGTCACAGCTCCAGGTCGCTCGCGTCCTGAATGACGAACGAATCGCCGGACTGCCGGAGGAGCGTCATGGCGCGAGTGAACACCGTCGCCCGCTCCACGTCCGTGAGCGGCGGGCCACTCACGGGCCGGACGGCATTGCGGAATACCGCGAGGCCGCCCCCTTCCTCGGTGTCCACATTGACGGCGTACGCCACGTCGCCGTCGCGGTACGTGAGGGCGTCACGGCCTGTGCGCTGAATACTGCGCGTTCCGTCGTCGGCCGCGACCCACCACGGGCCGAGCCGCTGCGCGCTCCCTACCGGGCGTGGAGGGGACGGGGTGTCGGCGGCGCGCTTCTGCTGTTCGATCAGCGCGAGCAGGCGGGCATGCGCAGCCTGCAGTTCCGGATGCTCGCCGCGCAGCGGGGACGGCGGGGCTTTCGGGTCGCGGGCGCTCATGCTTCAGGGTACTCCGCGTGGCCTGAGCCGGCCATGACTGCGCCTTCAGGCGAGCCTATGCGCTTGTAGTACAGCCGCGTTCCGGTCAGCCCACCGTGCGGTTTGAGGGCGTAATCCGGGATTTCTCCGGCGAACACGAACCCGAGCCGCTCGTACAGGCTGGACGCGCCCCCGTCCGAGGCCGTGTCGAGCACGAGCAGCGTTCGGGCGTGCTGCACCGCGAGCGCCTCGGCGGCCTGCAGCAGGGCGGTGGCGGCGCCGCGGCGGCGGGCGCCGGGGTGCGTCATCATCTTCGCGATTTCCGCGCGGTGCGGCTGGTTCGGGGGGCAGTCGAGGATGAGCGTGACCGTGCCCAGCAGGGCCTCGCCTTCCCAGGCGCCCAGGATGATGCGCTCGCCGCGCGCGGCGCCGCTGAGCGCGCGGTCCCAGAAGGCCGTGGCGGCGTCGGGCGTGAGGGGATGCATGAAGCCGACGGAGCCGCCTTCGGCGACGGTGACGATGAGCAGGTCGCGCAGGCGCGCGAGCGTTTCGGGCGTGGCGTGCAGTGGGCGAATATCCGGCATGGTTACCCCCGGGCGAGCAGCACGACGTACGTGCAGGGCGTGTCGGTGTCGTTGGCGAGCGTGACGTCGGACGGCGCGCCGAAGCCGAGGCAGTCGCCGGCATGCAGGAGGTGCATCTGGCCGTCCTCGTGCACGGTGAGGGCGCCGTTCTGCACCCAGATGACCTGACGGATGTGGGTGTACGACGCGGCCGGCAGGGTGACGCGCTGCCGTGCGGGGAGGTCGATGCGGGCGAGTTCGAGGGGGTGGTCGGGGCGGGCGAAGACCTGCGTGCGGACGTACCCGGTGTCCGGGTCGCGCCAGGTGGGCTGGTCGCTGGCGCGGGACAGCCGGGCGCCTTCCGTTTCGGCGCGCAGGAGGAGGCCGGCGAGGGTGAGGTCGAAGGCGGTGGCGAGACGGACGAGGGTGACGGCGGTGGGGCTCATGTCGCCGCGCTCGACCTTGCTGATGGTGGCCTTGGCGACGCCGGCGCGTTCCGCGAGGTCCGCCTGGGACCATTGCCGCGCTTCCCGCTCGACGCGGATGCGCCGGGCGATCAGCGCGCTCGTGTCGTCTCCTATAGTGGTCATACGTTCATTATAGGAATCAATGCGCGGTGGGTGTCAACCGGCGCTGAAACCGCCAGCGCCTTCCCACGAACTCCACCAGAACGCCTCCGCCTCCTGGATCAGACCCTCACCCACACCGAACAGCAGCACCTTGGCGCTCAGGCCTACCGGACCAGCGGTCCGGGCTCAGCCTGATGCACACGGTGCTTATGGGCCTCTGCACGCTCCCCATCCGCCAGCGCTCCCCCGTAATGCTCCCGTAACACCCCCACCGGACACTCAGCTCACCAGGAAGCTCCGGTGCCGCGCACCGCCGCAGGGTGAGCTTCCCCGAGCGCCTCACACGCACTCGGCAGGCCCCCACCCCCTCCCCACCAAGAAGGTTCAACCCATGCGCCCCAGCCACCGCCGCACCATCGCCGTCCTCAGCGCCCTCACCCTCGCCACCGCCGCCGCCACCACCGCCGTCGTCCTGCACCTCCCCCAGGAGGACAACGACCGCGCCGCGCGCATCACCGCATTCCTGCAGGCGCCCAACACCACCGCCACCACCCGCGAAACCACCGGACAGCAACGCGAATTCACGCTCGAAGTCCACAAGATCACCACGGAAATCGCGCCCGGCGTGAACGTCGAACAGTGGGCGTACAGCTTCCCCGGTCAGAAGCCCACCGTCCCCGGACCGGAAATCCGCGTTCAGCAGGGCGACCACGTCACCATCCACTTCAAGAACACGCACGACCAGCCGCACACCGTGCACCTCCACGGCGTCGCCCGCCTCGCGCAGCAGATGGACGGCCTCACGGACGTCATGCCCGGCGAGGAAGCCCTCTACGAGTTCGTAGCGACCGACCCGGGCACCTTCGCGTACCACTGCCACTACCAGACGTACCTGCACGCCGACATGGGCATGTACGGCGCGATCGTCGTCGAACCCCGGGACCCCAGCACGAAAGTCTGGCAGAGCGAACACACCCTGATCCTCGACGAATGGGACAGCCGCCAGAACCCCAAAGCGCCCGTGCATCACAGCGAGCCGAACTACTTCCTCGTGAACGGCCGGTCCTTCCCGCTCATTCCCGACATCACCATCCCCGAAGGGCAGACGAGCCTGCTGCGCATGGTGAACATGGGCGAGGAACTGCACAGCTGGCACCTACACGGCAACAGTTTCCTGGTGCTCGCGAAGGACGGCTACCCCCTCCCGCAGCCGGAACGGCTGGACACGCTCGCCATCGCTCCGGGCGAACGCATCGACATCCTCGTGAAAGGCCGCGACGGCAGCTTCCCCTTCCACGACCACATCGTCCGCGACGTGACGAACAACGGCATCTACCCGGGCGGCATGCACCTGATGCTCAAGGGCGGCCCCGCCCTCGACCCGTACGGGCGCCTCAGCACCGGCCCTTCCATGCACGCGCACACGGCCCAGCCCACCGCAGAGGCGCACGACCATGACCACGAACACGCCGGCGCGCCCGGCATCGTCCCTCACGGGGACCCCGCCCATAACGACGTGTACGACCACCTGCCGGCGAACTCGCCCATCAAGGTCGTGAACATCCGCAACTTCGCGTTTGACCAGCCGGAGCTGCACGTGAAGGTCGGCACGAAAGTGGCGTGGGTGAACCGCGACGCGGTCGGGCACAGCGTCACCGCCGGACAGCCCGGGGGGGCGCCGGGCGCGCGGGCCTTCGACTCGTCCAACGAGGCCAAGGGCCTGCCGAGCATGCTCGAGCAGGGCGAAGCCTGGACGTACACCTTCACGAAAAAAGGCACGTTCGCGTACTACTGCCTGCCGCACACCAACATGACCGCCAAGGTCATCGTCGAGTAGACCAGCAGCCCTCGACAGAGGACCACCTCCGAAGTGCGCGTGCCCTCCCGTGAGGAGTGGCGCGCGCACCATCTCCTCGTCGCGGCCTGGTCCGGCTGGAGGGGCCGTCCGCTACTTCTGACGTTGCATTTCGCGTTGTGCGAGCAGCGCGGCCTCCACGCGGTTGCGCACCTGAAGTTTCTGCAGCACGTTCGTCATGTAGTGCTTGACCGTCTTCTCGGTGAGTTCCAGCTCCCGCGCGATTTCCTTGTTGCTGCGACCAGCCGCGACGCCCTCCAGAATCTGCCGTTCGCGCGCGGTCAGGGTGGTCATCAGTCCGCCGGGCGGCTCGCGTTCCGGGCGGGCGAGTTCGTACAAGAGGCCGCTGGCGAGCATGGGCGTGATGCTGACTTCGCCCTGGCTGACAGCGCGGATCACGCCTCGCAGTTCACGCCCGGTGACGCCCTTGATGATGTACCCGCGCGCGCCGGCTTTCAGCGCGGCGAGGACGTCCGCCTCGTCTTCACTGAAGGTCAGCATGACCACGCGCGTGGCGGGGTACGAGGCCGCCACTTCCCGCAGGGCTTCCAGTCCGCCGCCGGGCAGGTGCAGGTCGAGGAGCATGACTTCCGGCAGGTGGTGCGCGGCCGCCTGGACGGCGTCGGGGGCGCTGCCGCCCTCGGCGATGACGTCAATGTCGTGATCGGCTTGGAGGGCGGCGATGACGCCTTCGCGGAACAGGGGGTGGTCGTCGATGACGGCGACGCGGATCGGGTCAGGCATCAGGGTCCTCCGGGGCGAGGGGCAGGCGCGCGCGAATGAGGGTGCCGCTGCCGCCGCGGCACGTCACCTCGAAGGTGCCGCCGAGGCTTTCGGCGCGTTCGCGCATGCCGGCAAGGCCGAGGTGCTGCGGGGTGGACGCCCCCGTCCAGTTCAGGCCGTTCCCGCCGTCGGACACCTCGAGAACCACGCAGTCGTCGTCGTTGCGGACGTGCACGTGCTGTTCGCGTCCGCCGGCGTGTTTGTACGCGTTCGTCAGGCTTTCCTGCACGATGCGGAACGCCGCCATCTTGACGCTGACGGGCACGCTGGTGAGCGTGGGGGGCGCGTCGACGTTCAGGTCCACGGGCGTTTCGGTGCGGCGCACGTGGTCGCGGACGGCGCGGGCGACGACGTCCTGCACGCTCAGGTGGTCGAGGTCGGGGAGGCGCAGGTCCCGCGCGAGGGTCCGCATTTCCGTCAGGGCGGAGGCGAGCGCCCGTTCGATGGCGGTGACGTCGCGTTCCAGAGCGGGGCGTTGATCGGCGGGGACGGCGTGCAGGAGCGTGTCGAGTCGCAGGAGCGCGTGGCTGAGTTCCTGCGCGGGGCCGTCGTGCAGGTCGCTGGCGACGCGGCGCAGGAACCGTTCATTCATGGCGACCGTCCGCGACGCGGCCCGCTGCACGCGTTCGTGCAGTTCGTGGTTCTGGTGCAGCAACGTTTCGAGGTGCTGCACGTGCGCGTCGAGTTCGGCGCGTTGCCCTTCGATGGTGAGGCTGCCGCGCCGCACGAGGCCAGACAGGATCAGGTACGTGACGATGATGACGAGCGTCACGACCACCCAGCTGCGCGCCTGCGCCCAGCGGACCTCCCGGTCGAGCTGCTGGACGTTCTGGTAGAACTCCGCGACGGCGAGCACGCGGTCGGACCCTTCGAGGCGGATGGGGGTGTACGTTTCGATGAGGCGCGGGTACTGCGCGCGCATGTCCTCGTTCTCCTCGTCGTCGGGCACGGTGATGTGCGAGACGACTTCGCCGCGCCATGCGCGCGCCTGCTCGTCCTTGACGGGGAACACCTGCCCGGCGTGCTCGCCGTACACGACGCGTCCGCCTGGA
>NC_014958.1:530000-637500 GCF_000186385.1 Deinococcus maricopensis DSM 21211
TCGCTGCGGCGCGCGGAGAACTGCACCTGCTGCTCGCCATCGTGGCGGGCACAGCCGGCAGCGTGGTGGGCACGCTGCCGCTCTACTTTCTGGGCCGCCTGGTGGGCGAAGTGCGCCTCGCCGCGTGGGCGGACCGTTACGGACGGTGGCTGACGCTGAGCAGCCGCGACATTCAGCAGGCGGACGACTGGTTCGACCGGCACGGACACAAGGCCGTGCTGTTCGGGCGCCTGCTGCCCGGCATTCGCAGCCTGCTGAGCATCCCTGCAGGGCTCAGCGAAATGCCGCTCGGGAAGTTCCTGCTGTACACCGCGCTCGGCAGTGGCCTGTGGACGACCGTGAATGCTGGCGGCGGGTACCTGCTCGGCGAGAACTTCGAGCGTGTGCAGCACCTGATCGGGCCGATCGGCTCCGTCGTCGTCGTGGCGCTGGTCGTGTGGGCCGGCGTGTGGTTCGCGCGGCGCCTGCAGGAACGCCGGGCGCCGCTGTCACAAAAGCCACCGAGCCGACCGCGTCAACGTTCCCGCAAGGCCCGCTGAAGTTTCCGTACAGGTTCCGCCGGGCGCGCTTCATGGAGGGGGCGCGCCCGCGCCCTAGGCTGAAACGCATGACCACCACCCGCACCCTCGTGCTCGCCGCTCTGATGGCGACCGGCATGGCCGCCGCCCAGAGCAACGTCCTGAACGCCACCGACCAGGCCTTCGTCATGAAGGCTGGCATGAGCAACACCTTCGAGATCGAGGCGGCGAAACTCGCGCGTCAGCTCGGCCAGACGCAGGCCGTGAAGATGTACGCCGAGCACATGATCGCCGACCACACCAAACTCGGTGCGAAAGTCGCTGCCGTGACCACCAAGGCGCAGCCGCCCATGACGCCCCCCATGACCGTGAACGGCAAGCAGCAGGCGATGCTGAACGTGCTGCGCACCGCCGGCAGCATGTTCGACATGAAGTACAAGGAGTTCATGATCGCCAGCCACGCCGAGACGCTCGCGCTGTTCGAGAAGTACAGCTCGACGCCCGGCACGAACATGATGCTCCGCCAGATCGTGAAGGGCGCCATCCCGACCGTGAAGATGCACCTCGACATGGCCAAGAAGCTCCCCGGCATGTAAGCCGCGCGCGCGGGCGCAGCAGACTTCAGCGCGGAACACCCCACGGGTGTTCCGCGTCCCCCTGGGCCGGGGGTGAACTGTCCCCGGGCGCACACGCTACTTTGTGCGTATGACTGCCGCTCGCGCGTTCGTGTCCCTGATCGGTGCCGGTCCCGGCGACCCCGGCCTCCTCACCGTCCGTGCCGTCGAGGCCCTGCGCCGCGCCGACGTGGTGCTGTTCGACTACCTCGCCAACCCCGAGCTGCTGCGCCACTGCCCGCAGGCGGAAACGATCTACGTCGGCAAGAAGGGCTTCAGCGAGTACATCCGCCAGGAGGACATCAACGCGCTGCTGGTCCAGAAGGCGCAGGAGAACGGTGGGCAGCGTGTCGCGCGCCTGAAGGGCGGCGACGTGTACGTGTTCGGACGCGGCGGCGAGGAAGCCGAGGCGTGCGCGCGCGCCGGCGTGCCGTTCGAGGTCGTGCCGGGCGTGACGAGCGCCATCGCGGCGCCCGCGTACGCCGGCATTCCCGTTACGCACCGCGAGGTCGCGCGCAGCTTCGCGGTGCTGACCGGCAACACCCAGGAGGGTGACGCGCACTACGAACGTCTGAGCGGCGTGGACACCCTGATCCTGCTGATGGGCGTCCGCAACCTCCGTGCCATCGCCCGCGACCTGATCGGCGCGGGCCGCGCGCCGGAAACACCCGCCGCGACCGTGCAGTGGGGCACCACGCCCCGCCAGCGCACCGTCACGGGGACCTTGCAGACCATCGCGGATGAGGTGGAACGCGCGGGCCTGGAAGCGCCGGCCATCACGGTCGTCGGCGAGGTCGTGCGCCTGCGCGACACCCTCCGCTGGTTCGACACCGGCCCGCTGCTGGGCCGCCGCGTCGTCGTCACGCGCACGCGCGAAGGCAACAGCGACCTCGCCGGCGTGCTGCGCGCGCGCGGCGCGGACGTCGTGGAACTCCCCCTGATCCGCTACGCGCCCAGCGGCGACCTGCCCACGCTGTACCGCACCCTGTCGCAACTCGGCACGTACAGCTGGGTGCTGCTCACCAGCAACCACGCCGTGGAGGAACTGTTCCGGCAGCTCGACGAGATGGGCCTCGACGCGCGCGCGTTCGGCGCGGCGCGCGTGGCCGCCGTGGGGCCCGCCACGGCCCGCGCGCTGGAGCGACACGGCATCCGCCCGGACTTCACGCCCGGCACGCCCGGCGCGGCGCACCTCGGCGGGGACCTGCCGGCCAGCGCGGACGCGCGCATCCTGCACCTCGCCAGCCACATCGCCGAGGACGCCCTGGAGGAAGCGCTTGGCGCGCGCGGCCTGAACGCCGAACGCGTGGAACTGTACCGCACCGAACCGGCCGAGCCGACCGACGCGGAACTTCAGGCGCTGCGCGACGCGGACGTCGTGACCCTCGCGAGCGGCAGCGCCGCGCGCGCCCTCGCGGACCTCGCCGGGACGGACTTCCCGGTGGCCGTCATGGGTCCGCAGACGGAACGCGCCGCGCGCGCGGCCGGGTTCACGCACGTCACGGTCGCGGCGGACGCGACGCTCGACGCCCTCGCGGACGCCGCCGGCACTGCTGGCGCCTGAAGGCCCCCATGAGCCGTTCACGCACGCCCGGACGCCGCGTGGGCCGCAACGAGAAGCCCGCGTACACCGCCGGCGCCGGTAGAAGGATCTCCGCGCGCCGCTGCGGTCGCAGGGCCCACCAGGCCAGGAGCGCCACCGCTCCGCCCAGCAGCACGCGCGTGAAGGTCCGCATGCTCACAGCGAAGCAGCGCGCCGCATGAGAAGCCACCCCTGAGCACAGAAGGGGCGCCCGGGTGGGCGCCCCTTCAGGGTTTCGCAGGGGCGGGCTGCGCCGTCACGCTCGGCCCCTTCAGCATGGGAAGGCCGTTCACGAACTTTAGCGGGTCCAGGCGCAGGCTGCGCGCGCCGCCGCTGCCGTACCCGACCTGTCCGGTCGTCCACGCGTGGTAGTACAGCCACGTGTTGCCCTTCCCGTCGGTGATGACGCCCTGACCGCCCGGCCCGGCCACCTTGCCTTTCGTGGCGAGCCACGCGCCGTCCCGCGTCTGCTTCCGGAACGGCCCGAGCGGACTCATGCCGAGCGCGTACCCAACGCCGTACAGGTCACTGTTGTAATCCGACGCGGAGTAAAACAGGTAGTACTTGTTCGCGCGCGTGTACACCTGCGGCGCCTCAATCAGGTTCCCTTCCCAGAGGGCGCCGTTGTACAGCAGGTCCTTGGGCTGCCCGACCAGTTTCAGACCGTCCGCGCTGAGCTTCTGGCCCCACAGGGCCGTCGGCTGGTTGCAGCAGTTCCCGTCGTTCTTCCAGTACAGGTACCGCTGCCCGTCACGGTCGGTGAACGGGCTCGCGTCGATGCTGCCACCCAGGTCCAGCTGGCACACGAGGGGCGCCGCGCTCGCGTCCCGGAAGGGCCCTTCGGGGTTCGCGCTGAACGCCGCGCCGATGCACTGCCGACCGCTCGCGGTGTGCCGCGCCGTGTAGTACAGCACGTACCCTTTGGGCGTGCGGGCCACTTCCGGCGCCCACGTGAACCCGCCGCTCGCCCATGCCCCCAGGCCGCCCAGCGCGTCGCCCACGAACGTCCAGTGCACGAGGTCGCTGCTGCGGCGCACCGGGACGTCCAGACCGCCGGCGTTGGTGCCGTACGCGTAGTACGCCTTCCCGACGCGCAGGATGAACGGGTCCGGGAAGTCCTCGTCGATGACGGGGTTGGTGTACGTCGCGGCGGGCGCGGCGCCCGTGCCGCCCAGCAGCAGCAGCGCGAGGCCAGTCAGCAGGGGAGAGGGGCAGCGCACCGTCATTCCTTCATCCCCGTGGTGGACAGGCCCGCGATCAGGTAGCGCTGCGCGAACAGGTACGCGACCAGCACCGGAATGGAGGCGATCGCGGTGGACGCCATCAGCTTGCCGTACTCGGTCACGTAGCGTTGCGAGAACGTCGTCACCCCGACCGGAAGGGTCAGCTTGTCGATGTCGGTCACGACGTACAGCGGCCAGATGAAGTTGTTCCAGGACCCCATGAACGAGAACACCGCGAGCGTCACGAGTGCCGGGATGGACAGCGGCAGGATGATCTTCCACAGCACCTGGAAGCTGTTCGCGCCATCGAGGCGCGCCGCCTCCTCCAATTCCTTGGGTAGGCCGAGGAAGAACTGCCGCAGCATGAACACCCCGAACGCCCCGGCGATGCCCGGCCAGATCAGCGCGTGGAAGCTGTTGATCCAGTTGAACTTCAGCATCATCAGGTAGGTGGGAATCAGGGTCACCACCCAGGGGATCATCATGGACCCCAGAATGATCCAGAAGATCAGGTCGCGTCCGGGGAAGCGCATGCGCGCCAGCGGGTACGCCGTGAGGGCGCACAGCGACACGTGCACCACCGTGAACACCGTCGCGACAAACAGCGAGTTCCACATCCACCGCAGGATGTTCCCGTCGGGGGAGGTGAGAACCTCCCGGAAGTTGTCCAGGGTGGGGTGCGCCGGGAACCACTGCGTCGGCGAGGAGATCACGTCCGTTTCGGCTTTCAGGGCGGTCGTGACCATCCAGTAGATCGGCGCGAGGAACAGGACCGCGAGGACGCACAGCAGAATGAAGCGCGGGATGTCACGCGGGACGCGGCGACCGCCGGGCGCGTTGGTGGTGCGGGCCGTGGGCGCCGCCGTGGTCTGTTGGGCAGGGAGGGCCATGTCAGTTCTCTCCACGCGCGTCACGCGCCATGATGCGGAATTGCAGGAAGGTGAAGATCAGCATGACCAGGCCGAACATGAACGCCATGGCGGACGCCGACGAGAACTGGTTGTTGGTGAAGGCTTCCTCGGTAATGTACTGAATGGTGCTCTGGGTGCTGCGGTTCGGGCCGCCGGCGGTGATGACCAGGCTCTGGCCGAACAGCTGGAACGACGCGAGCGCGGTGGTGACGACCACGAACAGCGTGATGGGCGCCAGCAGCGGCCAGGTGATGAAGCGGAACTTCGCCCAGGCGCTCGCGCCGTCCAGTTCGGCCGCTTCGTAGTAGCTCTGCGAGATGTTGCCCAGTGCCGCGAGGTACAGCGTCATGTTGAAACCGATGGTCCACCAGACCGTACCGATGATGATCGGGACCCAGGCGAGCCCCTCCACGGACAGGAACGCGAGGGGCTGCAGGCCGAAAATTTCCGTGCGGGCGGCGTTGACCATGCCGATCTGGTTGTCGAACATCCAGCGCCACAGGATGCCCATCACGGACACGGTGAGGATGCCCGGCAGGAAAAACACCGCGCGGAAGAACGCCCGCCCGATGATCGGGCGGTACAGCAGCAACGCGAGGCCCAGCGACGTGAACACCAGGAGCGGCACGCTGACCGCCGTGAAGAAGACGGTGTTCTTCATGCTGTTCCAGAAGAACTCCGCCTGCGGCGTGCCGGGCGTGAACAGGTTCTTGTAGTACTCGAAGCCCACGAACGGGCGGGTATCCGCGAGGAGGTCCCAGCGGTGCAGGCTCACGAAGAAGCCGTACCCGACCGGGTAGATGACGAACAGCGCGAAGAAGATCGCGAACGGCAGGAGGTACAGGTACGGCTCGACGGTGTTGCCGCCGCGCTTGCGGACGTGCGGCGCGGACGTGTGCGTGGAGGGCGTCACTGGGCCCCCCGGTCGAACGCGAGCGGAAGGGCAAAAGAGGCAGGCGCGAGCCGGTGCCGCTGGCTCGCGCTGCCCTGATCAACGGTGAGGGTCATCCACCACTCCTTTCTGAACCGGGGAGCGCCGCGGCGCTCCCCGGAAAGGTTGCGGGTTACTGGAAGCTCTTGCGGGCCTGAACGATCTGCTTGTTGGCTTCGCTCACGCCGTCCGCGAGGGCCTGCTTCACGCTCTTCTTGCCGCTGTAGGCGTTCGCCCAGGCGTTGTCGAAGGGGGTGAGCACCTGACCCATCCACGGCACCCCGCTCGTGGCGTAGATGTTGCCGAGCTTGGCGAACACGCCGGAGATGGGCGCGCTCGCGAACTTGGCATTTTTCGCGACGCCCGCCTGGGTGGGGAGGCTGCCGGTGCTGGTCCACGTGAGGTTCTGCGCGGGCTGCGTCAGCCAGTTCATGAACTCCAGCGCGGCCAGGCGTTTGTTCTTGTCGTAGTTGGCGCGCTGCTTGGGCAGGGTGAGGTGGCTGCTGCCGCCCCACGCGGCGTCCTGCTTGGTGCCGACGCGCGGCATGAACGCCACGCCGAAGTTCATCTTCTGCTGCTCGAAGCGGTCCAGGTACCACTGCCCTGAGGGGAAGAAGCAGACCTTGCCCTGGCTGAACGCGGCCAGTTCGGCTTCCTCGGTGCTGTTTGGGCGGGCGACGCCGTGCTTCTGGACGAGGTCCACCAGGAACTGCACGGCTTCGACGGCCTGCGGACTGTCGAAGGCGGCGTTGCCGCTCTTGTCGGTGAGGGCGCCGCCGTTTTGCAGGATGGCGGCGTACGCGGCGCGCGACCCGACCCAGTTGTTGTACAGGCTGATGCCCCACGTGTCGAGGTTCTTGGCGTCGAAGCCGGCCTGCCCGGCCTTCTTGCCGGACTTGTCGACCGTGCAGGCCTGCGTGGCCTTCAGCAGTTCCTCGCGGGTGCGGGGGGGCTTGTTGGGGTCCAGCCCGGCCTTCTTCATGAGGTCCTTGTTGTAGAACATCACGTACGCGACGCTGGACACCGGCAGGCCGTAGGACTTGCCTTCGTAGTCGGCGGTCTTGAACAGCGGGCCGTAGAAGCTGGCGGTGTTGATGCCGGCGCTCTTGAGTTCGGCGGCCGTGAGGGGGGACACGGCGCCGCGCGCAATGAAGTTCGTGATCTGGTCTTCGTTGATGACGACCACGTCCGGGGCGCGGCCCGACGCGACGAGCGACGGGAGCTGCTGCCAGGTCGTGCCCCAGGGTTGCGCCTGCGCGCGCACCTGAATGTTCGGGTGGGACGTGTTGAACTGGCTGATCAGGCGCTCCATGACCGGGCGGTCCGCGCCGGTGAAGCCGTGCAGGAACGTCAGGCTGACTTTGGGGCCGGAGTAGGCGGCGCTGGCGGTGCCCGCCGCGGCGGTGAGCATCAGGGTGAGCAGATGGCGTGTACGCATGGGGGGTCCTCCGAGTGAACGTGAACACGGCCAGGGATGTAAGCGCTTACAGCAGAGCTCTGTACCGGCGCACCGACGCCGACCAGCGGCATAAGCCACCAGCCGACCACCCCCACCAGCACGTGTTCTTGCCCTCAGAGTAGCGCCCGCCCAGAGCGTGCGGAAGTTCACCAACGCTTAACGCTTAATGCCCGCAAACCCTGAAATCATCGTCCCCGCGCGCCTCCACACGCCACCACCGGGCGCGCGCCGCGCGGCGCACCTTGAGTCGTCCACGCAAAACCGGTAGTACGGACGTACTTCACCCAGGGGGCCGCATGAACCACACGTACACCAACCCCGTTTACCCCGATTACTTCGCCGACCCGTTCGTGCTGCGCGTCGGTGACGACTACTACGCGTACGGCACCAGCGGCAGACCCCAGGCCGAAGGCCGCGCGTTCGAGGTCCTGCACTCCACCGACCTGATCACGTGGCGCTCGCTCGGCGGCGCCCTCGACCCGCTCGACGACCCGCACGCCCGCGACTATTGGGCCCCGGAAGTGGCCGAACATGGCGGCCGCTTCTACATGTACTACTCCGCCGGCACCGGCGACAAAGGCCACCAGCTGCGCGTCGCCGTCGCGGACGCACCCCAGGGGCCCTTCCGGGACGCCCGCGTGATCCTCACGCCCGACGACCCCTTCACCATCGACGCCAGCCCTTTCCGGGACGACGACGGGCAGTGGTACCTGTACTACGCCCGTGACTTCCTTGACGGCCACCGCGTCGGCACCGCCCTCGCCGTCAGCGCGCTCAGCGACATGACCACCCTGCACGGGGAACGCCGCACCGTCCTGCGCGCCACCGCCGACTGGCAGATCTACCGCCACAACCGCGAAATGTACGGCCAGATCTACGACTGGTACACCCTCGAAGGCCCCTTCGTCGTCAAACACGGCGGGAAGTACTACTGCTTCTACAGCGGCGGTGCCTGGGAGGAACCAAATTACGGCGTTTCGTACGCCGTCGCCGACCACCCCATGGGCCCCTGGACCGAACCCGACAGCGACGGTCCCACCCTGCTGCGCTCCATCCCCGGTCAGGTCGTCGGGCCCGGCCACAACAGCGTCGTGCTCGGCCCGGACGGGCACCACTACCTCGTGTACCACGCGTGGGACCCCGCGAAGACCGCGCGGCGCATGTGCCTCGACCGCATCGAGTGGACGCCGGACGGCCCCCGCACGAACGGGCCGACCCTCACGCCCCAGCCCGCGCCCGTCAGGACCGACGGGGTCTAACCGCGCGGCCTGCCCTCAGCGGTGGTACGGTTCGCCCTTGCTGATGGTCGCCGCGCGGTACAGCGCCTCGAGCAGCACCACCATCGCCAGGTCGTGCGGGAAGGTCAGCTTCGATAAGCCCAGCAGGGTGTGGGCATGCGCGCGCACCTCGTCCGTCAGGCCGTCCGGCCCTCCGATGCAGAACGCCAGCTCCCCGTGCCCGCGCACGCCCAGCTCATCAATAAAGGCGCTCAGCGCCTCGCTGGTCCGCTGCGCGCCGCGCGGGTCCACGGCAATCAGCGTGGCGTTCCCGACCGCGCGCACGATCGCCTGCCCCTCGCGCTCCGGCGTGGTGTTCGGCACGCGCGTCACGCGAACCTTGTGGTAGCGCGACAGCCGCCCCGCGTACTCGTCCCACCCGGCGCGCGCGTACGGCAGCTTCGGCTCCCCGACAGTGATCAGGTGCAGCCTCATAAGCAGGCACCCTCCAGAAACGGCAGAAGGAAGGTCATGCGGCCAGCATACGCGGCGCGTCAGGCGCGTCAGGCGCGCCGCAGCGCCGTCAGGTCCGGCCACACCAGCGCGACCTCATGCAACTCGCCGCCCGGCACCGCCTCCACTTTGTGCCCGGCCTCCTGACCACCCAGGTGCGCGTAGAACCCGCGCGTGGGGTTGCTGGCGAGCACCCATAACCCCAGGTTCGTGTGCCCGCGCTCGTGCAGGGCGTCCGCGACCGCGCGCGTCAGGGCCCGGCCCAGCCCGTGCCCCTGGGCCGCCCGGACGCTGTACAGGGTCTGCAGTTCCCCGCTGACGCCCGGCAGGTCCCGCGCCGCGCCGCCCGACGCGAAGGCCACGACCTCGCCCGCCGCGTCCACGGCCACGAAGATCACGTCCTGCCCGGCGTTCAGCAGGTCCGTCCACATGCGCGTCCGTCCGGCGCGCGCGGCGTCGTTCGTGAGGCGCTCCAGGAACTCGCCGGGCATCAGGCCCGCGTACGTCTCCCGCCAGCTCGTCACGTGCACGTGCGCGATGGCGGGCGCGTCTTCGGGGGTGGCCGGACGAAGGCGAAACGGCGTCATGCCGCAGCTTACTCGGCGGTGCGTTCCTGGGCCGCCAACCATGCGGCGTACGGAATGCGCGGCAGTTCGAAGCTGTCCCGCGTGGTCGCGTACCCGCCGCGTCCCCCCGTGCGGCCGATCAGGTCCAGCGCCGCGCCGTCCACGTACAGCCGCTCCGGGTCCTGCATCACGTGCGGCGCCACGCTCACCCCTAGCACCTCGCCGAGCACCACGGTCGTGTTCCCGATGCGCACCGTCTGCACCTCCCGGCACGCGAGGCTCGCCGGGCTCAAAGCGACGCGCGGCACGTCTACCCACGGCATGCTGATCATCTCCAGGCCGAGCACGTCCGGTTCGCTCACGTGCCCGGGGAACTCGGTGGCGGTCGCGTTCATGACCTCCGCGAGGTCGCGGCTCACGAGGTTCACCACGAACGCCGCGCCGGCCCCGACGTTGCGCGCGGTGTCCTTCGTGGCGCCCGGCGCGAACGCCACGACTGCCGGGTCGCTGCCCATCAGCCCGAAGTAGCTGAACGGCGCGAGGTTCACGAGGCCGTCCGCGCCCACGCTGCTGATCCACGCGATCGGGCGCGGCACGATCAACGACGTGACCAGCTTGTAGCGTTCCGCCGCGCCGAGCACGCCGAAATCGTACTGGAGCGGCTCGGTCACGCGAGGTCCGGGAAGTCCATGAAGTCCGCGCGGAACCCACCCGGAATGCCGCGCACGATCACGCTCACCGCGTCGTGCGAATGCAGGCTCTCCATGTGCGAGCACGCCGCGCGGAAGTCCACGATGCGCGCGTCCCCGTGCAGCTCACGGTAGATCAGGCGCGCGGCGTCCTCCACGAACTTCACGTACGCGCCGTTCAGCTCCGCGAACGCCTGCTCGTCCTCGCGCTTGACCATCACCTGCGTCTCGGTCATGAGTGCCCGGCGCAGGTGCTCGATCAGGTCGATCAGCGGCAACTGCGCGCCCGCCTGCAGCTCCACCTTCACGCGCGCCTTGCTGCGCTGGCTGTGCGGAATGGCGTACGCGCCGCGCACGTCCCGCGCGTGCTCCGCGAGCTCCGCGCTGCACGGGCAGGCGCTGGAGTACACGAAGTCCAGCTCGATGTAGCGCCGCGCCGTGCCGTCCGCGTCCACGCTCGCCTCGAAACTCGCTGCGTAGTACTGGTAGCCGCTCAGGCCGCTGCGCAGGCTCCCCAGCAGCGCCGGGTAGCTGAAGCTGACCTTCAGGCGCGCGCACAGCGTCCCCACCTGCTGCTGGTACGCCTGCACGATGCGCACCAGAGTGTCCGGCGTGAACGTTTCCTCCCCGAAGGTGTAGAAGGTGCGCATCACGCGGCTCATGTTGATGCCCTTCTCTGCTGCGTCGAGGCTGACGGTGCCGACCACGCGGCCCTCCAGCATCAGCTCCCCCTGCGGCGACTCGAAGCGCAGCGGCAGGCGGAACCCGCTGATGCCCACCTGCTGAATCGCGACGGGCGCGCCCTCAATGGCGTCCACCGTCTCGGTCATGTCCGGCAGCGTCGCCTTGTACGCGTCGTCCGGGCGGAAGTCCGCGTCGTAACGCCGGGCGATGACCGGCTGCGCGCCGCTCTTGTTGGGGTACAGGTACGCCTTTTTCGGCGTGCTCGGTGTCCCTTCGGGTTCCAGGATTTCGTTGGCGGTCATGTGACAGGTCCCTTCTGGCCGGCCGTGACGCGGCAGGCGCCGCACCGCGACTGGCGGGCAATAAACGAAAGTGTAGCGACCATGAGAGGTCCGAACTGTCAGTCGTATCGCCGAAAAACCGCGTGGACAACGACAAAGCCAGACGCGTCAGGGCCCGCCCACCCGGGCCGGCCCTGACGCGCCGCGCACGTTACGACCAGTCGACCGCGCCGTACGTCTGCTCGCGCGCCGGACCACACGAGAAGATCACAACCGGGCAGTTCACGGTTTCCTCGATCAGGTCCAGGTACGCCTGCGCCTCTTTGGGCAGCGTGTCACGGCTCGTCGCGCCGTCCGTGCTGGCCCAGCCGGGCATCTCACGGTAGAGGGGCTGCCCCTCGCTGCCGTACGCCGTGCACACCGGCAGCGTCTCCAGGCCCGCCACGACGTCCATCTTGTTGATCACCAGGCCGTCGAGGCCGTTCACGTCCACCGCGTACTTCAGCAGCGCGAGGTCCAGCCAGCCCACGCGGCGCGCGCGGCCCGTCGTCGTGCCGAACTCGTCCCAGGGTTTGCTGCCGTCGCCGCGCAGGCGCGTCTCCATGTCGCCGAACACCTCGGTCACGAACGGCCCGTGCCCGACGCGCGTGTTGAACGCCTTCGCCACGCCGTACACCTTGCCGACGGCCTTGTGGTTCACGCCCGCGCCCACCAGGATGCCGCCCACCGTCGGGTGGCTGCTCGTCACGAACGGGTACGTGCCGTAGTTCAGGTCCAGCAGCGTCGCCTGCGCCCCCTCGAACAGCACGTTGCGGCCCGCCGTGATCGCCGCGCGCAGCTGCGCGCCCGTGTCGTGCACGAACGGCACGAGGGCGTCGCGGATGGGCAGCAGGTACCCGAGCGCGTCACTCACCGTCGCCCAGCCCGCGTCGCGGGTGCTGTTCGGCTTGGCCTCCAGCAGGCGCTCCACGCGCTCACGCAGCACGCCCTCGTCCTGCAGGTCCCCGAAGCGGATGCCCACGCGCCGCGCCTTGTCCGCGTACGCCGGGCCGATCCCACGCCCGGTCGTGCCCACGAAGTCCTTGCGGCCGTCCACGTACTTGTGGTGCGGCAGCACCAGGTGCGCGCGGTCACTGATCCGCAGCTCCGGGTTCAGACCGCCGTCCAGCAGGTTCTGGCGTTCCGCGAGGAACTTCTCCGGGTCGATGACCATGCCGTCGCCCAGCACACTGACCGTGCCGTCATGCAGCACGCCGCTCGGCAGCAGGTTCAGCTTGAACGTCTGTCCCTTCGCGGTGACGGTATGGCCGGCGTTCGCGCCGCCCTGATACCGCACCACGAAGTCCGCACCCGGCGCGAGGAAATCCGTGATCTTCCCTTTGCCTTCATCGCCCCACTGCGCGCCAATAATCGCAATCCCCGGCATTCGTGCCTCCAGGCCGCGCGCAGGTCTCGTGCGCAAAAAAGCACGGCGCGCAGCACCGTGCCTCACTGTAACAAGAAGCAGCCGGGAAGAACGAACCGGCAACTAGACGCCCACGCAAAAGCGGAGGCGCCACGCGCCTCCGCTTCACTGCGCCGCTGTCAGAACAGCAGCTTGATGGGGGTCTGCAGTTCGCGCTCGACCGTGTCGAGCACGCGCGCCGCCTCGCCGGCACTCATGCCGGTGAGGGTCAGCGTCACGCCGTTCGCGTCGTGCGTGACCGTGAGGGCCGGACCGTCGAGGAACAGCACCTCGCCGTTCTCAAGGCTGCTGCCGTCAATGACAAGCAGGTCCGCGCCGACACCGGCGGTGCCCGCCGCGAACGCCTGCGCGTTCGCGCGGAAGTCACCGTGCAGGTCCGCCTGGATCGGCGTCACATCGTCGCCGGCCACGCGGGCAAGCGCGACCGTATGCCCGTCATGGCGGGTGGCGGCGCGCGCCACCAGCAGCGCGAGGGGCACGCGGCTGCCGAGCGCGTCGCTGAGGTGCGCAGCCGCTTCGGTCGCGGCGCCCGCCGCGAGGGTGCGGCGCAGCGTACCGCGGCGCGCCACGCGGGCGGTGCCGTGGCTGGCCGCCGGAACCGCTGCCGGCGCCGCGGCCACGCCCGCCAGGGCCGGCGTTTCCGTGGCGAAGGGCGCGCTCACGTTCGGCTCGCTGATCTCCTCGGCGGTGTCCGTGTCCGGGCGCAGCTGGTCCGCGACGAGCGGGGCACTTTCCGGCGTGTCCTGTGGGGCGGTGTCGGTGACGACCGGCTCGCCCAACGGCGCGGCGTCCACGTGGGCTTCCGCGGCAGGCGCGTGCACCGGCTCGATGGGCGCGGGCTCGGCGTGCGTGTACTGCTCCTCGGGCGCCTGCGGTTCGGCCACGACGGGCGCGACTTCCGGCAGGACGTGCACCGGCTCGGGTTGCACTTCGGCGGCGGCCGGCGTCGGCTCGGGCTGCGCGGGGGCCACTTCAGGCTGCGCGGCCACCGGGGTGGGCGCGGCGGGCTGCACCGGCTCCGGCGTCGGCGCGCTGGGGGTCGCCTCGGCAGCCGCGTCGTTGCGGCGGTACAGACGGGACAGGAACCCGCCCAGACCGAAGCCGCCACCTTGCTGCGGCGCGTCCGGCGCGGGCTGCTCCGGGGCGCTCGCGGCGGGCGCCGGGGCCGTGTCCTGCACGGGGGCGCTCGCGGCCGGGGTGGGTGCGGGCGTGCTCGGCGCGTCCCAGGCGGTGCTGGTCATGCGCGTGTCCGGCTGGTCCTGGAAGGTGTACGGCGCGGGCGCCGGCGCGTCGGCGAGCGGCGCGGCAGGAGCGTCCACGGGCATCATCGGCTCGGCGTCCACCGGCGCGCTGACCACCACGGTCGTGTCGGGCGCGCTCGCCGCAATCGGCTCGGCCTCGACGGGTTCGGTGTCGCCCTCGTCCAACTCGAAATCCATGCCCTCGTCGTCCAGGGACACCGGGGGGGCCTGCACCACGTCGTCACGGCCCGCAGGCGCGGCGGTCGCCGCAGGCGTCGGCGGGGTGGGCACGGTGCCCGCGCCGGATTTCACGAAGTCGGTGATGTCCGACTCCACGCCGGCCTGGCTGAGCGCCGCGACCGCCGCGTCCATGGACGGCATGGCCGCCATGTCGCCTTCCCAGTCGGGCGGCGGCAGGTCCACCGGAGTGGAGGGCGGCTCCTCTTCGCCGCTCATAACGCGGGTGAGGAAGTTGAGGATGTCCTGTTCGACGATCAGGCCACCGTCGCCGGTTCCCTCAATCTTCCGCCAATCGATGCCGTTCGCTTCAGCCAGAATCTTGGCCAGCGGCGCGATATTCTCCATGCAAACCCCTTTCGCGGCTCACATTGTAAAGCATGCCTACGCCGCTGTTCGTGACGTTTCTGTGTTTCGTGAGCTTCACGGAAAGACCCCCACCCATCCGGGGCGCGCATGCGCGACAATACAGTGGGGGGATTCACCCCGCGAGAGGTCCACTCTGATGCTGATGTTCGAAGAAATCCAGGCGCGCGGCCACGAGAGCGTCACGCTGCTGCACCACGCCCCCAGCGGCCTGCGCGCCGTGCTCGCCGTGCACTCCACCGTGCTCGGCCCTGCCATTGCCGGCTGCCGCCTGATGCCCTGCACCGAGGAACGCGCCGTGCGCGACGCCCTCGCCCTCAGCGAGTCCGTCACGCTCAAGGCCGCCCTCGCGGGCCTGAACTACGGCGGGGGCGCGTGCGTCATGCTCCCCCCGGAAGGCGGCGACATCGACGGGCACGCCCGCGAGGCGCTGTTCCGCGCGCTCGGCCGGCAGATCCGTTACCGCGGTGGCCGCGTCATCCTCACCGAGGACGTCGGCGTGACCGGCCGCGACATCGCCTTCGCCGCGCAGGAAACCGACAGCACCATGGGCATGCACACCGACACGCCCACCGTCACCGCGTACGGCGTGTACCGCGGCATCAAGGCCGCCGCGCGCGCCTACCTCGGCGGCGAGAGCATGCGCGGCGTGCGCGTCGCGCTGCTCGGCGCGGGCGCAGTCGGGCGCACCCTCGCGCAGCACCTGCACCGCGAGGGCGCGCGCCTCACCGTCGCAGACCTGATGTCTGAGCGCGCGCAGGCCCTCGCGGACGACCTCGGCGAGCGCGTCACCGTCGTGAGCGCCGCTGACATCTTCGACGTGCCGTGCGACGTATTCGCGCCGTGCGCGTTCGGGCACAGCATCAAAAGCGCCGACGTGCCCCGCTTGCAGTGCCGGGTGATCGCCGGCAGCGAACACCACCCGCTCAGCCACAACGGCGAGACGCTCGTGCGCGAAGCGGGCATCACATACATCCCGGACTTCGCCATCAACAGCGCCGGCCTGATGAGCGCCGCGCAGAACCTCAGCATCGAAACGGCGGCGGAACGCGTGTACGAGAGCGTCGCGCAGATCTGCGCGACCGCGCAGAAGTACGAGAAGCCGCCGCACGTCGTCGCCCGTAAACTCGCGCTGCGCCGCATCGAACTGATCGGCTCCATCAGCGGCCAGTACGCCGGCCAGTAACCCCATTCACCCCACCCACCTCCGGGCCGCGCGCCCGGAGGCCCTCAGGAGCGTGCAATCCATGAAACCCTTCGTGATCGGCGTCGCCGGCGGCAGCGGCAGCGGCAAGACCACCGTGACCCGCCGCGTGATCGAAACGGTCGGCGCGCACGGCGTCGCCGTGCTCAACCAGGACAACTACTACCGCGACCAGAGCGACATCCCCTTCGAGGCGCGCCTCGGCACGAACTACGACCACCCGGCCGCGTTCGACTGGGACCTGCTGCGCGACCACCTCGACGCGCTGCTCGCCGGCGTGCCCATCCAGATGCCCACCTACGACTTCACGAACCACACGCGCGCGCACGAAACCCAAAGTGTCCTGCCCGCCCCCGTCGTGGTCCTCGAAGGGTTCTTCGCGCTGTACGACACGGCCTCGCGCGAGCGCATGCACCTGAAGGTCTTCGTGGACGCCGACGCGGACGTCCGCTTCATCCGCCGCCTCATGCGCGACACGCAGGAACGTGGCCGCACCCCCGAAAGCGTCATCCACCAGTACCTGGAGTTCGTGCGCCCCATGCACCTGACGTTCGTGGAACCCACCAAACGCTACGCGGACGTGATCATCCAGCACGGCGGCATGAACGAGCCGGCGCTCGACATGCTCGCCGCGCGTATCCGCGCCACCATCGCCGACTGAGGCCGCGCGGCGTATGCCGAAGGCCGCATGCCCCTCCCACGTTTTCCTGACAGGATGAACACCGTGACCTCAGCCCCCACCGCACCCCACCGCCACCCCGCCCAGCGCGCACTGCTGCTGCTGCTGGCCCTCACGCTCATTCCCGCGCTGCTGCTCGCCTGGCAGCGCGTGACGTACGAGCAGGCGCAGAAGAACGCCGCGCTGATCCTCGATTACCCCGCGCTCGTGCAGCAGGCCAACACGCTCGGCCTCGACCCGCTCGAGTTGCTCGGCCGGTACCGTCAGCATGGCGTGAACGGCGTCGCCATCTACGAAACGACCGTGCAGACCGGCGTGCAGCGCGGCCGCATCGAGTTCGAGGAGGGCAGCGAACTGAAGCTGCGCTACCCGGACGCGCCCATCAAACCCGAAGGGTACTACACGCGCGACATCACGCCCGGCGCGAACGCCACCCTCACCGCGCGCTTCAACATCCCCACCCGCACGCTGCGCGTCGCGGACCAGACGTGGACGTACTGGCCCGCCGACCCGCGCTTCCTGCCGGCCGGGCCCGACGCGGACCTCGTGGCGCGCCTCAAGGCCGCCGGGTACGTCATCGCGTACCGCCCGTACGACAGCCCCACCGTGAAGACCCCCGGCGCGGACTGGCCGGACGTGCCGTACATCATCTTCAACGGCACCAAGGTCCTCGGGTACGACGCCGACCCCACCCTCAAGGCCATCGACGCGCGCCTCGGGCAGCGCCTGCCCGCCCTGATCGAGTCCGGGGACGGCTCGCAGCAGGCCGGCATCACCACCCTGATCGAGCACCGCCCCGGTATTCGCACGTTCAGCATCCGCCCGGAATGGCAGGACCTGCTGCAACCCGCCGAAGTCGCCGACAAGTTCGTGCTCGCCGCGCGCGAACGCAGCCACCGCCTGCTGTACGCCCGCCCGTTCTCCACGGTAGACGGCACCATCACCTTCCTCGACGACACCGTCCGCGGCCTGCGCAAGGCTGGCGTGACCATCGGGAAGCCCGTCATCGGCGAATTCCAGCCCACCCCGACGCTGCGCTGGCTGGCGCTGCTCGGCCCCCTCGTCGCGCTCGCGCTGTACGCCCTGAGCGTGCCCCTCACGCGCCTCGGCGCGCTCGCCGCGCTGGGCGTGCTCGGCCTCGCGCTCGCCACGAACGGCACGCACCCGCTCGCTGCGGGCGCCCTGATCGCCGCCGTGACCTTCCCCGTGCTCGG
The DNA here is from genome assembly GCF_000186385.1 of Deinococcus maricopensis DSM 21211. Classification (NCBI taxonomy): domain Bacteria; kingdom Thermotogati; phylum Deinococcota; class Deinococci; order Deinococcales; family Deinococcaceae; genus Deinococcus; species Deinococcus maricopensis. The sequence goes on from NC_014958.1 coordinate 547,595, forward strand.
CTTCAGCCTGCGCCGCGAACGCCCCACCGACTGGCTGCTCGCCACGGCCTTCAGCGTGCTCGGCGTGCTGTTCGTCAGCGCCCTCGGCGCCGACCGCCTCAGCACCCTCGGCCTGGAACCGTTCCGGGGTGTGGGCCTCACGCTCGTCGTGCCGCTCGCGCTGCTCGCCCTCACGTTCCTGCCGAAACAGGACCTGCGCAAGACCGCCACCGACCTTTACAACACCCCCATGCGCCTCGGCGACCTCGCCATCCTGATTGCGGGCCTCGCCGTCATCGCGCTGGTCGTCCTGCGCCGCGGCAACACCCCCGCCGTCGGCGTGAGCGCCACCGAAGCGAAGGTGCGCGCCGCGCTGCAGGAGCAGATCATCCGCCCGCGCTTCAAGGAACTCGCCGGGCACCCCCTCGCCATCCTCGGCCTGAGCCGCCTGTTCCCGCCGTACATGAACAGCCTGCTGCTGCTCGGCGGCGTCGTCGGGCAGGCCAGCATCCTGAACACCTTCAGTCACTTCCATACGCCCCTGCTGATCAGCGGCTCGCGCATGGTCAACGGCGTGCTGTTCGGCGGCGTGCTCGGCTTCATCCTGATTCCGCTCGTCGCGTGGGCGATCCGCACGTTCCGCGCGTACCGCGCGCCCGAAGGGCGGACCGCATGACCCCCCGGCCGCTGCGCGTCGCCGTGAACGGCTATTACGGGTACGGCAACACCGGCGACGAGGCGCTCGCGCTCGCCATCTCCCGCGAGCTGCGCCGCCTCGGGCACACCCCCGTCATCCTCAGCAACGCGCCCGACCACACCGCCCGCACGTACGGCGTGGAAAGCGCTCCGCGCATGCGGCCCGTGGGGCTGCTGCGCGCCCTGATGCGCGCGGACGTGCTCCTGAGCGGCGGCGGGAGCCTGCTGCAGGACCATACCAGCGCCCGCAACCTCACGTACTACCTCGCCGTGATCCGCGTCGCGCGGCTGCTCGGCAAGCGCGCCGTCGTGTTCAACCAGGGCGTCGGCCCGCTCAGCCTGGAGGGCGGCGTGCGCGTCGCCCGGGCGCTGCGCGGCATGACGATCATCGTCCGCGACCAGCTCAGCTGCGAGACGCTCCGCACGCTCGGCCTGGACGCGCGCCTCGGCGGCGATCCCGCCCTGCTGCTCGAACCGACGCCGGGCGTGACGCGCGACGAACGCGCCGTTGTGATCGCCCCGCGCGGCGACGTGCAGGACGCCAACGATCGCCTCGTGCGCCTCGCGGAGCGTCTGCGTGCCGAGGGTCGCCGCGTGATCGCGCTGGCGTTCATGCCCGGCAAGGACGACGCTGCCGCCCGCGCGCTCAGCGGGGAGTACGTGAGCACCAGCGACCCGCAAGTCGCCATGGACACCATCGCCAGCGCCGGGTTCGTGATCGGCGTGCGCCTGCACGCCGTGATTCTGGCGGCCGCGGCGGGCACGCCGTTCGCGGGCGTCAGCTACGACCCGAAAGTGCAGGGGTTCTGCACCGACGCGGGCGCGCCGTACGTCCCCACCAGCTTCGACGAGGACGAGCTGCTGCGCGCCGCGCTGCACCGCGCGCCGTACGACAACGCGCGCGTGCACGCCATGCGCGGCCGCGCCCGCGACAGCTTCGCCTGGGCCCTGCAGAGCTGACGCCCGCCCTGGTGCGTGCCCGCCGTCCCATGGGGACGGCGGGCACGCGCTTTACGATCGCCGCGCGAGCTGCACGACGAAGCGCCGCCCAGCCTTTTTCACGTCCAGGGCCACGCGCCGGTCACCCTTGACGAAGAGGCCGCTCAGGCTGTCGCGGCGGCTGTCCCGGAGGGTGAGCGTGGTGTACCCGTCGGCGCGCAGGCGGTTCGCGTACGCCACGAACACCTCGCTGAGCCGCGCGCGCGCGTCGAACGTCACCTGCGACTTCAGTGCGCCCGCGTCCACGCCCGGCAGGCGGCCCAGGTCGCGGTGCGTGATGGTGTACTGCGCGGTGGCCGTCGTCCAGGTGCTTGGCGGAGCCGGGTTCACGACGATGCTGAGCGCCTGCGCGAGGCCCTGCTGGCCCTGCACGTTCACGCGCAGCACGTCCTCCTGCGTCGCCTCGAACCGCGCGAGGTCCCGGAGGTTCAGCTTCCGGGTGCTGGCGAGCGCCAGGACCTTGTTAACACCGGCCGGGAGGGTCAGCAGGAACGTGGACGGCTGACCCTTGCGCGGGAACACGCGGGTCGTGTTCGCCTTCACGAAGGTGCCGCCGGCCTGCAGGCCGTTAGAGGCCAGCAGCGTCACCTGCCCGGCAGCGTCCACGTTGAATAGGTACACGTACGCGTTCTGGTTCACGCGGGTGTAGAACTCCAGATGGTCGCCTGGGGTGTACGCCGCGCGGTTCGTGCGGACGTTCACCTTCAGCGTGCTTGGTGTAGGGTTCACGATGATGCTCTGGGCGCTGAGTTGCGGTGCGGCGCTCGCGCCGCTCAGCGCCGCGAGCGCCAGCAGCGAAATGTGAAGTTTTCCGGGTTTCATGCGGTCACTGTCGGCATGGCAGGTGACGCCCATCTGACCGTGCCCTGCCCGTCCTGGTCGTCGGAGCGTGGACGCCGTGCAGGACGGCCCCGCCACGGTGCACCTATCGAACCTCATATACGCAGCGGGGACGCACGGGCCCACCTCCCGCGCGCCCCTGGGCGGCCCGCGCGCCGGCAGTATGCTCGGGCATGCTCAACCCGCACCTGCCCAGCCCCGAGGAATTCGCCACCCTGAGTCCCGAAGCGCTCGCGGCGCGCCTCAGCGCCCTGCCCGGCACCCTCGGGGAGCGCCTCGGCATCCGCTTCACGCACGTCGCCCGTGACCGCGTGGACGCCGTCATGCCCGTGGACGGCAACCGCCAGCCCGCCGGGCGCCTGCACGGCGGCGCGAACATCGCTCTCGCCGAGGAACTCGCCTCGGTCGGCTCATGGGCGAACCTCGACGTGACCCGGCAGGTCGCCGTCGGCGTGGACATCAACGCCACGCACGTGCGCGGCGTCACCGGCGGCGAAGTGAACGCCAGCGCCCGCCTCGCGTACCGTGGGCGGACCGTGATGGTCTGGGAGATCGAGGTGCGCGACGAACGCGGAAAACTCACCTGCCTCGCCCGCTGTACCTGCAACGTCATCAACCGCTGAGCATCACCGCGGCGTCGCCCGCGTGAGCGTCCCCCACGAGGCGCATGGACGGGCCCCCGCAGGCTTCACGCCCGCGGACGTTTCGGCGCGTGCAGGCCGCCGCCCGGGATGTGGAGCACTCATGAACGGTCGAAACACTGCCCGTCCCGACCGGAATGGTAGACTCAGGGGTACGCCCGCCGCCCGGCGGCCTGACCACCCAGGCGCGCAGCGCCGCGAGGACCGAAAGGAACACCATGACGGACCAACACAACACCCCTGAAGCGCACGACGCCGCCCCCGAAGAACTGCGTGAAGTGATCCCCCAACTCGAAGACGGCGCCATTGACGAGGACGCCCAGGCGGACGCCGAAGAAGGCGTGGAAGTCAGCGCCGACGCCGAACAGGACGACGACGAAGAGTACATCGACGCGGACGACCTGATCGCCATGCTCGCCAAGGTGCAGGAACTGCTCGAGGACCAGGCCAAGGAAATCCGTGGCCTGCGCCGCGAGATGCGCGAGCTGCGCGAAGGCATGGGCGGCGCGCGTGGCGGCAGCCGCGAAGGCGGCGACCGTGGCGGCTTCCGCGGCAACCGTGACGGCGGCGACCGCGGCTTCCGTCCCCGCGAGGAGCGCGGCGACAACTGGCAGCCCTATAACCGCAACGAGCGCGGCGGCTTCGGCGGCAACCGCGAGGGCGGCGACCGTGGCGGCTTCGGCGGCAACCGTGACGGCGGCGACCGTGGCGGCTTCCGTCCCCGCGAGGACCGCGACTTCAGCAACCGCGAGTTCCGCCCCCGCGAGGACCGTGGCGAACGCCCCAGCGGTGACCGTGGCGGCGAGGGCGAGTTCCGCCCCCGCGCGCGCCGCGACCACGGCTGGAACAAGCGCCGCGACGAGTAACCCTTAAAGGAGGAGGCCCGCACATAGCGGGCCTCCTCCTTGTGACGCCCCGAAGCGCCGAAGCGCGCCGCACACGAATGTGCGGCGCGCTTCACCTTATGGGGTGGATCAGGGGCCGGGGGTCCGGCCCCGCGCAGCTCAGATGAACTCGCCGCCGTGACGGGCCGCCGCGGCTTCCACGGCCTCGAGGGGCACGCTGTCGTCCACGGCGATGGCGCGGCCACCGTTCGAGACGCCCGCGTGCAGGCGGTCATGCTGCTCGTCCGTGACGGTGCTGCTGTACGCCTGGCCGCCGGTTTCGTCGACGCCCGCGGCACCACCCACGGCACCGACGCCCGCGCCGACGCCCGAGCCGAGCGCCGCCCAGCCGAGAATCAGCGGGAGGGTCGCGAGGCCCCCCGTGGCGACCGTCGCCGCCGCGCCCGCCACAGCGCCGACCACGGCGCCCACGCCGGTGCCTTTCACGGCGCCCGCCCCCGCGTCTTCAGGGGTGCCGCCGCCATCCACGTAGTCCGTGGACGTCGTGGTGGTCGAGGTGGTGGTGGCGCTCGTCGCGCCCGCACGGCCCAGGGTCGCCTGTCCCATTTCCTCGCGAACGAGGTTCTGAGCCTTGAGGTCTGCAACGAACGCGTCCGCCTGAGCAACTGTAGGGAACAGAAGGTGTCTCATGAGGTCCAGTGTGTCGGCGGGCGCAACCGGGCAGATGAGAGGGGCGTCAACCGGCGTTGCGGTTTACGAAAGGCCGCCTGAGGGCCCTTCCCAGCCCACCTGAACCCCGCTTCATGAGGGTCGAGGGGGGCCCTCAGAACAGCGCCGGCTGCCGCTCCGGTTCGTCCTCGGGTGCCGGCAGGGCACTGACCGCCACGAACGTCAGGCCCTGCCGATCCAGCTGCGTCCGCGCGGGCGCAGTCACGTCCGGCGCCGCCAGAATCCCCCGCACCGGCCCCGGCACCTGCGTGCGCACCGCCTCCACGTACCGCGCCAGCTGATGCACCGCGTCGTGCGTCGCGCGCCCCCGTTTCAACTCCACCACTACGTACGCGCCCCGCGCGTCCCGCGCATACAGGTCCACGCCGCCCACCCCCACGAGCAGTTCCCGGTCCAGCACCGTCAAGCCCGGCTCGATCAGGTGCGGATGCCGCGCGAGCGCCGCCTGCATCTGCGCCTCGCTGCCCTGCAACATGAACCGCGCCTCGTCCCGCAGCCGGAACGCGCACGCCAGCGCGCCCTCCAGCACGGTCACGCGCACCACCTCCGCCGGGCTGCGCCGCTCCGCCTCGATCACCACCCGCCCGTCGTCCAGGAACGCGTGAATGCCGTCCGTGCGCGGCTGCCAGTTCACGGGCTTCACGCCGCGCGGGCCGTGCACCTGCACGCTCCCGTCCGGCTTCACCAGCAGCAGGTAGTCGCCCGCCTCCGCCATGCTCACCGCGCGGCCCGCGTACACGACCTCCATCTCGCCGGCGATCTGCACCAGCAGCCCCGCGTGCAGGTGCGCCCGCAGGAACGCGAGCAACTCAGGGGCGGACGGGCGAGGCAGGTGCGCATGCAGCATCGCCCCGCAGAATAGAGGCCCAGGCTACGACCCCGCAAAATCCATAAATGCCCGTGTCATGAACCTCAGCCGCCAGACTCCTACGCTTGCAGCCGATGCGCGGCCCACGCGGCTGCGCGCAGGGAGGCAGCATGAAAGCAGTCGTCTGGCAGGACATCGGCAAAATTCAGGTGCAGGACGTTCCCGAACCCACCATTCAGGAGCCGACGGACGCCATCGTGCGGCTCACCGCCAGCGCCATCTGCGGCACCGACCTGCACTTCATTCGCGGCACCATGAGCGGCATGGTGCCCGGCACGGTCCTCGGGCACGAAGGCGTCGGCGTCATCGAGGCGGTCGGCGCAGACGTCCGCAACTTCAAACCCGGCGACCGCGTCGTCATCCCCAGCACCGTCTCATGCGGCGTGTGCCCCCCCTGCCGCGAAGGCAACACCGCGCAGTGCGACAACGCCAACCCGAACGGCCCGGACGCCGGCACCGCCTTCTACGGCGGCCCGAAGGACAGCGGCCCCCTGAACGGCCTGCAGGCCGAAAAGGCCCGCATCCTGTACGCGCACAGCAGCCTCGTGCGCCTGCCCGACAACGTCACCGACGACCAGGCGCTGCTGATCAGCGACATCTTCCCGACCGCGTACTTCGGGGCGGAACTCGCGGGCGTGCACGACGGCGCGAGCGTCGCCGTGTTCGGCTGCGGCCCCGTAGGGCAGTTCGCGATCATCAGCGCGCGCCTGCAGGGGGCCACGCGCGTCATCGCCATCGACCGCCTCGACGACCGCCTCGAGATGGCGCGCCGCAACGGCGCGGAAATCATCAACTTCGAGCAGGAGGACCCCGTGGAGGTCATCAAGCGCCTGACCGACGGACGCGGCGTGGACTGCGTCATCGACGCGGTCGGCGTGGACGCCCAGCACGCGCACGGCGGCCCCGCCAAGCCCGACGCGGAACAGGCGCAGCAGGACCAGCAGACCGTACAGGAAGTCGCGCCGGACGCGCACCCGCACGGCGACCAGTGGGTGCCCGGCGACGCGCCCGCGCAGGTCCTGCAGTGGTCCATCGAGGTCGTCAAGAAGGCCGGGCAGATCGGCATCATCGGCGTGTACTCCCCGGACATGAACACCTACCCCATCGGGAAGGCCATGAACAAGAACCTCACGCTGCGCATGGGCAACTGCAACCACCGCAAGTACATCCCGCACCTCGTGGATATCGTCGCGGCGGGTATCGTCGACCCGACGCGCATCATCACGAAACAAGACGACCTCACGGACGCCGTGAGCGCCTACGAGGCCTTCGACAAGCGCCAGCCGGGCTGGCTGAAGGTCGAACTGGAACCCACCCGCTGAACGCCAAAGCAGGTGGGCGGGCCATGTGGCCCGCCCACCTGTGCGCCGTTACTCGCGGACGCCCGGCGCGTCCGTGGCGGCCCGCAGGCCCAGCGGCGCCGCCACGTCCTCCCACGCGACCAGCTTGAAGTTCGTCGCGTCCTTCACGCCGTCGTTTTCGCCGTCCTGCACGACCAGCAGCCCACGCGGGAACGCCGCGCCGAAGTTCGCGTTCACGACCACCGCGCCGTCACACGCCTCCGAGCCGTCCACCGCCCCGCCGGTCACGCGGAACGACCCCAGGAACGCGTTGTCGCCCGTCCGGTCGAACACGGCGAAGGTGTTGTCCCCCTGGCTGCTCGCCAGCAGGTACCCGCGCCCCCCTGCCGAGCGGTAGATCGTGAGGCCCTCCACGTCCGCCGCGAGGTGCGCACCTGCCGGCTTCACGGCGTGCATCAGGCGCGGCGTCCCGGCGGCGAGCGGCAGTTTCCAGATGCCGACCTGCTCCTGCCCGAGGTACGCGAAGCCCAGTTCGGCGTCCACGACCATGCCTTCCACCTGCGGGTTCTCCGCGCTGCTCGCCGGCAGGTCCACCGTCCGCACCGGCGCGAACGTCACCCGGTCCCCGTCCGCCACGAGGCGGACCTCCGCCACACGCGCGTGCTTCCGCTGACTCACGAACACCCGCGCCGACCCGTCCGCCGTGCGGTACGCCGCCAGTCCGTACGCCGTGTTCGCCCCGTCCGACGCGGCCCCCGCAGGCGTGAACACCATCGGCATGGTGGCGCTCGACACGTCCGTCAGCGTCCGCGTCACCGGATCAATGGCGTACACCGCCAGGCGGTCGTTCTTGCGGTCACTCGCCACCGCGAGGTCCACCGCGCGCCCGCCCAGGTTGAACCCGTACACCACGTCCACGTTGTTGTACCGCACGCCGGTCGGTGCGACGTCCTGCAGTGTGCGCCCCTGCAGGTCGAACACAGTCAGGCCCGCGTCCTTGCGGGTGCCGATGACCAGGCTGCGGCTCGCGTCCTGCGGGTCCACCCACACCGCCGGGTCATCGGAGTCCGCCGGGGCGGTCACGCCCGCCGACTCGGCGCGCGCCGCCACATTCACCGGCCCGGAGGGCACGGCCGCGCGCGGCGCGCACGCGCCCAGCAGAAGACTCAGACCGACGGACCACCACACGAAACGCGTCATGCGCCGCATCGTGGGCGGCGCACGTCAACCTCAGGTCAGATCGGCGCTCACGACGGCCGCCGCGCTAGGAACTCGCCCATGCGGCTCACCTGCGGTTCCAGGCGGTGCGCCACTGCCCACGCGAACGACCGCGCCGCCCACAGCAGCGCGGTCGCGCCCAGCGCCGACCCGGCCACCAGCCCGCCCACCCACGCCTCATGCAGCGGGAACAGCGCCCTGACGGCCTCCATCGGCGCGGCGTACGGGTCCGGCTGCGCTGCGAGGCTCTGCGTCTGCATCCACACCACCGCCGCGACCACCCCCACCGCGCCCGCCACGAACGTGGCCGCGCGGACCGGCCCGTTCAGGCGACCCGTGGCGCGGATCACCGACGCGTCCCGCGCCCCGTCCAGCCGGCCGTGCACGACCTCCACCCACCCGCGCCACTGCCCGAACGTCACCACGGCGAGCGCCGCGAGCGGCAGCAGCACCACCGCCAGCACCGACACCCCCACGCCCAGCAGCATCGGTCGGTCCCCCAGCGGCAACCCCGCCGCCCACATGTCGTACCGCGTGAGCAGCACCTTCGGCGCGGCCAGCAGCAGCAGCACCGGCAGCGCCACGGCCCCCACCTGCAGGGCCTGCGCGGCGCCCTGCACCCGCGCGCTCAGGACGCCCAGGGCCTCACCCGCCGCGTCCGGCGTCCCCTGCGCGTGCGCCGCGACGGCGCGCACCCACCCGCGCGCCCACCCGAGCAGCGCCAGCAGCACCAGCCCCGCCACGATCAGCAGCGCGTCCAGCAGCACCGGCAGGGCCGCCCGCCCCCACCCGGCCTCCAGCGGCACGCGGCGCACCACGCCCGCCGTCTGCAGCAGCAGCCCGCCCCCCGCCAGCACCAACGCCGCTCCCCACACCCTGAAGGCCAGGAGCGCCCACGACAGCCGCTTCGCTTCTTTCATACCTATGGATATGCGGTCACATTCGCAAGCGTTCCGGGCGGAATCTCCAGCGGGCGCTCACCCGCACCCCCTACCCTGAAGGCATGACGCCACCGACCGTGTACACCATCGGGTACGAGGGCGCGGACCTCAGCGCGTTCCTCGACACGCTCGCCGCGCACGGCGTCACGCTCCTCGTGGACACCCGCGAACGCGCGCAGAGCCGCCGCCGCGGTTACAGCAAAACGGCGCTCGCCGCGGCCCTCAGGGAACGCGGCATCCGCTACGTGCACCTGCGCGCCCTCGGCACGCCCCCCAGTCTCCGCAAGGAGTACAAGATGACGCGCGACTTCAGCGTGCTCAAACGCGGCTTCCTCGCGCACCTCGCCACGCAGGGCGACGCCCTGGAGGAACTCGGGGCGCTCGCCGCCGACGCCCCGGCGGCGCTGCTGTGCTACGAAGCGAACCCCGCCGAGTGCCACCGCTCGCTCATCGCCGGGAGGTTGCAGGAACTCGGCCTCATCGGGACCGTCCGCGACCTGCACGTCAGGGGCGCGGGGTAAGCGAAGGGGGCGCCCGCGCGGCGCCCCCGGGCGGGTCACGCCTGCAGGGTGCGCGCGGCGTTCTGCCGTTGCTGCCACGCGGGCGGTTTGGGCGCGTAGCGGTTCAGGATCATCTGCGTGTCCATCGCGAGGTACGCGCGCGCCCACGGGAAGGTGCTGTTCACGACGCGCATGCTGTCCGGCCCGCCAATGGGTTTGTCGAGCTGGTACACCATGTAGTGGTCGCCGCTCTCGAACCGGAAGTACGTGGGCAGCGTGCCCGCGTGCTCATCCAGGTAGCTCTGGAAGTCCGCGAGGGCGTCCGTGCTGGTCTGGTCCAGGTCGATGTTCACGTACATGACCTTCGGGATGTCCGCGAGCGCCTCGGCGGGGACGACCTCCTCCGCGATGGCGCGCAGCGACCCCTCCTCGCTTTCCAGTTCCACGATCACCAGGGCGGGCGTGTCATTGATGAGCTTGTCCTGGATGCGGTCGTACGCGCGGCTGAACGCCACGAGTTCGATGGTGGCCGTCTCGTCCGCGAGGTTGAAGCGCGCCATCATGCCGCCACTCTTGGTGGGCTTCTTCACGACGCCCTCGATCATGCCCGCCAGCACGGCCTTCACGCGGTTGCGCCCGCCCGTCTGCGGCTGCGTGAAGAACCAGTCGTCGAGGTCAGCGATGCGGGTGCTGGCCGCCTCCCGCAGGCCCTCGTGCTGCTCCAGCGGGTGCCCGCTGATGTACAACCCCAGCGCTTCTTTTTCGAGCGCCAGCTTCGCGAGCTCCGACAGCGGCTCCACGTTCGCGCGCAGCTTCGGCTCCGGCGCCGTCTCGGCCATGCCGAACAGGGCGTCCATGCCGCTGTTCAGCATCGCGGCGGCCCCCTGCGCCCACGCGATGGCGTCCTCCAGGCTGCTGAGCAGCTGCTGACGCTCCCCGAACGCGTCGAACGCGCCGCTCTTGATCAGGCTTTCCAGGCCCTTGCGGTTGCAGGTCTTGTTGTCAATGCGCGCGCAGAAGTCCGCGAGGCTCCGGAAGCGCCCGCCCCGCTCGCGCTCATCCAGGATGCGCAGCACGGCGTTCTCGCCGAGGCCCTTGATGGCGTACAGCCCGAAGTAGATGTCCTGCCCGACGACCTTGAAGTCCGCGCCGGAACGGTTGATGTCCGGCGGCAGCACCGTCACGCCCATCTTGCGCGCGTCCGAGGCGTACTCCGCGACCTTGTCGCTGTCCCGGCGCTCCACCGTGAGCAGCGCCGCCATGAACTCCACCGGGTGGTTCGCCTTGAGCCACGCCGTCTGGTACGTGATCACGCCGTACGCCGCGGAGTGCGACTTGTTGAAGCCGTAGTTCGCGAAGGCGTCCAGCAGGTCGAAGAGCTTGTTCCCCTCGTCTTTCGGCACGCCGTTCCCCTCGGCGCCGTCCACGAAGATCTGCCGCTGGCGTTTCATCTCCTCGGCGTCCTTCTTGCCCATGGCGCGGCGCAGCAGGTCCGCGCCGCCCAGGCTGAAGCCCGCGACCTCGGACGCGATCTGCATGATCTGCTCCTGGTACACCGGGATGCCGTAGGTTTCCGCGAGGATCTTCTCCAGCCACTGCGCGCTGTTCGGGAAGCCGTCACGCACGTAGTCCACCTGCTCCAGGCCGTGGTGGCGGCGCACGTACGTGGGGATGTTCTCCATCGGGCCCGGGCGGTACAGCGCGCTCAGCGCGATGATGTCCGCGAGGCGGCGCGGCTTCAGGCGGCGGCTGGCGTCCGCGATGCCCGCGCCTTCCAGCTGAAACACGCCCTTGGTGTCCCCGCGCGACAGCAGGTCAAAGGTGGCCTCGTCATCGAAGGGGATGGCGTCGAAGTCCACCTCGATGCCCTTCGACTCGCGCATGATGCGCTTGGCTTCGTCGAGGAACGACAGGGTGCGCAACCCCAGGAAGTCCATCTTGATCAGGCCGATGTCCTCCACGGCCTTCATGTCGTACTGGCAGACCATGCCCTCGCCGGACGTGTCCCGCATGACGGGCACGAGGTCCGTGAGCTGCGTCTTGCCGATCACGACGCCGGCTGCGTGCACCGACGCGTGCCGCGTGAGGCCCTCGAGTTTCTGCGCGAACTCGTACGCCTCGCGCAACTGCGCGTCCTCGTCGAGCATCTGCTGAATGTCCGGCACGCTCTCGCGCGCCTGCTCCAGCGAGTAGCTCTTCCCGAACTTGATGGGAATCAGCTTGCTGACCTTGTCCACCTTCGCGTACTCCAGGCCCATCACGCGCGCGACGTCCTTCAGGCACGCCTTGGACGCCATCGTCCCGAACGTGGCGATCTGCGCGACCTTGTCGTCACCGTACTTCTGCTGCACGTACGTGATGACCTCGCCGCGGCGCGCGTCGTTGAAGTCGATATCGAAGTCGGGCATCGAGATGCGGTCCGGGTTCAGGAAGCGCTCGAACAGCAGCTCGAACTCCAGCGGGTCGAGGTTCGTGATGCGAATCGCGTACGCCACAAGGCTGCCCGCGCCCGACCCGCGGCCCGGGCCGACGCTGATGCCGTGGTCCTTCGCCCAGTTGATGTAGTCCGCGACGATCAGGAAGTAATCCGGGAAGCCCATGTTGTTGATGACGCTCAGCTCGTACTCCGCGCGCCGCAGCAGCACCAGCGCGTGCCGGTGGTGCGCGCAGGCACTCTCGTGCTCCACGCTGCCCGGGTCCAGCTGAATGTCCGTGTCGGTGACGGTCTCCGCCCCCTCCGCGCGCCGCCAGTCCCGCAGCGCGTAGAACGGCAGCTGCCCGCTGGCCGCCTCGGCCTCCAACTCCTCCAGCGCCGGGTACTTCGTGAACTTCTCGCCGGCGGCCTTGCCGCGCGCCTCCCAGACGCTCCCCATGAACGCAACCAGGGTGAGCAGCGTGTCCACGTCGCAGGTGCTCGCGTCGCAGCCAGGCACGCGCCGCAGCACCGCCGCCGCGTCGTCCGCGCCGAGCGCGTCCAGGCTGCGTTTCGCGTACGCGCGCAGCAGCCCCTCGGTCACGTGGTGCGGGTAGCGTTTCAGGCTGCCCGCGTACGTCTGCACGCGCAGTTCCTCCGCCATGGTGCGCCCTTCCGGGATGGGCAGCGCCGGCATCTGGTACACGCGCTTCTTCCCGACCGGCAGGTCCACGTTGCACAGGTCCGCGATCATGGCGGTGTTGTCAAACGGTTCCTCGCCCCATTCGCTCACGGGCAGCGCCGCCTGCATTTCCTCGAGGTTCTTCACGTAGAACTCGTCGCACGGGAACTTGAAGCGGTTCTCGTCCGCGAGCGTCGCCTTCGTCTGAATGGCGAGCAGCGTCTCGTGCGCGGTCGCGTCGCTCTTCTTGACGTAATGCCCGTCGTTCGTGGCGACCATGCCGATCCCGAGCTCCTGCGCCCACGCCCGCAGAATCGGGTTGTTGCGCTTCTGCTCCGGCAGGCCGTGGTCCTGAATCTCGATGAAGTAGTTCTCGCCGAACAGGTCCCGGTACCACATCAGCCGCTGCTTCGCGTCCGCCTCGCGGCCCTGCAGCAGCAGCTGCTGCACCTCCGACCCCAGGCACCCGGAAAACGCGATGACGCCCTTGTGGTGCTCCTGCAGCAGCTCATGGTCAATACGGGGCTTGTAGTAGTACCCCTCGGTGTACCCGCGTGAACTGAGGCGGCAGAGGTTCTGGTACCCCTCGAAGTCCCGCGCGAGCAGCGTCAGGTGGAAGATGCCCTTCTCGCCGTCCTGGCCGCGCGTGCGCTCACGGCGCGTGCCGACGCCCGGCACGACGTACGCCTCGTACCCGATGATGGGCTTCACGCCCATGCCGGTCGCGTAATTGTAGAAGTGCACCGCGCCGTGCATGTTCCCGTGGTCCGTCATGGCGAGCGCGGGCGTGCAGCCGTCCGGCGTGACCTCCTTGGCCCACTTCAGCAGGTCCTTGAGTTTCGCGGCGCCGTCCAGGAGGCTGTACTGGGTGTGCTGGTGCAGGTGCGCGAAGCGTTTCGGCGTGCAGCAGGAGCCGTCAGGCAGGTGAATGTGCGGGGCAGCGTCGGCGGGCACGGTCATACCGTCCAGTCTAGAGTCGGGGCCGCGCGCGCGCTGTGGCGCTGTGCCTTGACGCCCCACGCAAAGTCACTCCACGCCCGGGACCTGCGCAGACGCCCGGCGGGGCGCCGCAGCCCACGCACTGGCCCTGCCGCTGTCCTGCGGGGCGCTCAGTCCTGTTCGAGCGGGTAGTCGCGCGTCGCGCGGATCGCCAGGTAGATCAGGTACGTGTAGAACACCAGCACGCCCATCCCCACCAGCCACCCGGGCAGCGTGCCGATGCGCGCGAGATCCACGAACCCGCGCAGGTTCACCGGGACCTTCTGCTGCGTCAGGTCCAGCTTGGACAGCCACGCCATCAGTACCGCCGTGTAGATCCACAGGTAGTTGCGGCGCAGCCTCCACCCCAGCGCGTCCCAGCGGCTCATGGGGCTGCGCGGCTTCGCCAGCTCACCGAGCAGCAGCTGGTGCCAGCCGGCGTCCATCTTGTCGCCCAGCATGGCCGGGTAGAAGAAGCGCTCCATGATGCGCACGCGGTGGTGCGCGATCTCGTACGTGCGGAAGCGGCGCGCCTCGAGGTGCAGAAAGAAGTAGTTCATGAACATCGCGAACAGGAACGTCGCGTGGCTGTTGTTCGGGTCGCCCAGCGCGAAACTGGCGAGGCCGGCGCTCGTGACGACCGCCCAGTTGGTGGTCGTGTCGAGCCGCTGGCGGTACGCGGTGACCTTCCCGACCTCCGCGCGGTACAGATGAATCAGGGCGTTGGCGGTGTTGGTGCTGTAGCTGGCTTCGGTGATGGCGTTGGCGTTGGCGCGCCCGGTCGGCATGCTGGGCTCCTCGGGGTGACGTTCCCCTCAGGGTAAACCCTGTTACGGCGCGGTGTGCGCCGCGACTCTAGAGTGCCGTGGATGCCGGACACGAAGGACTTGCAACAGGCGCTGCTCGGGTGGTTCGACGCGCACGCGCGGACGCTGCCGTGGCGGGCCGGCGCGGAGGGCGCGCGCGACCCGTACCGCGTGTGGGTGTCGGAGGTGCTGCTGCAGCAGACCCAGGTGGCGCGCGGCCTCGTGTACTTCGAGCGGTTCCTCGCGGCGTTCCCGACGGTGCAGGCCCTCGCGGACGCGCCCGAAGCGGACGTCCTGAAGGCCTGGGAGGGCTGCGGGTACTACGCGCGCGCCCGCAACCTGCACCGCGCCGCGAAACGGGTGGCCGCGCAGGGCTTCCCGGCCTCGTACGACGCGTGGCGGGCCCTGCCGGGCGTCGGGCCGTACACGGCCGCGGCCGTGAGCAGCCTGACGCTCAACGAGCCGCGCGCCGTCATGGACGGGAACGTGCGGCGCGTGATGGCGCGCCTGCACGCGGAACGCACGCCCACGGACGCGTGGGCGCAGGCCCGCGCAGACGAACTGCTCGACCACGCCCGGCCCGGCGCGTGGAATGAGGCCGTCATGGACCTCGGCGCGACCGTGTGCATCCCGAAAGCGCCCAGGTGCGGCGCGTGCCCTGTGAGCGCGCACTGCGCGGCGTTCGCGTCCGGGCAGCCTGCCCAGTACCCCGCGCCGAAAGTGCGGGCCGAGGCGCGCGCGGTGCAGGCCGTGGCGGTCCTGATCGGCGACGCGCAGCGCGCGTACCTGGAGGTCCGTTCCGGCCGCCTGCTGGGCGGGCTCATGGGCCTGCCCATGCAGGAGGCCGACGGGGGGGACGTGCCGGGCGCGCTCGCGGCGCTGCTCGCGCGGCTGGGGGCGCGTGACCCTCGGCCCCTCGGGGTGGTCACGCACGGCATGACGCACCGGCACCTGACTGTGCACGTGTACGCCGCGCACGCTCCGCACGCGCTGACCGACACGGGTGCCGCGGCCCTCGCGCGGCTGGACCAGAAGCTGCTCGCACTCGCTGAGCCGACGCAAGGCACGCTGTTTACCTGACCTTCAGGCGCTCCTCATGTGCGCCCGGGTATACCCCTCCGGGCAGGAGCGCCCCGGACCGCGCGCGCTAGACTGGCCCCGATATGGCCCGCCCCCTCCCCACAGCCCTGATGCGCCGCGCCCTGCGCTTGCCCGGCGCGCTGCGCAAGGCCCTGTACTGGGGCTACGAGCAACGCCTCGCGCGCGCCGTCGCCGAAGGAGGCCGCGTGCCCAAACACCTCGGCATGATCCTCGACGGCAACCGCCGCTACGCCCGCGCCATGGGCGTCGGCCGCGAACTCGGGTACGAGTTCGGCATCGACAAGGCCCACGAGGTCCTGCAATGGTGCCTGGAAGTGGGCGTGCCCGCCGTGACCATCTGGGTGCTCTCCACCGACAACGTCAAACGCGACCCCGACGAGGTCCGCCACCTCATGGGCCTGTTCGACCGCGAGGCCCGCAACCTCGCGCGGGACAAACGCATCCACGCGAACCGCGTCCGCGTCCGCGCCATCGGGCAGCACCACGACTTCCCCGTCAACGTCCTGGAAGCGCTCAGCGAACTTGAAGCGGCCACCGCCCACTACGACGGCATGCTGCTGAACATCGCCGTCGGGTACGGCGGGCGCGAGGAAATCGTGGACGCCGTCCGCACGTACCTCCGCAAAGCCGACGAGGACGGCCTGACGCTGCGCGACGTCGCCGACACCCTGAACGCCGAGCACGTCAGCGCGCACCTGTACACGGCGGGCACGCCCGACCCGGACTTCATCATCCGCACCAGCGGCGAGATCCGCCTGAGCGGCTTCATGCTGTGGCAGAGCGTCTACAGCGAGTTCTACTTCTGCGACGTGTACTGGCCCGGCTTCCGCCGCGTGGACTTCCTGCGGGCTCTGCGGGACTTCCAGGGCCGCGACCGCCGCTTCGGGAAGTGACGCGCCACTTGAAACGCACGCCACGCGGACCACAACCTCGGTTCGTGCGCCCTGCCAGCCTGGGCAGGGCCGCCCCCGAATGACCGTGCACTTTCGCGCGGCGGGAATGCTCGCGTAGCGCGGCTACGGACGTTCGACCGCGTACCCAGGTGTAGCGTAGGCACGCGGCCTCCGCCCTCCATGCCCAGACCGGCGAACCGAACGACCTGATCTCCGCGCCGCTCGGGTGCAGCTCACGCCGAAGCAGTCCCCGAACCGTCTACGGGCCGCCCCGGGACCTGCCTCCCGATACGGCCTGAAAGCTCAGGACAGCGTCAGGACATGCAGCGCTCATCACGGGGCGGTCGTTCTCGCAGCCCGGATACCCCATCCTGAGCACCGCTGGGCAGGGACGCCCCACAGCCCCCCTGGTCCCGGGCATCCTCAGGGGCGGGAGATAGAGGCGCTGCCCGCCACCACGAACCGGAGCGGCGCCGCCTGCGCGCGGGTGATGCCGACGCGGGGCGTGACCCGCACCTCGAACGCCTCGGGCGGGCCCGCCGCGAGAAACAGCGGACCGTCCGCGTCCGTCAGGTCCGCGCCGTTCAGCGTCAGGTCAACCGCGAAGGCCCGGCACAGCTTCCCGGGGCCGCTCGCCACGCGCCGGACGTCGGCGCCCCCGCCGAGAGCCAGCATGTGCTCTGCGCCCAGCACGGGTTCGACGGCGCGCAGCAGCACCGCGCCCGGCACACCCGGCCCTTCCGTCGTTACGTCCAGCAGCGCGTACTGCCGCAGGCGGTACACGTACGCCCGCCCGGCCGGGCCGAACAGCACCCGCGTGCGCTGCGTCATGGGCCGCGCGCCGTGCGCTGCCGCGTCGCCCGCGCTCAGGTACGCCTCGGTTTCCACGATCCGCCCGGCCAGCACCGCGTCGCCTACACGCCGCACCAGCCGCGCGCCCAGCAACGCCCGCGCCACCATCGGGGGCGGCTGATCGAAGAACGCGGGCGGCAGCGCCCGGAAGACCTCCATGCCTTTGAGCAGAGCAGACGCGCATGAGTGCAGAAGTGCGTGTCCCCTGGCGTTTCTTGGGGTAAGGTCCGGTGAAGTCCGCGCGCCGCGCGGCAGGGGGGACCATGACGAACGCCGCCGCGTGGACCGACATTGACGTGAACACCGTGTACGCCCTGATCGAACACGAGCGTACCCGCGCCGGCGCGTTGCAGGCGCCCGGCCCGGACGACGCGCCGCCCTCCCCGGACGCGCTCGTGTCCGACGCCCTGCGCGAGCACCTCGAGCGTGAGCAGCGCACCCCGGACGCGCGCACGCCCCTAAGCGTCTGGTCGGCGTTCAGGGCCGCGACCCTGCGGGAGTTGTGCGAGCGGGGCGGCGTCATCCACGACCTGATGCATCAGGACACGGTCGCGAGCGTGCAGGCCCTCACGCGCGGCGTCATGGCGCTTCTCGCCGCGAACGCTGCCGCGCAGGCGACCGGCGCCGCCAGCGCCGTGAGCGCGGCGCTGGCGGCCGTGACGCCCGGGCCGGTCGTCGTGGCGGTGCTGGTGCTGCTGATCCTGAAAATCGGCCTGAACATGATCTGCCAGGGGTACACGCCCCGCGGAGCGTAAAACGAAGAACGCGGTCCGAAGACCGCGTTCCTTGTGGTACGGAAGGGCAGATTTGAACTGCCGACCTCACGCTTATCAGGCGTGCGCTCTAACCAACTGAGCAAAAACGCTGTCATAGGCAGCTTATAGATTAGAGAGGACGCTGTCAATTGATAGCGTAGAGCTCACGCTTCATGTCGATCCAAGGTCTAAACCTATTGTTTAGATTGCCCTGAGGCTCGATCCGCAACACCAATCTAATATTACTGCTCCTATTCTCCGCCATTCACTTTGCATTGCAGCGTCTACCCAATGCGTCATAGGAGTATTCTTCTCGGAGTCCATCAGTGACATGACCTTATCCATGATTGAGTCGCCATATCCAGGTATGAGTATGCACCTACATGACTTTTTTGTGCATGTGACACCAGTAGGACACATTGTATGAGTAACTGGTGTGCCTAAGACATGCTCTGCTACGGGTTTCCAATACGAGAGATGATCACTCGAAGGAGAGCCTGTAGTTAATTCAAATAATTTTAAGCCCTTCTTATAATCAACATACTGCATTGCAGATCCGTGTGCAGAGGCAGCGATATTTTTATGTGCTTGTAATGGGCGACATGTAGCGGATCCTAAGCCCATTAGTCTCTCAACTATAATAGTTGGGATTAAATTCTCCATTTCCAGAGTGTCGGTTACTATAACTTTAGAAGTGGGGATATTAGGATTATCTTCATTAAGAACGTTCTGTGCGGTGCCCCCTATGCTGTCCGTCGGGTAATGTCGGTCGCTATCTAAAATGCATAAGCATGTTCTGGATATGGAATCCTGTATATGTTTATACTCGTCAACGGTACTTCCGCCGCCTCCGCCATTTGGATCGAACTGAATTGAAATACCAGATATTCCTTCGCTGGCTTTATATGTACTAGCAACTATCCGGTAGAATTCTGTATCAGAGTGATTCTCTCCTAATAATACCGTTCTTCGTAATATATTTGAATTAGCAACCAATCTGGCTGAAATGCTTATTTCCTCTATAGATCTGCCATTAACCGCTAAGGTATTTACTTCTAGGATGTTATCATCGGGAACTATTGAAAGCCTTACATTGAATCTTGATAAGTATGGTCCAGTAGTAGAAAACCTATTACGCATAAATAAAAAACTTGCACGTGCTGATTCCGATAAAGAGGGGAGATCCTTAGCTTTTTCAAGTAAATCAAGTTCGGCATAAACCAAATGATCGCCCAGTCTATGAGCTCGTGCAACCTCACCCAGAGCCTCGACTACATGAGGTAAAGCTAGGTGAGTAGAGTCTATTTTGTCTAGCATTATGAGCACTTCAAGCCTCCGCTTCAAAAAATCCAAGAGGCCAGTCGCTCATAAGTCCATTTTTGTCATAACGCACTACTGAAGTTGACGCATATTCTTGGGAAAATCGTTTTTCAAAAATAACCACAGACAAATCAGATTCGTCAATTTCTTTTTGTGCAACTCTTAAGCCAAGTCGATTTATAATCGTCTCACTATGTGTTTCTACTATCAGCCGCAAGTTGACCTTAGATTCTCTCGCCTTTTTTATAGTTATGTATAATATATCTGCTAATCTGGCTTGCATGCGTGGATGAAGGTGCAATTCCGGTTGCTCTATAGCAAATGTTATGGGAAAGTTTGTGCGTTGTGATGGTTTTGAAGAAGCTGCAAACCATAACTGAACTAAAATGGGAAGAACTTGTGAGAAGCCAAAACCCATGTCGGCAATGCTTGTCTCATGTGTAGAGTCCTTTTCTCTAATTTTAATTGCTGTGTGACCGCCTGTTTGAACTGCTCTCACGGAGAATCCAAAGGCATCAAGCGTCCAGCTCGAAAAATCCTCTCTCTCGTTGCGTGTCATGTTTTGAAGTATCAAAAATAAATTTCGGCCCTGAAAATCCATTTCATCTGTTGCAAGATCTTGAAACCTGTAATATCTTTCGGCGGTAGCTCTTAAGGGTGCTATATATTTAGTGTTGCGAGTATAGATATTTATTTGCTGATTGCAAGCACTTAGCAGGGAAGAGGCTATGATCCCTAGATATAGATCTCTAATCGCTCTGAATTTGGGATTATCAATTGTCCATCCATTGACTTTATTGCTCCAACGTTTAAGTGATGGGTTTGAATCCCTTAATGCAGAGAGCATCTCTTCGTCTTGCCCAATCTTTAGACTATGAATTATGCGATATAGCTGCTCGCTGCTGACATCTGAATGTAGATCTGTACGAAGAACACCGCTAAGAATATAAAATAAACTATTGTAATACATGTCATATTCTATTGGTCTATTCCCGGCTCTAGAAAGATCTATAGGAACAGGAATGATGTTGCTTCCACTACCTAGGCGCTGATTTCCCACAATCCATTTTTGAGTAAATCTAGTGAAATCTGAACTATTTACCAAAAATGACATTACTTTTTGATTCTCATCAAAACCTATGGTAATCGTATGCCCAAAAAGATTCAGTGAGCACGATCTTGTATAAGTTGTTGCTCCATCTGAAGAGCCTTCAAGCCGAATAGATACTTTCACAGGAAATGCTTGAGGATAGATTTGACGCATCCTGTAAGTTCCATACGGGAGCATTGAAGGGGCTGTAACCCCAAACTCAAGCTCAATATTTTCTCCATTTGCATAGCGACCTATTGCTTCTGTATAGCTTCCGAAATCGACGTATCGACCATACCAAAGCAAGGGTCCCTTCGTTTTGGCTTCAGTGCTTTGTTTAAGCATAGGAAAAACTCTAAGAAAAGTGCTCTTTCCAGAGCTATTTTCGCCAAGTAATAAAGTTATAGGCTTAATTTCAATTGTGCCTGTATCTTTCAAACTTCTTAAGTTTTTTAGTCTTATTGAGCGCATATAACTCCTATCCTTTAAGCAGGCTGTATTTTGATTGCAGAATAAAAATACCCTAAGTCCGATGGTTCTGTTAGTGAAACATACTAGATATGTTCGTTTCTAAAGTGTTACACTGCTGCTATGACGACCAAGGCCATTGCTTATTTTCGAGTTAGCCGAGAGAAACAAGCGCAAAGTGGTCTTGGTTTGGAGGCGCAAGCTGCTGCTGTCACAGCGTTTGTGCAGCAGCGAGGGTACGACGTTGTGGCGGAGTACACCGAAGTCGAGACGGGAACCAGTAAGAGGCGGCGCATTGAGATCCATCGGGCGATAGAGCATGCCAAACGAGAAGGTGCCGTCTTGCTAATCGCCAAGTTAGATCGGCTGTCTCGCAACCTCCATTTTGTCTCTGGCTTGATGGAGTCCGGCGTTCGCTTTACTGCTGTCGATATGTCAGAAGCCAATCATCTCTCGATCCAAATCATGGCCGTGATGGCAGAACAAGAAGCCCGAGCCATCAGCACCCGCACCCGAGAAGCTCTCAAGGCTGCCAAGGCGAGAGGCGTCAAACTTGGCTCTCCAAAACCCATGACTGAAGAGGTAAGGGCCAAAGGACGTGCGCAGGTAAGCCAGGGCTTTCAAGAGGCATACCGGCAGAACTACGGGTACATCCGTCTGATGAAAGACAGTGGCTTATCCCTTCGGGGGATTGCAACTCGACTGAACCAAGAAGGCTATAGGACACGTTCTGGTGCCCTATGGACACCTGTGCAGGTCAGCCGAGTGCTCACCAAGCTCGTCGCATGATTAGGTGGTTGGTGTATGGAATGTGCGATGCCAAGCGTAGTAGTTGGCATTGCCTGCAGTGATACCCAAGCAGTCTAGGCCATCAAGCGCCACGATCCGAGCAGAGAGGCCTGTAGCTGCCGTCTGCCGATTCTGACGGACCTTGCCATGTGCATCTACCACTACATAGCCGTGCTCAAACAGATGATCGCATCCCAAGTAGCACATTGGAGCAACAACATTGATGTCCCGCATCTCGCTCGGGGAGCACAGGCTGCGTTTCTTGATGTGCGCCGTCGTGATCGATGTGGCTGGATACTCTTCCCCACAGATGCAGCACGCCAATATGTCTCGACCCTGGAGCATGCTCGCTCTGAGCTTGCCCTGTTCAATCCTGAACTTCGCCAATCTCAGCACATCCCCTGCTTCCAGCAGGCTGGTGGACAGTAAGCCATCGAATTGGTCGGTCAGTTTCGGGTCTGAAAGGTCGATTTCAGGTGCTTTCTTTCCAGTGAACTGCTGCAGATAGTTCTGCAATACGGGTGAATGGGCGAGCAGGCGTTGGCTTCCGTCCTCGTCCACCACAGTTATGCCCATGACGACGCCATCATCCCGAAGTCCAGCAACCTGGGCTTTCCTAAAAAGGCCGGCTGAGTTTATCCCGCCTGTCAGGCCCTTTGAGCTATCAGTGAACAGTGGAACAGCATTCTTGACGACGTACAGGAACTTGTACGAGAACTCAGGAGGGGTGCCTTCCTCAGGCCAAAGATGATGCGCCAAGCTGGGGGAGGTGAACTTGTAGTCAATGGTACCAACAAGGATGAAGTTACCACTTGCATAAAAGAGCACCAGATCGCCCCGCTTCATGCGCTCCCACTGTAGTTTGGGACGTCCTAGCTTCTCCTTAACGCCCCAAATAGTCACCGAGGAGCGGCCCTCAAAATAACTGCGATGTTTAACATCCATGTCCGTTGCATGCTCCAAGATTTCCTGCGTAGGAACAGAGCGAAGCATGGTTTTTTTAAGGTTGCGTTGCGCCTGAGGGTCGCTACAAGGTTGAAGGACGATTTGAGGCATGTGCGCCTCAGCCTAAACTATGCTTGCTGCATAAAACCGTCTAGGTGCCTGCCGAACCGTCGCCTTGGAGACGTCAAACCGGCAATGTAGGATGGCGATGTCGTCTCCATAGGGGTTGTCAAGCTGCTGGAGCATCCTCAATCCTTACATCCATAAGCTCCCATTGGTTATTGAGGTTGAGCTTGTATGTAGCTACTACTGTCCGCTCTTCCCCCGTATCCAAGAAAAGCTGCGTACGTTTTTTATACGTTGCGCCTGGGGTGGGAGTAGCGGAAGGAACTGCGTTGGAAAAGTTTTGCGTAGAGGAGCTTTTGAGCGTGGCGTTCCCATTCATAAGCGCAAGCGTGGAAGTAGCCACCAGCAGGGCGTCTAGCGTTTTGTGCAGGGCTTCCTGATAATTTTTTTCGAGTTGATTGTCCATTAAAATTCATTCTCCTGGCTAGGATTTTTGCCCCAGCCTTTGTTGTAAATCGTTGTATTGAAGCTCCACAAAGGCAGATTCTAGGCGGATGCCGTCACAGGCTGTGAAGTATTGAGGTTAAGCATCAAGTACGAGTGATGTGGCATAGCCCGCCTCTTCCGCCCTCGCATTCACCCGGCGAATCATTTCTTTCTCCAATTTCCCCGAGCGGTCATCTTTGAAGAAGTGGATGTAGACGCCATCGTGTAGCCAGAGGGTAATCAGCATCTTCCCTTCGTTCTCTTGAGCAAAGTCAATCACAGGCTGCATTAACCATTTTTCTCGGCTCTGCATTTCGAAAGCCAGCATGCTTCGGTATTTTCCACCGCCAACCATGCTTTTGCTGAAATCCCTTGGTTTATGTTCCTTGCCATCGGCATCTCTCGCTGTCTTTGTACTGCTAATCCTTTTGGCAGCTCGTTTGCGGCCTTGTAGGAGTGCCCCCAAATATTTATTGCTTTCGAGAAGGTTCAGATAATGAGCACGGGCTTTCTCGTCTGGACGATTTTTGGTGGCGTCGGAGTTTAACTGACCCAAAGCCTGACCGTAGAGAATGGCTAAGTTGTCAGGACTCATTCCAAACGCAGTCGAGTACACTAGGCGCTTAATTTTGCCCTTTTCCCCTATCGGTACGCCTAGACTGAGGCAAAGAGTATTCCAGACCTCACCGTTTTCAAGTAGAGCCTGAAGCTCACTAACTTCCCAGTGCTTAGCCATGATGGCGAGTTGAGCGGCTTTGAGGTCATAGTTTTTAGAAGGAGCGAGAATTGCTTTTCGGACGGTAGAAGGGAGATTCTGCAAGCTCGTGCCATTGGTATAGATGCGGTGCGTGTCGCCTTTGGCTTCGTAAAAAGGCTCAAAAGTATCTGGTAGATAGCTGAGCATCTGACTCACATATCCACGTTTTGCTTTTCCGTCAGCATCGTATATTGGCAGAGCCTCAATTGCTGACTCAGCAGCTTTTTGACGAGCATTATGTTGTCGGTTGAGAAAAGTGCTGGTGCGACTAGATGCGTTTAGGTAAAAGACATCAGGTCTAGGAACATCAGTGCGGCTCATGTAATTTTCTTTCCGCTCTATAAACGTCCGTTTTTTATCCTGTCGTTCCGATAGACTAAGGGGCTTGCCCCGCTCCAAATAAACACCCTGAGATTTATCAGTGGGCGGATGGAGTAGTTCTAGTTGAAGAGCATTTTTTAGTGGCTCAGGAATAATCTCAATCTCATATGCGCTCGCCCGACCATCTTTGAATCTATAACCTTGGCTAAGGAGATGAAGACCTGTTGCCTCTTCAAATTCTTTGGGAAAGATAGTGGCTCTATTGTAATTTCGACTCTTGCCATCAAGTTTATGGCTCAAGTCCTCCATATCAGCAAGAAGATGCTCAGGGCAAACTCGATAATTAGTATCTTCGTCCAGAAAGCGGCTGAAAAGCAGATAGTCAAGGAAACAGGCAAAGCGGGGTTCGGCAAGGGCTTCAGGAATCGTCTTCTTCACAATGTCGTAGAAATCTTTGGTAACCAGAGTAGGTTGGTATAACATCAAATTCTCCTTTAATGGCTAGATAATCAATAAACATGGCAGTACACCAACGGACTGTAGCAGACTTTGAAAAGCCACTCTTCCTCGAGAGTAACTCTAAAGCATCATCCATATGGCGATTGATTCGAACGGGTAGAACTCTATCTAACTTGGTCATGACTACAGCGTATACACAAGACGTGACTAAGTACAACAATCAATTGCTGGATACATTCATAGGTGCTTAAACTAAAAACCACTAGAAATATATAAATACTGTTGTAGACACCATCCTAAAATTCTTTGGCCCTTGATAACAATTTCCGGTCTGGCAACCTCGTGTTTTCCCCTCCTTTCATATAACAAGTTTACTATTTCTTCGCTTCGAAATGTGTGTTGACTCTCCTTTTTCACAAGCGGCACAAGCGTTACCGCTATTAGTAATAATTTTCACAAGCATTACTGGGATTAATTAATCGGAGTCTCCTACCCAAGCGCAGGTAGGAGACTCAACTGGGAATATTTTCAGAGGTTATCTACAGGCGAGAAACGTAAGTGTGCCGCCTTCAGGTCATCGTCAAGAAACGTTACATAGCGACGGGTCATATCAAGGCTGCTATGACCCATAATTTGCTGCAATGTGAACACATCGCCACCATTGCGAAGGAACTCGACCGCAAAACCTCGTCGGAACGCATGAGGGGCACAAGCCTCTCTCTCTATCCCGGTACTTCTGGCGAGCTTAGCAAGCCGGATGCTGATACCACTGCGAGTCATGACTTCACCGCTCCGGCTGAGGAAAACGTGTGGGACCCCTGGATGGCGCTGTTTGCGTTCTCGCCGGAGATAGGCACTGGTGGCGCTCATCGCTTTGGAACCAACCGGAACAAACCGCTCTTTATTCCCCTTGCCAACCACACGGATTAGCCCTCGCTCGAACTGCAAGTCCTCTAACTTCAGCCCAATAAGCTCGTGAACACGTAATCCGGTATCCAGCAGCATCAGGACGATTGCTGAGTCTCTAAGGGGCCTCTCCGTGCCTTTACAGGCCTTCAGCAAGCTTCGCATGACCTCTACCGTGACTGTTGGCTGGCGCTCCTTAGGCAACGACGGGAGTTCAAGCCGCACAGCAGGGTTCCGGGTTAACAACTCTTCCCTGAATCCCCAGTTGAATACCGCTTTGAGTGCTCTTGCTTGAGCGTGAATGCCTCCAGGGCCTAAACCTTGATCTCCCAACCAAACAAGGAAAGCTCGGAGATGAGTAACGGTAAGCTCGTCAGTATCCGGCGTGATGCCTTCTTGCTCCAAGAACCGATGGAGTGTCCTCCGGGATACGTCATAGAAATTCAGGGTGTTTTTGCTACGGCGCTTAATTCGGAGGTGATAAGCGAACTGTTCGTAGAGGGCAGTGGCTTCCATGCGTCTGCTCCTTTCCGACAGTGTTTGGCTTCTATTGGGGAGCGCACGACAGAGGAGGCGTAAGGTACTGATGGCGAACCGAAAAACAAGAAAACCCTGCCACTAGGACAGGGTTTTCTCTTTCTGGTACGGAAGGGCAGATTTGAACTGCCGACCTCACGCTTATCAGGCGTGCGCTCTAACCAACTGAGCTACTCCCGTGCGCCCTTGCTTAGGCGAAAGGTAATGTAGCAAAGGGAACTCCCAGTGTCAACGCATGCCCGGGCCGTCAGACGTGCCCTGCACCCGGCACCCTCGCGTCAGCAACAGCGGGGGCCACCGGGGAACACCCAGTGGCCCCGCCTGCACGTGCGCGCTCAGACGCTGAGCAGTTTCGCGCAGCGGTACAGGTCGCGGTTCACGTCCTTGCGTTTCTCCCAGGTGTCCTGCAGCGGCGTGTAGCTGATCTCGCCGTTCGTGCGGCCCACCATCACGCCGGAAATGCCGTCCATGAAGGCCTGCACGGCGGCCTCCCCGAGGCGCGACGCGAGGATGCGGTCACTGCTGACCGGCGTGCCGCCACGCTGGATGTGCCCGAGGATGCTGACGCGCGTTTCCAGGCCCGTGCCGTCCTCGATGGCTTTCGCGACGCCCATCGCGCCGCCCGGGTACCCCTCGGCGACGATCACGATGCTGCTCGCCTTGCCCTTGCGCAGGCTCTCCTGAATAACGTGCACGATGTCCGCCACCGGCTTCTCGTCCTCGGGAATGAAGACTTCCTCGGCGCCGCCGGCGATGGCGACGTCCAGGGCAATGTGGCCGGCGTGGCGGCCCATGACCTCGATGACAAAGATGCGTTCGTGGCTGGCGCCGGTGTCGCGGAGCTTGTCGACGGCGTCCAGGGCGGTTTCGACGGCCGTGAAGTACCCGATGGTGTGGTCGGTGCCGTACAGGTCGTTGTCGATGGTGCCGGGCAGGCCGATCACGGGGATGCCGTGTTCTTCCATGAGGTAGTGCGCGCCGTGGAAGGAGCCGTCGCCGCCGATGACGACGAGGCCGTCCACGTGCCACTTGCGGAGGTGTTCGGCGCCGAGTGCGCGGCCTTCGGGGCTGCGCCACGTGCGGCTGCGGGCGGTGAGCAGGATGGTACCGCCGCGCTGAATGGTGTTGGCGACGTCGCGCGGGCCGAGCAGGCTCATGTCGCCTTCGTGCAGGCCCTGGAAGCCGCGGCGGACGCCGACGACTTCGATGCCGTTTGAGGTGGCGGAGCGGACGACGGCGCGGATCGCGGCGTTCATGCCGGGGGCGTCCCCTCCGCTGGTGAGCACGGCGATGCGTTTGATGGTCATGAGGGGGCCTCCGGGGTTGACGTTCAGGGCGTGCGCGCCGCGTTCACGGCACGCACGGCCAGTTCGTAAGCGTCATTTTTACGTAAACCCTGCGCCTGCAACAAGTCACGTATATCTCGCGCGGACTTCCCCTGCCCGGCCAGGTCCACCGCGAGCCCCTCCAGATCGGCAATGTCCACCCCCGCGTCGTCCGTGACGGGGCAGCCTTCCACAACGACCACGATCTCGCCGCGCACGCCCTCCGCGAAGCGCGCCGCGAGTTCCGCGAGGGAGCCGCGCGCCGTCTCCTCGAACTTCTTGCTGAGTTCCCGCGTGACCGACGCGCGCCGCGCCGCGCCGCACGCCCCCGCGAGGTCGGCCAGCGTGTCCGCGAGGCGGTGCGGGCTCTCGTACAGAATCGTCGTTTCCGCGCGCGCCGCGACCGCCGCGAGCCGCTCCCGCCGGTCCCGGCCGCTGCGCGGCAGGAACCCCTCGAACGTGAAGCGCGCGGTCGGCAGGCCCGACAGCACCAGCGCCGGCACGAACGCCGTCGCGCCCGGCAGGACCTCCACGTCCCCGCCCGCATCGAGCGCCACGCGCACCAGTTCTGCACCCGGGTCGGACACGCCCGGCGTGCCCGCGTCCGACACGTACGCGAGGCGCGGGTAGCGTTCCAGCACGCTGCCCGCCCGCCCCATGGTGTGCGCGTCCAGGCGCACCAGCGGTCGGCTCACGCCCAGGTGCGTGAGCAGCGCACCGGTGCGGCGCGTGTCCTCGCACGCCACCGCGTCCGCGCCGCGCAGCACCTCCACCGCCCGGAACGTAATGTCCCCGAGGTTCCCCACCGGGGTCGGCACCAGCCACACCCGCACGCCACGGTCCTGCGCGTCCACGGTCACCGCGTCACTCCTCGGTCGGCGCGGCGTTCATGACGAGGCCCGGCGTAACCGGTTTCATGCGGACCTTCACCTTCCGCTTCCCGCGCAGGGCGTTCGTGATGCGCGCGCGCAGCAGCTCCGCCTCGCCGACCGTCACGGTCACGATCGTTCCCTCCGGCAGCTGCACGCCCTCCACGAGGACCACCACGCCGTCCTCCACGATGCCTTTGTACGCCTTCACGAATTCCTCCTCCGGTACCATTCCGTGCGGGTGAGCGCCTCACGCAGGGCCACGATCTCACTCTCGCGCGCGCCACCCAGGCACGCGTAACGGTCCACGATCTGCGCCGCCTCGCGCCGACGGTCCAGCTTCAGGAGCATCTGCGCGAGGTGCTCGCCGTCCACGTAGTACGCGCGCGGGTCCTCCGGGTCCATCAGCACCTGGGCGCGCGCCGTGTCCAGGCGTTCCAGGTCCGTGCGGTGCCGCCCCACGCGCCAGCGGATGATGCCGCTCGACACCAGGAACGTCAGCGCCGCCAGGACCGCGATCGTGATGACCGTCTCCGGCACGCCGTACTCGTTCGCGATGCGCACGACCAGCGGAAAGAAGAACGACAGGATCACCAGCACTGCCAGCGTCGCCGCGTAATTCACGCCCACCTCCGTCGCGACCCAGGACGCTCCATTGAGGCCCAGTGTACCGCCCGCGCGGAAAACGGGCATACCGCCGAATCTTTAGATGTGCGTCCTGCACCCGCGCGTGAGGGCTCGCGCCGACCCACGTGTACCCGAGACGGCGGTACACGCGGTGGCTGACCAGGTTCGTGAGGTCCGTGTACAGCGCCACGAACGCTCGGCCCGCCGCGAACGCCTCCCGCGTCACGGCCGCCGTCAGGGCCCCGGCGTACCCGCGCCCGCACACCGCCGGACGGGTGTACACGGCGTTCACGCGGCCCCCCCGCCCACCGCGCGCGTCGGCCCCGTCAGGGCAGTGTGCGCCTCTACCTCGCCGTTCACGACCCACACGAAAAACGAGCCCACCGTGATGCCCGCGCGGAGGTGCGCCTCGGCGGCCCCCGCCGTCATGGGCGGGTCGCCCGGCAGGGCCTCCGCCGAGAACGCCCGCAGCAAGCCGCTCAACACAGGCAGGTCATCCAGGGTCGCCGCGCGGCACGCGCCGGGCGCGTCCGGCCCGCGCGGCGGCTCGTGAATGGCGTACAGGCCTCACGCGCCAGGGGCGCCGCAGCCCCACCCGCCGTGAGCAGGGCGTGCACGCTCTCGGGCGGGCCCATGACTCGCGCGGCTCCACCCAGCGCCGCGCTCGCCAGCACCTCGAACGCCTCCGGCGGGCCGTCCGACAGAAGCAGCCGGTCGCCCACCGCGAGCGCCGCGCCAATCACCTGCCTCCCCTCCCGTACGGTCGCTGCGAACCGCGCGGTCTGCGCGCCGCCCGCGACGCCCAGCATCAGGACATGCAGGACTTCCTGCGCCCGCAGGAACGCGTCTGCGTCCGCACGCCACGCCGTCAGGTCCACGGCCCGCACCAACTCCATCCGTGCGTCTTACCCCCCTGCTCCACCCTGTCGGCGCCACTGTGCTCTGATACGGCATGCCCCAGCACGTCCTGCCCACGACGCCCCAGGCGTCCCGCGCGGACCGGCACGCCGAAGGCAAAGCGCGCCGGCAGGCCGTCCCACGCCGCCACCACGCGACGTTCACGCCAAGCCCGGACCGCCCCGACCCGCTGCAGGTCCTGCGCGCGAACGACCGCAGCGTCCTCCCGCACCTGCTCGCCCTGCGGTACGGGCGCCTGAGCGCCAGCCCGTTCGCGTTCTACCGCGGCACCGCCGGCCTGATGGCCTTCGACCTGTCCGGCACGCCCACCACCGGCTGGCCCGTCCAGGCGAGCGGCGACGCGCACTGCGCGAACTTCGGCGCGTTCGCCACCGCCGAACGCAACCTCGTCTTCGACCTGAACGACTTCGACGAAACGCACCCCGCCCCGTGGGAGTGGGACGTGAAACGCCTCGCGGCCAGCCTCGTGCTGGCCGCGCGCGCCGCCGGACACAGCGAAGCGGACGCGCGGCACGCCGCCCTCAGCGCCGCCCGCGCGTACCGCCTGCACACCCGCACGTACGCGGACATGACGCACTTGGACATCTGGTACGACCGCATTGACGCGCACGAAGCGCTCGCGGACACCGCCCACGACGCGTTCACCGACGCGATGTTCCGCACCGCCCGCAAACGCACCGGGCAGCACGCCCTCGCGCGCTTCGCGACGCGCGGCCCGGACGGACGCTGGCGCGTGCGCGACGAGCCGCCGCTGCTCACGCACCCGAACGACCCGGACGCAGAAGCGTGGGTGGAGGAAGTCCGCCTCGGGTACTTCGAAAGCGTCCCCGAGGACCGCCGGGTGCTCCTCGCCCGCTACCACCTGACCGACTGGGCGTTGAAGGTCACGGGCGTGGGCAGCGCCGGACGGCGCGTGCTGGTGCTGCTGCTCCTCGCCGACGACGGCCAGAACCCGGACGACGTGCTGTTCCTGCAGGTCAAGGAAGCCCGCGCGAGCGTGCTGGAGCCGTTCACGGCGCCGTGCGGCGCGCGCAACGCCGCGCACCGCATCGTGCGTGGGCAGCGCCTGATGCAGGCCGCTGGTGATCCGTTTCTCGGCTGGGCGACGCGCGGGGACCACGCGTTCTACGTGCGGCAACTGCGGGACATGAAGGGCAGTTTCGAACTGGAAGGCGTGTCGCCGCGCGGTCTGGAGGAGTACGCCGAGCTGTGCGCGTGGGCGCTTGCCCGCGCACACGCGCGCACCGGGGACGCCGTGCGGGTGGGCGGCTACCTCGGCAAGGGGGAGGGGTTCGAGGCGAGCGTCGCGGCGTTCGCGGTGACCTACGCGGACGTCGCCGAGCGGGACCACGCGCGGTTGCTCGCGGCGATTCGCACTGGTGAGATCCTCGCTGAACAGGACGCTGGTTCTCCAGCGTGACCTGCTTCTGGCACTGAGGTCGTTTCAGTAAGAAAACCGGCTCAGGTTCGGATCTTGAACTGCGTACGTGGTCACTCGTGAGGACTCGCGGACATGGATGGCCACCTGATCGTGGTCGTCACGGCTGCTGGAATAGGTTGCGTTCGCGCCTTGGAACATCATGCTTTGATCCGGGTAGGTAATCACGGTCTTCAGTGGAAATCGCAGAGAATGAGTGGCTTGGGAGTAAAAACCTCCCGACTGAGTATTTGAGGATCTTGGATCGCCTTCGCCGAATTGAAAGAGACTTTTCAGCGGATAAGGACACGCCTGAAACATAAAACCGGTGTTCTCGAAGACGTAGATCATCACCGTTTTCCTTGTATGCGGCGACGTCGATCGAGTGCGTAGCAATAAGCGCCACAGCACACAAGGCATAAACCCCTCTGGCTGTGCTTATGACAAAAGGAAATGTCACGGATAGAAAAAGACCGGTCAGAGTACTGCGCCATACGTATGACTTTTGATTGGAATGAGTCTCCGCTGGTGTCCTTGCTCCTCCGGGCGAATGGTCAAGTGCCGAGGAGTCGCGGGACTTCAAAAGAGCGGAGTCAGCTCAATGCTGACTCCACCAGTTCGGCGTATTGGCGCCGGTCCGCACCCGGCATGGATCACACGGCGCTCAGAGCCGCCGCTTGATAACACTCATGCGTGACCCGGCGGCCCCTTGAGGCCGCGTTGCCCTGGGAACCGCAGCGCCAGGCTGAACGGCGCACGCACCTGGAGGGCTAGCGTGAACGGTGCGGCCAGCTGCACGCCCACCGCGCCGGGCGCGATGACCTGCACGCCCACCGAGAAGGGCGCGAGGGCCTGCACTGCGACGGCGCCGGGCGCGACGGTCTGCAGGCCCACGGCGAGCGCTGCGACCGCCTGCGCGCCAACGGCGAGTGGGGCGAGGGACTGGCTGCTCAGGGTGCCGAGTGCGCCCGCGAGGGCGCCCGCGCCGAGGGGCGCGACCGCGTGGGCGGCAGCCGCGGTGGGCGCGACGGCCAAGGCGGTGGCGGACAGGGGCGCGCCGGCGAGCGCGCCCGCTTGGCCGGCGGGGACGGTGAGGGCCCCCGCGCGGCGGGGCGGCACGGCGTACGCAGTTCGGGGCATGGCTCAGCGTACGCCGCTGCGGTCAGTGGCCGGGGAGTTCCGCCGCGTGGGTGGAGGCGCGCGCACGGGTACGCCGCAGGGCGTGCAGCAGCAGCGCGGTGAGGTAGAGGGCGGCGCCGAGGGCGAAGGTGCCGGGCGCGCCTGCGAACTGCCACACGAATCCGCCGATGATCGGGCCGATGGCGTAGCCGAGCGTTTCGAAGGTCATGACGGTGCCCCACGCGGCGGAGCGGTGTTCCTGCGGGAGGGTGCGGTCGAGCAGGCCGTTCCAGCCGGCGGTGAATGCGGCGAATCCGGCGGCGAACAGCGGGAGGATCAGGTACAGGCGCGTTTCGGGGTGGGGGAGGGCGAGGAGCGTGAAGGCGCTGGCGAGGGCGAGCAGGCCCGGCAGGAGCGCCGTGCGGGGCGCGGTGCGGTCCGCGAGGCGCCCCGCGAGGGGGACGACGGCGGCGGCGAGCGCGGCGGCGAGCAGGCCGGGCAGCAGCAGGTCGCGGAAGGTCACGCCGATGCGGTCGAGGAAGGGGTAGAACAGCGTCATCATCAGGCCGGGCGCGAGCGTCTGGAGTATGGCGGGAGGGAGCAGTCCGGCGACGTCCGCCCAGGAGCGTCGGGGGGTGGCGCGCGCGGCGGGCGGGACGCGCAGGTTTACGAGGCTCAGCGCGACGAGCAGCGCGAGGACCTGCGCGGTGAGCAGGGCCGGGAAGGCGAATGCGGGGGCGTTGCGCATCAGGACGCCGACGCCGACGGCGCCGAGGGCGATGCCGGGCGTGGCGCTGAGCGTCGTGAGGCTGAGGGCGCGGGCCTGCTGGCCTTCGTGGGCGTCGCGGCTGACGACGGTCATGATGCCGGGCCACATGGCGGTGAAGGTGAGGCCCCACAGGACGCTGAGGGCGAGCGGCACCACCCAGGACAGCGCGGCGAGGGTGAAGGCGACGAGCAGCAGGCCCGCGAGGGCCGCGGCGACCAGCAGGCGCCCGACGCCCCAGCGTTCCGTGAGGACGCCGACGGGTCCTTTGGCGAGGGCGTCCGCGAGGTAGTGCCCGCCGACGATCAGGCCGACGGTGCCGGTCGTCAGGGCGAATTCGCCGCTCCGGAGGGGCAGGAACGCCACGAAGAAGCCGGAGCGGACGAACTCGTTGAGGATCAGCAGCAGGATCAGGCGCAGGACCAGCGCGGGATGGCTCCAGGGCACACGTCAGTGTAGGGGCCGGTTCGCTGCATGGACTTGATCAATCCTGCATACGGCGGTAATATGAGGTTATCACCGCCGAGGAAGGCGGTTTTTTTATTGCTGGATGTCGACCCCGGTGTTGCGCTGGAGCTCCTCGAAGGAGACGTGTGGGGCGAGTTCGACGAGGCGCAGGCCGGTGGGGGTGACGTCGAGGACAGCGAGGTCCGTGATGATGCGGTGCACGACGCGCACACCCGTGAGCGGCAGGGTGCACGCCGGCAGGAGCTTCTGGGCGCCGCCCTTGGCGGTGTGTTCCATCAGGACCACCACGCGGCGCACGCCCGCCACGAGGTCCATGGCGCCGCCCATGCCCTTGACCATCTTGCCGGGAATCATCCAATTGGCGAGGTCCCCGCGCGCGCTGACCTGCATGGCCCCCAGAATCGCGACGTCCACGTGCCCGCCGCGAATCATGGCGAAGCTGTCGGCACTGCTGAAGAAGCTGGCGCCGGGCGTGGCGGTCACGGTCTGCTTCCCGGCGTTGATCAGGTCCGCGTCGACCTCGGCGTCGGTGGGGAAGGGCCCGATGCCCAGCAGGCCGTTCTCGCTCTGCAGCGTGACGTTCACGCCGGGCGGCAGGTGGTTGGCGACCAGGGTGGGCAGCCCGATGCCGAGGTTGACGTACATGCCGTCCTGCAACTCCTGCGCGGCGCGCGCCGCCATCTGCTCACGGGTCCAGGGCATCAGTGACGCACCGTCCGCTGCTCAATGCGTTTCTCGGGGGTGGGGTGGTGGACGACGCGCTGCACGAAGATGCCCGGCGTGTGAATCTGGTCCGGGTCGAGTTCGCCAACCTCGACGAGCTCCTCGACTTCGGCGATGGTGACGCGCCCGCAGGTGGCGACCATCGGGTTGAAGTTGCGGGCGGTCTTGCGGTAAATCAGGTTCCCGGCGCGGTCGCCCCGCCAGGCCTTGACCAGGGCGACGTCCGCGCGAATGGCGCGCTCCAGCAGGTACGTTTCACCGTCGAACTCCGCGGTGGGTTTGCCGTCGGCGACCGGGGTGCCCACGCCGGTTTTGGTGTAGAAGGCGGGAATGCCGGCGCCGCCGGCCCGCAGGCGCTCGGCGAGGGTGCCCTGCGGGGTGAATTCCACGTCGAGTTCGCCGGCGAGGTACTGGCGTTCGAATTCGGCGTTCTCGCCGACGTAGCTGCTGATCATCTTGCGGATCTGGCGGGTGTGCAGCAGCACGCCCAGGCCGAAGTCGGTGACGCCGGCGTTGTTGCTGGCGACGGTGAGGTCGCGCGCGCCGGTGTCGCGCAGCGCGGTGATGAGCGCTTCGGGAATGCCGCACAGCCCGAAGCCGCCCACCGCGATGAGCTGCCCGTCGTGCACCACGTCCGACAGCGCCGCCCGCCCACTCTCATACACCTTGGTCATTGCTGGTTCCCCTGCATGCGCCCAGCATAACGAACGTTAGGAAGTTGGAGGGCGCGTGGACCCGGGCCACGCGCCTGGCCCCGGGCAGGCTCTAAGCTCAGGCATGTTCTCCCGTGTTGCCCTGATTGCCGGCGGTACCGACGACGTCGGCCTCGCCATCGCGCGCGACCTGCGTGCGGACGGCCTGCGCGTGGCCGTGCAGGGCCCCCCGACCCTCTGGGCGAAGAACGTCGCCGAACTCAACGACTTCATCTTTCTCGCCCTAGATGACGCCTTCACCGAGGACACCCTGAGCCGCGCCCTCGACGAACTCACGTGGGTGTACCGCACCCTGGACGTGCTCGTGACGGTCAGCGCCCCGGACGCCGCCCTGCCCGCCGCGCTCGCCCGGCGCGTCGCCGATCGGCTCGGCGAGCGCGGCGAGGGCCGGCTGGTGCACGTGACGCTCGGCGGGCCGCCCGCGTGGACGCCCGAGCCGGCGCGGCGCGGCCTGACCGTGAACGCCGTCCACGCGGACCTGCCGTCCGGGCAGGCCCGCCCGCTCAGCGCCGGGGACGTGGCCGCGCTCGTCCGCATGCTCGTGCAGCCGGCCGGGTGGTGCGTGACGGGCACGACCCTGCACCTGGCTGGTCGGTAGGGCGCGCCGGGCGTTATTTCGGCTGGCTGCTGAGGGTCATGACGTACGCGGTGCCGCGCGGGCCGCGGATGACGCTGGCGCCCACGTGGTTGTACCGCGCGTCGGTCATGTAGAAGCAGTGCACGGGGGAGTTCAGCCACCAGTTGATGGCCGCGTCGGCACTCAGGCCGCTGTTCATGTAGATGATTTCGGTGACGCTCACGGCGTTCACGCCGACGCTGGCGGCGCGGACGCGGGGCGTGCTGCCGTCCTGTCCGGTGTGCGTGATGCGGCCACTGGCGGCCATGTACACCGCCTGGGTGTTCGCGCTCCTGGCGAGGGCGGGGGTCCAGCTGAGCGTGCCCGCGACGGGGCGTCGGCCGCTGCCGGGGCAGGTGACGCCCTGCGCGCGAATGGCGTTGAGGCGGTTGACCAGCTGCGCTTCCAGGGTCTGGGCCGTGGCGGCGCTGCTCAGCAGCGTGGCCAGAAGACCGGTGAACACGGCAAGTTGACGCATGTGCGCCGAGCGTACCCTGAACGTGAGCGCCGCAGCAAGGAGGTTTTAAACAAACCTCATGTGCTGCGGCGTGCCCGGGCCCTGCCGGACCAGCGGCTCAGAACTCTTCGTGCATCAGGGCGTCACTGAGCTGCGGGTGGCGCGGCAGCGCCTCCAGACGGCGGATCAGCGCAGCGGCCTGCTCGATGGTGAGGTCAATGGCGACGTCCTCGCAGAACGGCAGGTCGTAGATGGGCTCCCCCTGACCGCGCGCGAAGCTGAGCGCGGCCAGCTCGAAGGTGAGGTTCGGGGCGCGCATGACGTGCGCGCCGTAACCGTTGTTGAAGCGGAAGGTGTACAGTTCGCCTTCGGGCAGGGTCTGCGCGGCGGGCAGCGTCGGAATGCCGGGGAACATCATGGTGGGGACGTAGGTGGTCACAGCTGGGGGGTCTCCTCGGGGGCGTTGCCTCCAAGGTACGTTGAAAAATCACACACTTTTCTTACATGCACCTCATGGCCCGTCAGCCTTCAAGCACGCTGCCGCGCGCGGGAAATCCCGTACCCTGAGCGCCATGACGGCCCCCACATACGCCCCTCCCAGCGCGCACGTCCGCTACCGCCTCACGGTGCAGTGGGACGGCACGCACTTTGCCGGGTGGCAATCCCAGCCGAACGCCCGCAGCGTTCAGGACGACCTGCACGCCGCGTTCAAGGCGCTGGGCATGCAGGCATTCCGGCCCGTCGCGGCCGGCCGTACGGACGCGGGCGTGCACGCCGAGGCGATGCCCGTGCACGTGGACGCCCTGAGCGCGTCCGCGCGCATCCCCGCAGCGCGCCTCGCGCGCGCCCTGAACGCCCACCTGCCGACCGACGTGGCCGTGCTGGACGCCGCGCCCGCCCCTGCGCACTTCCACGCGCGCTTCAGCTGCACCGAGCGGGCGTACAGCTACCGGGTGCTGAACGCGCCGCAACGCCAGCCCCTCTGGGCGGGGCGGGCGTTACTGGTCCACGCCCCGCTGGACGTGGCCGCCATGCAGGTGGCGGCGACGCAGCTGCTCGGCGAGCATGATTTCGCGGCGTTCGCCACGCGCGAGGAGCGGCAGACGGTGCGTCGCCTGCACGCCCTGGAGGTCCGCCCGGTTGGGCCGCTGCTGGAAGTGCATGTGCGCGGCGAGAGTTTCCTGCGGCACATGGTGCGCGGCATCGTGGGCACCCTGCTGATGGTGGGGGAGGGGCGCCTGGGCGCGTCCGACGTGGCGGGCATCCTGGTGGGCCGGGCGCGGTCCGGGGCGGGCCCGAATGTGCCCCCGCACGGGCTGTACTTTACAGATGCCAGCTATGCCCCCCGTGCGGAGGCGTCCGTGTCAGAGTAACGCTGGCGCAGGACGTGGTGCAGGACACCACCGGCACCGTATACTCCTAACGGGCGTTAGGTAGGCCACGGTCGTCAAGGCCCGGTCCACGCCGCCCACCATCAGGAGGCCTCATGATCCAGCCGTTCACGACCGAACCGATCCGACGCATCGGCGACGACGGCACCCCAATCGGAGACGCCACGCCCCAACACTCCCCGGACGCCCTGCGCGCCCTGTGGCGTGACATGCTCCGCGCCCGCGAATTCGACAAGAAACTCGTCACTCTCCTGCGCCAGGGCCGCACCACTTTCTACGCCCAGGCCAGCGGCATGGAAGCCACCCAGGTCGGCATCGCCCGCGGCATGCGCGCGAAACACGACTGGATCTGGCCGTACTACCGCGACCAGGGCATCGGCCTCGCACTCGGCATCCCCATCCGCGACCTCGTCAGCCAGTGCCTCGGCAGCAACAACGACCTGAACAAGGGCCGCCAGATGCCGCACCACTTCGGCGACGCGCGCTTCAACTTCATGTCCATCAGCAGCAGCATTGCCAACCAGGTCGCGCCCGCCGCCGGCACCGCCATGGCGCAGAAGTACCTCGGCACCGACGAGATCACCATCTGCACCTTCGGCGACGGCGCCACCAGCGAAGGCGACTGGCACGCCGGCATGAACATGGCCGCCGTGAACGGCGCTCCCTGCCTGTTCATCTGCGAGAACAACCAGTGGGCCATCAGCGTGCCCGTGCACGCCCAGACCGCCAGCGAGAACATCCACATCAAGGCCCGCGCGTACGGCATGCCCGGCTACTACGTGGACGGCAACGACGTCATCGCCGTGCAGGAGGTTGTGCAGCACGTGGCGGACCGCGTGCGCCGCGGCGAGGGTCCCGCCCTCATCGAGTGCCTCACGTACCGCGTCGGCAGCCACAGCAACGCCGACGCCGACGCCGAGAAGTTCTACCGCACCCGCGACGAAGTCGAGGCGTGGACGAGCCGCGACCCCATCCGCCGCTTCGAGGCCTACCTCGACCACCTCGGCCAGGGCATCGAAGCGGACGAACGCGCGCAACTCATCCAGGACACGCACGCCGAAATCGAAGCGGCCGTGCGCGAAGCGGACGCGAGCGGCTTCCCCGACTGGCGCATCATGTTCGACGACGTGTACAGCGACACCCCCACGCACCTCCGCGACCAGTTCGAACTGGTCCGCGCCGAGCAGGAGGCGTGATGACCGCCACGCACGAGAAACCGGAGGCGACCATGACCGGCACGCAGCCCGAAACGGTCCAGATGAACCTCATCCAGGCAGTCACGCAGGCCCTGCGTGAAGAACTCGCGCGCGACGAACGCGTCGTGCTGTTCGGCGAGGACGTCGGCGCCCGCGGCGGCGTGTTCCTCGCCACCCAAGGCCTCCAGAGCGAATTCGGCGCGAAACGCGTGTTCGACACGCCGCTCAGCGAAGCCAGCATCGTCGGCGCCGCCGTCGGCATGGCCGTGCGCGGCATGCGCCCCGTCGCGGAAATCCAGTTCGCGGACTACATGGGCCCCGGCTTCGACCAGATCATCAGCCAGGCCGCGAAAATCCGCTACCGCAGCGGCGGGCAGTTCAGCGCGCCCCTCGTGATCCGCACGCCGTCCGGCGGCGGCGTGAAAGGCGGGCACCACCACAGCCAGAGCCCCGAAAGCTACTTCACGCACACCCCCGGCCTGAAAGTCGTGATGCCCAGCACCCCCTACGACGCCAAGGGCCTGCTGAAAGCCGCGATTCGCAGCGACGACCCCGTCATCTACTTCGAACCCAAACGCCTGTACCGCGCCGCCAAAGGCGAGGTGCCCACCGGCGACTACATCGTGGAACTCGGCAAGGGCGTCATCCGCCGTGCCGGCACCGACCTCACCCTGATCGGGTACGGCGGCGTCATGCCCGACGTGGAACGCGCCGCCGAGGCGCTCGCCGCGTCCGGCGTGCAGGCCGAAGTCATCGACCTGCGCTCCCTCGTCCCCTGGGACAAGCACCTCGTGCTCGAAAGCGTCGCCAGAACCGGCCGCGCCCTCCTGATCAGCGAAGCGCCGCGCATCTCGAACTTCATGGGCGAAGTCGCGTACACCGTGCAGCGCGAAGCGTTCGACGCGCTCCTCGCCCCCGTCGGGCAGGTCGCCGGCTTCGACACGCCGTACCCGTACGTGCAGGACAAAACGTACCTGCCGGGCGTCAACCGCATCCTGCGCGAAGCCGCGCAGCTCCTCTCGTACTGACCTCCATGACCCACCCCCCCACCCCCCCCCGGAGCCGCCCATGAACCTGTACCGCCAGCTCATGGGCGCCGTCGGGCTCATGATCGGCTTCGGGCTGTACGCCTTCGCGGACCGCCTGAGCCCGCCGTGGAACAGCGTCCTGATCGGCGCGCTCCTCGCAGCCCTCGGCGTCACCACGTTCGTGTACGCCCGCGGGGAACGGTGGATTCAGGTGCTGGGCGTCATTCTCATCGCGTACGGCGCGCTGCGCGCCTTCGTCCTTCACTGACGGCGCCACCACGGGCCGTTCTGTATTTCAGGAGACAACCATGGCCAAGGAAGTGCTGCTCCCCGAACTCGCGGAGAGCGTCGTCGAGGGTGAAATTCTGAAGTGGCTCGTGCAGGAAGGCGACACCATCACCGCCGAACAACCCCTGTGCGAAGTCATGACCGACAAGGTCACCGTGGAACTCCCCAGCCCCTACGCGGGCACCCTCACCAAACGCCTCGCGCAGGAAGGCGACGTCGTCGCCGTGCACGCCGCCATCGCCATCATCGAGGACGGCAGCGGCGCCACGCAGGCGGCCGGGTCCACCGCGCAGGCGCTCCAGACCACTGCCGAGAACCCCACCACCACCGACACCCTGCCCGTCACCGCGCAGGAAGAACGCAGCATCGTCGAATCCGGCAACACCACCGACGACGCCGACGACACCAGCCTCTTCAAGGCCTTCGCCGGTGACGAAACCGTGAAGATGCCCGTCCTGAGCGGCGCCGCCCGCACCGAAACCGCCGCGCCCCGCACGGACGGCCGCGTCCTCGCCGTGCCCGCCGCCCGCCAGCTCGCCCGCGAACTCGGCCTCGACATCACGCAGGTGCCCGGCAGCGGCCCCAACGGCCGCGTCCGCGTTCTCGACGTGCACCAGCACGCCGCCGCGCAGCAGCAGCCCGCCGCGCCCGCCGCGAAAGCCACGCCCGGCGCGGGCATGCCCGTCCCGCCCGTGCAGTACAAGACGCCCAAAGGCTACGAGGACCGCGAAACGCGCGTGCCGCTGCGCGGCATGCGCCGCGCCATCAGCAACCAGATGCTCGCCAGCCACCTCTACACGGTCCGCACCCTCACCGTCGACGAGGTGAACCTCACGAAGCTCGTGCAGTTCCGCGCGCGCATCAAGGGCGAAGCCGAAGCGAACGGCGTGAAGATCAGCTACCTGCCGTTCATCTTCAAGGCCATCAGCACCGCGCTGCGCAAATTCCCCAGCCTCAACAGCAGCTTCGACGAGGCCACGCAGGAAATCGTCCTGAAGGACTACGTGAACCTCGGCATGGCCGTCGCCACCGACGCCGGCCTGATGGTCCCCGTCATCCGCGACGTGAACACCAAA
This sequence comes from Deinococcus maricopensis DSM 21211, assembly GCF_000186385.1. Taxonomy (NCBI): domain Bacteria; kingdom Thermotogati; phylum Deinococcota; class Deinococci; order Deinococcales; family Deinococcaceae; genus Deinococcus; species Deinococcus maricopensis. The sequence goes on from NC_014958.1 coordinate 588,773, forward strand.
AGCGTCATGACGCTCGCCCGCGAAATCAGCGACATCGGCGGCCGCGCCAAGGACGGCAAACTCAAGCCCGAGGAAATGGCCGGCAGCACCTTCAGCGTCACGAACATCGGCTCCATCGGTGCGCTGTTCAGCTTCCCGATCATCAACGTCCCGGACGCCGCCATCATGGGCGTCCACAGCATCGTGAAACGCCCCATCGTGAACGACCGCGACGAGATCGAAGTGGCGCACATGATGTACCTGTCGCTCAGCTTCGATCACCGCCTCGTGGACGGCGCGGAAGCGGCGCGCTTCTGCAAGGAGGTCATCCGCCTCCTCGAGAACCCCGACCGCCTCATGCTCGAAGCGATGTAAATCGCGCACCAGGAGGGCCAGCCAGTGTCGGCTGGCCCTCCTGCTTGGCGCCTGTACCTACTGCTCGCTGCGCTCGCCCGTCAGGAGGTTTCGGCGCACCGTCCGCCCCTCACCCACGATGTACACGGCCACGCCCGCCTGCCGCGCCACCCGGCCTGGTTCACGCCAGACCTCCTGGCCGGTGTGGGCACCGAGGCCCACCACCGCGCACGCCTCCGCACGGCAGGTCTGCACGACAATGTCCCTGGGCATGTACCCGGGCACGCGCAGCACGTGGGCGCGCGCGGCCTCCCCGAGACCGCGCGCGCCCCAGGCGATGTGCGTCCCGGCCCGCGTGCGGCGTTCCAGCGCCAGGCGGAACCGCCCGGCCCCGTCCGCCCCGCCGATCAGCTGACCATCGCCGTGCGCGCCGTACCCGGTGACGCGCGGCACGCCCGCCTGTGCCTGCCACCCGGCACGCGTGAGCAGCGCAGCCGCCGCCAGCGCGGAGGAAAGCAGCAGGGCCACGGGAAGCAGACGCATGCCGCCCATCCTCACGGATACGGGCCGGCAGCGGATGAAAAGGCCACGACGGTGCCCGCGCCCTGCAGCCCGCTTGGCGCGGAGGTGCCCAGCGCGAGCGTGGCCCGACGCTGTAGAAGCGGCTCCACAGCCCGCACATGCTCTATGTATATTCGTCCGGGCGGTCAAGTGGCCAGCAGGACACCAAGCGACGCGGTGAGCAGCGCCACCTGCTCCAGCAGAGGCACGAACAGCCCCTGGTTTGATGAGCACCCGGGCAGGCGAGGAGCTCAGGATGCTGAGCAGGGCTTGTATGCGGTCCCCGTGCTACCCCAGTCCCGCTCGGGCATGCCTCCGCCTGGCGAGGCACGCCGTGTTCCTTTGCTCGACTCATCGGTGTCGGTGGCGCTGGCGTTCAGGCCGCGCCGCGCCAGTTCTTCGATGACCGACGAGGTGCCCGTGCCGGACACGCCGGTTATCTGCATGGCGCCAGCGTGTCACGTTGGCGCCTGCGCGCATTCACCATTCCCGACTGTGAATGCGCGGGGCCTGACCTGTCGCCCGCGTGGGTTGCGGGCACCAAACGCACGTTAGACTGAACGCATGGACTTTGATGTGCTCGTGATCGGTGCTGGCCCCGGCGGGTATCACGCCGCCATTCGCGCCGCGCAACTCGGCCTGAAGGTCGCGTGCGCGGAAATGGATAAGGTCGGCGGCGTCTGCCTGAACGTCGGCTGCATCCCCACGAAAGCCCTCCTGCACGCGGGCGAGCAGCTTGCTGCCAGCCGCCACGCGGCCGACTTTGGCCTGACGTTCGGCGAGACCCGCATGGACATCAGCAAGCTGATGGGCTGGAAGGACGGCATCGTCAAGAAACTCACGGGCGGCGTCAGCAGCCTGTTCAAGGCGAACAAGGTCACGCACCTGATCGGCCAGGCGTCCTTCGTGGACGCCAACACCGTGCGGGTCGGCGACAAGACGTACACCGCGAGCAGCATCATCATCGCGACCGGCAGTGAGCCCGCGCGCCTCCCCGGCTTCGACGTCGACCAGGACCGCGTCGTGGACAGCACCGGCGCGCTCACCATCACCGAAGTGCCGGAGCGCATGCTCGCCATCGGCGGCGGCGTCATCGGCTTCGAGTTCGCGCACGTGTACACCAACCTCGGCAGCAAGGTGAAAGTCATCGAGTTCCTGCCGAACGTCATCCCCGGCGCGGACGCCGACGCCGTGCGCGAATTCACGAAGTCCATGAAGAAACAGGGCATCGAGATCGCCACGAGCACCAAGGCGAACAAGCTCGAACGCAAGGGCAACGAGCTGCACGTCGAAATCGAGAACGTCCAGACGGGCGAGAAGACCACCGAGGTGTACGACCGCGTGCTCGTCGCCGTGGGCCGCCGCCCCCGCACGGCCGGCCTGAACCCCGAAGCGGCCGGCGTGCAGGTCACGGACCGTGGGTTCATCACCGTGGACCGTCAGCAGCGCACGAACGTCCCGCACATCTACGCCATCGGCGACGTCGCCGGGAACCCCATGCTCGCGCACAAGGCCATGAAAGAAGGCCTCGTGGCCGCGGAAGTCATCGCCGGCAAGCCCGCCGAGCAGGACGCCGTCGCGATTCCCGGCGTGGTGTACACCAGCCCGGAACTCGCGTGGGTGGGCCTCACCGAAGCCGAAGCGAAGGAAAAGGGCTTCCAGGTCAAGACGGGCGTGTTCCCGCTCAGCGCCTCCGGCCGCGCCATGACCCTGCAGAGCACCGACGGGTTCGTGAAGATGGTCGTCGAGGAAGGCACCGACCTGCTGCTCGGCGTGCACATCGTCGGGCCGCACGCCAGCGACCTGCTCGGCGAGGCCGGCCTCGCGCTCGAAATGGCCGCGACCGCCACGGACATTGCCCTGACGGTGCACGCGCACCCGACGCTCGGCGAGAGCGTCCTCGAAGCGGCCGAGGCCGTGCACAAGCAGGCCATTCACATCATGAACCGCTGACCCACGCGGGTGGAGGGAGGCGGCGCCCACATCGGGCGTCGCCTTCGCCGCATTGGTGTTCCCTGAAGGTTCGGCGGGCGGTTGGTGAGTGGACGGTATGCTGGGGGCACTTATGTCTCTGGTTGTGTTGGTGACGCTCCCACCGGACGCGGCGCACGCTCTGGCGCGCACGCTGGTGGAGGAGCGCGTGGCAGCGTGCGTGAACGTGGTAAACGAGGTGCACAGCGTGTACCGCTGGGCGGGCGAGGTCGCGGAGGACCGCGAGGCCTTGCTGCTCATCAAGACGACTGGGGAGCGCTACCCGGACCTGGAGGCGCGCGTCCGCCAGCTGCACCCGTACGAGATTCCTGAAATCATCGCGCTGCCCATGGACCGCGCCCTGCCGGAGTTCATGGGGTGGCTGACCGAAAGCACCTCGAACGTCTGAAGCGCGCTGCAAGGCCGCCCTGTTTAGATTGAAACTCAGGTTACGCTCACCGCGCCGCTACAGTGGCGCGGTACGTTTTGGAACGCCACAGTTTCATTCAACGACTGCCGCCCCGCGCGGCAGGGAAGGGACACCTTGAGCACAACCACCGTCAAGCCGCGGCGGACCATCACGCCGCTGGCCCTCCTGTTCACCGCCCTCGGGTCCATCATCGGTTCCGGGTGGCTGTTCGGCGCGTACAACACCGCCAAGATCGCCGGCCCCGCCGCCGTGTTCGCGTGGGTGATCGGCATGGTCATGATGCTGACCATCGCCCTCACCTACACCGAACTGGGCGCCATGTACCCCGAATCCGGCGGTATGGGCCGCTACGCCCAGTACTCCCACGGACCCTTCGCCGGCGTCCTCGCCAGCTGGTCAAACTGGCTCAGCATGCTCGCCATCCCCCCCATCGAGGCGGTCGCCAGCGTGCAGTACATGGCCGGGTGGTCGTTCCCATGGGCCAAGGGCCTCGTCACGAACGGCACCCTCACCATCAGCGGCCTGATCGCCTCCACGCTGTTCATGGTCCTGTACACCCTCCTGAACTTCTGGACGGTCGCGCTGTTCGCCAAAAGCAACACCTTCATCACGGTGTTCAAACTGGTGGTGCCGCTGCTGACCGCCGTGTGCCTCATCGCGTTCGGCTTCCACCCCGGCAACTTCACGAACGCCGACGCGGGCGGCTTCGCGCCGTTCGGGTGGGCGGCCGTGTTCACCGGCGTCGCCACCAGCGGCATCGTGTTCAGCTTCAACGGCTTCCAGTCCCCCATCAACCTCGCCGGCGAAGCGCAACGTCCGGGGCGCAGCGTCCCGTTCGCCGTGATCGGCGGGACCCTCCTCGCCGGCCTCGTGTACATCCTCCTGCAGATCGCGTTCATCGGCGCTGCCGACCCCGCCGCGCTCGCCGCGGGCGGCTGGGGCAAACTCACGTTCGAGTCGCCGTTCGCGGAACTCGCTGTCGCGCTCGGCCTGAACTGGCTCGCGCTCACGCTGTACGCCGACGCGGTCATCAGCCCCAGCGGCACCGGCATCACCTACACCGCCACCAGCGCCCGCGCGCTCGAAGCGCTGCAGCGCAGCGGCTACCTGCCCCGCTGGGTCGGGCAGCTGCACCCCGTGTTCGGCGTGCCCCGCAACGCCATGCTCCTGAACCTCGCCCTCAGTCTCGGCGCGCTGTACCTCTTCCCGAACTGGGAAGCGCTCGCTGCCGTCGTCAGCGTCACGTGCGTCGTCGGGTTCCTCACCGGCCCCGTCAGCGCCATGACGCTCCGCCGCACCGCCCCGAACGCCCCGCGACCCCTGCGCCTGCGCGGCCTGCCGCTCATCGCGCCCATCGCGTTCGTGTTCGCCAGCCTGCTCGTGTACTGGAGCCGCTGGCCCCTCAACGGCCAGATCATGCTGCTCGTCCTGATCGGCGTGCCCATCTACCTCGTCGTGCAGGCCCGCCGCGGCTGGCAGGACACCCGCGCGCACCTGCGCAGCGGCGCGTGGCTGTTCACGTACCTGCTCCTCATGACCATGGTCTCCTACGGCGGCAGCGAAGCGTTTGGCGGGCGCGGCTGGCTTCCGTACGGCGTCGACATGCTGATCGTGGCGGTCCTCGCCGTGGCGTTCTACGCCTGGGGTCTGCGCAGCGGCGACCCGGACGCCGCACACCATGGCCTCACCGCCCACAGCGGCGACCCGGACGCCATTCCCGAAAACCACGACCGCTGACCCACAACCAAAGAAGCCCACGCGTTCGCGTGGGCTTCTTTCTGCTTGACCGAGCTCAGAGCACGAACTCGCCCGCGCGCATCACCGGCTCGTGGCTGCCATCCCGCAGGATGCCGTCCACGTCCATCTCCGCGCTGCCGATCATCCAGTCCACGTGCGTCAGGCTCTCGTTCCCGCCCTTCGCCATGAACTCCTCCGGCGTCATGCCTTCCCCGCCGCGCACGTTCGTGCGGTACGCCGCGCCAATCGCAATGTGCGACGCCGCGTTCTCGTCATACAGCGTGTTGTAGAAGAACAACCCCGACGTGCTGATCGGGCTGCTGTTCGGCACCAGCGCCACCTCACCCAGACGGTGGCTGCCCTCGTCCGTCTCGATCATGCGCTTCAACGTCGCCTCACCCTGCGTGGCCGTCGCCTCCACAATGCGGCCCCCCTCAAAGCGAATCCGAATCCCGTCAATCAGCACGCCCTGGTACGACAGCGGCTTCGTGCTCACCACCACGCCATCCACGCGCTCACGGTGCGGCGCCGTCCACACTTCCTCCGTCGGGATGTTCGCCGTGAACTCAATCCCGCTCGGCGTAAGCGCACTGCCCGCACCCCAGATGTGATCATCCGCGAGCCCCACCGTCAGGTCCGTCCCGCCACCACGGAACCGCACCGCGGCGTACTGCTTCGCCGTCAGCTTCTCCCGGCGCGCCTTCAGGTTCCCGAGGTGCTCACGCCACGCCCCAACCGGGTCCGGCTGATCCGCGCGCGTCGCCGCGAAAATCGCGTCCCACTGCTTACGCACCGCCTCTTCGGGCGAATCGTCCGGGAACATCATCTGCGCCCACGCCGGAATCGGCGCGCTCACGAGGTTCCAGTTCAGCAGGTTCGACATGACCTTGCGGCTGTACGGCTTGCGGTACGCGGCGAGCGTCCGGTTGTAGGTGCTCACGCGTTCCGCGTCCACGCCGCCCAGCAGGTTCGGGTCCGTCGCGCGAATGCTGATGACGGCACCACCGGCGTCCGCCACCTCATTCTCCGCGTCGACCCGCCACTGACTAATCGTCTCGAACGTGCCGTCCGGCGCGTCCTGGAAGCGCGCGAGAACCACAGCGTCATCGTCCCAGCGGACATCCGCGAAGCTCGCGCCTGCCGCGTACGCCGCGCGCACGATCGCGCGCGCGAACGGCGCCGCGTCCACCGGTGACTGAATCAGCAGCCGCTGCCCCGCGCGAAGGCCCGCGCCGACCTCGACCGCCAGCCGAGCGTAATTCTCCAGCTTCTGTTCGAACGTGAGGTTGTTCATGGGGGGAGCATACCTCGCCGCGCAACCAAACACCCGTTCGTTCAGCGCAGCTTGACCAACCTGAAAACCTCCGCTATATTTCCTGATGCTGGTTGTCGAGGCGTAGCGCAGCCTGGTAGCGCACTACCTTGGGGTGGTAGGGGTCGCAAGTTCAAATCTTGTCGCCTCGACCAGCAAGAAGGACCGCGGAAACGCGGTCCTTCTCCTTTGATATGGGCTGCCGCGTCCAGAAACGGACTCGACCAGGCCTGGCAAAGAGGTCATGGCAGGGTCGCCTGCATGGGTCCTTCCTCGGTCACTGGTGCCTGATGAGCTGTGGAGTTGTCCTCGAGGACCATCGTGTCGGCTCCTTGAGGCAGTGGCGTCAGCCTGAACAAGGGCTGCTGTTCCCCCAGTACCCTGAATAGACGCTGTCTCGCTAAGTCTCTCTATGGCACGGTGTGTCGTTCTGAGAGAATGACGTACACCTATGACGTCCCGCTCTTCCGACCGCGCGCCTGAAGCTCGAGTTTCCGCCTGGGTGGATATGGCCAGCATCAGCCTCCCCAACGTGGGCCGCGAAACCGCCTGGGGCCTGGTCTGGCGAGCACCCCATCTTCCGCTGAACGGCGCGCCCGCTGCCACCGGGACGGCCGGGGGAACCCTCGTGCAGGAAAGTGAGTTGCTCGCCGTGCAAGGCGCTGCGGAGCACCTCGCGGCCCTCGGTTGGACGGGGCGCATCACGCTGCACTGCGACGATATTCAGGTGGTGCGGCAGCTGGGGGGGCTGGTCCCCGCGCCGGGACCGGACGTGCTCGTGGTGCGTGAGCGGCTGGAGGCGCTTGGGGTGACGCTCAAGCACGTGGACCGGGAGCGGACGGCGGCGCGCGCGGCGCATCAGCAGGCGCGGCTGACGCTTAGCCAGTCGTCGGCGTGGCGGCGCCTCACCCGCGCGATGCGCAGTGAGGCCGAAGCGGAACTGCCGCGCTTGCTGCGCGCCGTGGCGCACGGGGAGGAAACCAGTCCGGCGAGGTTCCAGAAGGGCGGGCTGCTGGTGCAACTCGCGCATCATCAGCAGCAGGGCCGAGAGCGCCTACTGGTGACGCTCTCCGTGCAGAAAGCCGAAGGGCGCTCCGTTCTCCTGCACGAGGGGCCCCTGGACACCGCGCCCGCCATCGTGCGGCGGATCGCGCAGGAACTCACGGCGTACGAACGTGACCGCGTGGAGGCGCGCCTGGGCCGCCGCGCACTGCCCGGCAACCCCGAGGAGCTCCGGAGCGTCGTGCTGGAGCTGCTGGCAGAAGGGGGTGTGGACGGCATGCCGTTCTCGCACCTGAGTCAGCTGCTGCACGGCGTGGAGCTGCAGGTCCTCAAGGACCTGGCGAGTGCGTGGCCTGAGGTGCAGGTGACGATGCACGGCCGGAACGCCTGGTTGAGGTTGAGGCAGCACCCCCGGATCAAGGGTGCCGAAGTGCAGCCCTAAGCGTGTGTGGTGCAACGGGCTTTCTGGAGAGAGCGGGGAAGTGGCGCGTGAGGGGGAAAGGGCTGCAGTCGTGAGGCGGTCCGTTTGACGGGTGGACCTGTGTGCATGTGGGCGGTCGCGAGGGTCCTGTCGTACGGCCTGCACCGAGGCAGGCGTGGTGACCCTTCCTATTGGGCGATGGGGTGCCGTTCAGAGCACGCCTGAGTTGCAGCCCCGTCATGCTTTTGGCCTGCCTTCTGTGTCTGCGAAGGCGCTGGACCTGACCGGATCGTGCGCTGCAGGTGAAGCTCCGACCGTCGCCCGGTCAATGGATGTTCACGCCCAGTACATGTGTCGTCCTGAGACGACCGGGACAATGCAGCCATCAGCACACTGCTGGAAAGGAAGTGTAAGGATGGCTTACCTGACGACCCTGTCCGACCTCAGCCGTGAACGCAACTACAACCTCCATGAGGACGGCCTCATGGACCCCGTAGGCCAGCACGCCTACGCCGGCACGCAACGGATCGGCACCGTTCGTGACGCGCTGGTGGACGCGAACGACGCGCGGCTCCGGTACCTCATCGTCGACCTGAACGGCGAGTACGGTGACCGTGGTGTGATCGTCCCCATCGGGTTCGCGAGCATCGAGAACGACGGCATTCATTTCGACACGCTGACGCGTGAGCAGATCGCCGAGCTGCACCACTACCACGACAACGAGCTCTACTCGTATGACGCGCAGGTCAGCGACGAGCGTGTGCTGCGCGGGCAGGAGTACACCGGCAGCATCGGGTACCGCGAGGACGCCAGCGCCGAACAGCGCTACAACTACCGCGACGAGGACACCAGCGACCGGTTCTTCAAGACGCCGGAACGCCTCCAGCTCCTGGAGGAGCGCCTGCGGGTCGACAAGGAACGGTACCGTGCGGGCGCCGTCGAGATTGGCAAGCACGTCGAGACGCGCCAGGAACACGTGAACGTTCCCGTCTCGCACGAGGAAGTCGTGATCGAGCGTCACGCCGTGAGTGGCGCGCAGCCCGTGGCCGGGGACGTGACGCTCGGCGCGGACCGCGAGACCATCCGCGTGGACCTCGAAGCGGAACGCGCGAACGTCCGTAAGGAAGCGTTCGTGACGGAAGAAGTGAACGTCGAGAAGCGCAGCGTCGCGGAGACGCAGACCGTGACGGAAACCGTGGGCCGCGAGGTGCTCGACGTGAACCGCACCGGCGACACGACGCTGCGCACCGAGGACGCCGCCCGCGACGACACCCGCGACCGCCACTGACCGCCACCCCGACGAGCCTGGAGGTTCCCATGACCCAACGCATGAAACACACGCTGCTCGCCCTGACGCTCACCTTCGCGGCCACGCCGGCCTTCGCGCAGGACACCACGACCACCGGTACGGACACGGGCACGACGCAGACGACCACCAACAATGACAACGATAACGACGGCTTCGACTGGGGCTGGCTGGGCCTGCTGGGGTTGCTGGGGCTCGCCGGGCTGCGCCGCCAGGAGCCGCCGCGCGAGGTGCACCTCGGCGGTCCGACGGACGGCCCCCGCCGCTGAATCCTGAGTTCGCGGCCCGGACGCCCTCGCCCTGCGGGGGCGTCCGGGCCGCCCCGCGTGAGGAGCGCCGCATGAACACCACGACCCTCGCCCTGCGCAGCATCCGGGGCTACCAGCGTTACCTTTCGCCGCTCAAAGGCTTCCGGTGCGCGCACGCCGCGTACCACGGCGGTCTGTCATGTTCGGCCGCCATCAGCCGCATTGTGGAGGCGCGCGGCGTGCTCGGCGGATGGCCGGACATTCAGGCGCAGTTCGCCGCGTGTCGCGCTGCGCATGACGCCCTGCGTGCGTCCGCGCGTGTGGACACGCGCGGCGTGTTCTGCTGCGGTCCGATTCCCATCCCTTTTCGCTGCGGTTGAACCACAGAGGGAGGCCGCGCCGGACCTCGGTGCGGCCTCCCTCTTGGGCGCTCAGGCGTCCTGAACGAGCGCGCCGCTCTGCACGAGGGCCTGCACGCGGTCCAAGTCCGGTTTGAAGTAGCGGTCCACCGGCATGGCGGGCGCCACGGCGCGGATACGTTCACGCGCGGCCTGCACGCCCGTGCCAGGAAGCAGCATCTGGAAGTCCAGCGCCTGCGCGCCGCACAGCAGCTCGATGCCCAGCACCGCGCCCGTGTTCTCGAGGACGCTGCGGAGTTTACGCACGGCGTGCGCGCCCATGCTGACGTGGTCCTCCTGGTTCGCGCTGGTCGGGATGCTGTCCACGCTGGCCGGGTGAGCGAGGACCTTGTTCTCGCTCACGAGCGCGGCGGCGGTGTACTGCGCGATCATCAGGCCGCTGTTCAGGCCGCCTTCGGGGGCGAGGAAGCCCGGCAGGCCCGACAGGGCGGGGTTCAGCAGCTGCTCGCAGCGACGCTCGCTGATGCTCGCGAGTTCCGCGACGGCCACCGTCAGGGCGTCCGCCGTGAGCGCGAGTGGCTGCCCGTGGAAGTTCCCACCGCTGATGACCTCGCCTGTTTCCGGGAAGATGAGCGGGTTGTCCGTCACGGACGCGAATTCCACCGCCAGGACGCGCTCCGCGTGTTCGATCACGTCGAGGGTCGCGCCGTGCACCTGCGGCACCGCGCGCAGGCTGTACGCGTCCTGCACGCGCCCGCAGTTCGCGTGGGACGGCGCGATCTCGCTGCCAGCCAGATGCGCGCGCACGTCCGCGGCGACCTGCAGGGCGCCCGGGTGGGGGCGCAGGCGGACCACGTCGTCCCGGAACGGCTGGTGGCTGCCGCGCATGCCTTCGACCGTCATGGCCGCTGCGAGGTTCGCGGTGCGCAGCAGCGTGCGCGCGTCCAGCACGCCGAGCGCCAGCATGCTGCCCATCAACTGCGTGCCGTTGATGAGCGCGAGCCCTTCTTTGGCCTGCAGGCTGAGCGGCTGCAGGCCGAGTGCGGCGAGCACGGCCCGTGCGGGCTGCACGCGCCCGCCATGCTGGAGTTCGCCCTCGCCGATGAGCGCGAGCGCGAGGTGCGCGAGCGGCGCGAGGTCGCCGCTCGCGCCCACGCTCCCCTGCGCCGGAATGACCGGGTGCGCGCCGGCGTTCAGCAGCGCGAGCAGCAGTTCCACGACTTCCACGCGCACGCCCGAGTGGCCGAGCGCGAGGGACTGGGCGCGCAGCAGCATCATGCCGCGCACGACCTCTTCGGGGAGCGGCGCGCCCACGCCGATGGCGTGTGACACGATCAGGTTGTGCTGCAGTTGCGCGAGCTGTGTGCGGTCCACGCGCACGGTCGCGAACTTCCCGAAGCCGGTGTTCACGCCGTACACGGCGGCGTCGCCGTCCACGATGCGTTCAATAACGGCGCGGGCGCGCTCGATGCGGTCTCGGGCGGCGTCGCTGAGGGTCACATCGGCGCGCTCGCGCACGACGCGCGCGAAGTCCGGCAGGGTCAGGGTGCGGTCCAGAATCATGCGTTGTCCTTCCAGGGTTGTCCCGCGACGAACACGTCGCGGACGGGGTTCGCGCCGAGCGTGTACGCGAGGTCACGCCAGTCGCGGGAGTGGAGGGTCAGGAAGTCCGCGCGCTGCCCGGGCGCCAGGGCGCCCCGGTCGGTGAGGCCGAGCGCGGCGGCAGCGTTCACGGTGCAGGCCGTGAGGGCCTCGGCGGGCGTGAGGCCGTTGAGGCGCACGCCGAGCGCGAGGGCGAGTTGCGCGCTGAAGGTGGGCGACGAGCCGGGGTTCAGGTCCGTGCCGACCGCCACGCACGCGCCCGCCTCGATGAGTGGGCGCGCGGGCGCGGCGGGCAGGCCGAGGTGCAGCGTCACGCCCGGCAGGACCGTGGCGACTGTGGCGGCATTTGCGAGCGCCGCGACCTGCGCGTCACCGCTCGCTTCCAGGTGGTCCACGCTGAGCGCGCCGAGTTCGCAGGCGAGTTCCGTGCCGCCGATCGCGTGGAACTGGTCCGCGTGAAGTTTGGTGCGCAGGCCGTGCGTCCTGGCCGCTTCGAAGATGCGGCGCGTTTCCTCCACCGTGAAGGCCTCCCGCTCGCAGAACACGTCCACGGCGCTCGCCAGGCCAGCTCGCGCCGCCTGGGGAATCAGGGCCTCGCACACGCCACGCACGTACTCGTCACGCCCTTCGGTGGGCGGCACGTGAATCAGCAGCGTCGGCACGAGCGTGAGGTTCACCTCGGCCTGAAGCGCCCGGGTGGCCTGCAGCATGCGGAGTTCCGCGTCGAACGCGAGGCCGTACCCGCTCTTCACCTCCACCGTCGTCGCGCCCGAGCGGGCGAGCGCGTGCAGGCGCGGACGGGCCAGGGCGACCAGTTCGTCCACGCGCGCGCTCGCGGTGGCGCGCATGGTGCTGCGGATGCCGCCGCCACGCGCGAGAATCTGCTCGTACGGCACGCCGTTCACGCGCGCCTCGAAGTCTGCGAGGCGGTCTCCGGCCCACACGGCGTGCGTGTGCGGGTCCACGAGGCCCGGTACGACCGCCACGCCGCCCAGGTCATGCGTGGTCGAGGCTGCGGGGGCGTCCTGCGCGGCCCCGACCCAGGCGATCACACCGTCCTGCACGAGCAGGGCGGCGTTCTCGGTGACGGTCAGGGCGCGCATGGCCGCGCCCCGCTGCGGCCCGGCCCCCGGGGTGACGAGCTGCGCGATGCCGATGAACAGCGTGGCGCTCACGCGAACACCTCCGCGAGCGTTTCCATGATGAGGCGCGCGCACAGCAGGTCGCTGCGGCCGGTCGGGTCGAGGTTCGGCGCGAGTTCCACCACGTCGAGGCCCACGACGGTGTTGCGCCGCGCGACCTCCGCGAGCACGCGCATGGCCTGCGCGTACGTGAAGCCGTCCGGTTCGGGGCTGCTCGTGCCGGGCAGCACGGCCGGGTCGAAGCCGTCCACGTCCACGCTGATGTAGACGTTCTGGCCGGTGGGGAGCTGCGCGAGCACCGCGTCCAGGTCGGCGAACACGGCGTGCATGGGAATCAGGGTGTGGCCGCGTTGCCTGGCCGCGCTCACTGCTTCCGCGTCGAAGCGCAGGCCGCGCAGGCCCACCGTCGTGATGTGCGTCAGGTTCGGCAGGTCCTCGGCCGCGCGGCGGAAGGGACTGCTGTTGCTGTAGCGCGTGCCGTTGCGTTCGTCCGTGAAGTCGAGGTGCGCGTCAAGCTGCACGACGTGCAGGTCCGGCACGTCGTCGAAGGCGCGCAGCAACGGGTAGGTCACGCTGTGGTCCCCGCCGAGGAACACCGGCACGCGGCAGCGCGCGCGCACCTGCCGCGCGGCCACCGTGGTGCGCTCGCGCATCAGTTCCGGTTCAAGCGACGGCAGCACCACGTCCCCGGCGTCCACGAGGGTCACGCCCGCGAGGCGGTACGCGTCGCGGGTGAGGTCGTAGAACCCCTCGGGCGGGAGGGCGTAGCGCAGGCTCGCCTCGCGCAGCGCGCGGGGCGCGAAGCGCGCGCCCGGCCGGAAGCCGAGGGCGATATCAAAAGGCACGCCGAGCACGCCGACATCCGCGCGCCACTCACCGCCAGGCTCCGCCACCCGCGCGCGCGCGAAGGTGGCGATGCCGCCGTACGGGAGGTGCGTCATGCGCGGTCCGTCACGCCCAGGCTGGGGAGGTCCAGGCCGCGGTCGCGGGCGACGTCGCGGGCAAGGTCGTACCCGGCGTCCGCGTGGCGGATGACGCCCATGGCGGGGTCATTCGTGAGGCAGCGACTCAGGCGGAACGCGGCCTGTTCGCTGCCGTCGGCGACGGCCACGAGGCCAGAGTGCTGGCTGTAGCCCATGCCGACGCCGCCGCCGTGGTGGAAGCTCATCCAGCCGGCGCCGCTTGCCACGCCGGTGGCGAAGTTCAGCAGGGGCCAGTCGGACACGGCGTCGCTGCCGTCCAGCATCGCTTCGGTTTCGCGGTACGGGCTGGCCACGGAGCCCGCGTCGAGGTGGTCACGGCCGATCACAATGGGCGCGCTGAGGCGGCCGTCGGCGACCATCTCGTTGAACAGGCGTCCGGCGCGGTCGCGCTCGCGGTACCCGAGCCAGCAGATGCGCGCCGGGAGGCCCTGGAAGGCGATCTGGTCGGCCGCGTACGTGAGCCAGGACTGCAGGCGCGCGTCTTCGGGGAACAGCTCGAGCAGGGCCTTGTCCGTGGCGTGGATGTCGGCAGGGTCGCCGCTGAGCGCCACCCAGCGGAACGGGCCGCGGCCCTCGCAGAAGCTGTCGCGGATGAACGCGGGCACGAAGCCGGGGTACGCGAAGGCGTCCGTGACGCCCGCGAGGCGCGCCTGCTCGCGCAGGTTGTTGCCGTAGTCAAACGCGATGGCGCCGCGCTTCTGGAGTTCGATGATCGCCTGCACGTGCGCGGCCATCGCGTCGCGGGCGCGGGCGAGGTACTCGTCGGGGTTCGTGCGGCGCAGTTCCGCGACGTCCTCGTCGGCGCGCGCGGGGGGGAGGTAGCCCCACATGGGGTCGTGCGCGCTCGTCTGGTCCGTCACGAGGTCCGGCGTGAAGCCGCGGCGCACCAGTTCCGGCAGGACCTCGGCAGCGTTGCCGAGCAGGCCGATGCTGAGCGCGCGCCCTTCGTTCTTCGCCTGCCCGGCGAGGGTGAGGGCCTCGTCGAGGCTGCCGGCGACGGTGTCGAGGTAGCGGGTGTCGAGGCGCTTCTGGATGCGCGTCGGGTCGATTTCCACGTTGATGCTGACGCCGCCCGCGAGTTTCACCGCGAGCGGCTGCGCACCGCCCATGCCGCCCAGGCCCGCCGTGACGGTGATGGTGCCTTTCAGGCTGCCGCCGAAGTGCTTCTTCGCGGCGCTCGCGAAAGTCTCGTACGTGCCCTGCAGGATGCCCTGCGTGCCGATGTAGATCCACGACCCGGCCGTCATCTGGCCGTACATCATCAGCCCGGCCTTCTCGAGGCGGTCGAAGACCTCCCAGGTGGACCAGTTCGGCACGAGGTTGCTGTTGGCGATCAGCACGCGCGGCGCGAGGTCGTGGGTGTTCAGCACCGCGACGGGCTTGCCGGACTGCACGAGCAGCGTCTGGTCGTTCTCGAGGCGGTCGAGCGTTTCCACGATCTTATGGAAGCTCTGCCAGTCGCGGGCGGCCTTGCCGCGCCCGCCGTACACGATCAGGTCCTGCGGGTGCTCGGCGACCTCGGGGTCGAGGTTGTTCATGAGCATGCGTTTGGCGGCTTCCTGAATCCAGCCTTTGGCGGTGCGCTGCGCGCCGCGCGGCGCGCGGATGATGGTGGAGGTCATGCCTTAGTGTTCGCTCGTGCGCCGCCGCCCTCAAGATGGCCGTCCAGCAATGCTGGACGCTACAGTACGGGTATGCAGTCCCTGCGCAAGGCGTCCGAGGTGCTGCGCGCCTTCAGCGCCGCGCAGCCCGAGTGGGGCGCGCGCGCGCTCGCCGCGCACCTCGGCGTGCCGCGCGCCACTGCGCACGCGTACCTCACCGGCCTCGCCGAGGCGGGCTTCCTGCGGCGCACGCCACGCGGGCAGTACCGCCTGAGCTGGCACCTCGCGGAGTTCGGCGCGCAGCTCACCGCCACCCTCCCGTGGTTCCCGGCCGCGCGCGGCGCCCTCGCGGACCTCGCGAGCAGCACGCGCGCCCTGGGGTTTCTGTGCGTGCTGGAGGACGACCGCGTCGTGTGCATCAACCGCGCGCTCGGCGACCCGGACGCCGACCAGGCACAGATTCAGACGGACGTGACCCTCCCCGCGAACGCCACCGCCGCCGGGAAGCTGCTGTACGCGCACGCGAACCTGCCCACCCCGACGTTCGAGCCGTACACGGCCAGCACCATCACCACGCCAGACGAGTGGGCCGGGGAACTCGCGCGCGTCCGCGCGGACGGGTACGCGCACGCCATTGAGGAGTGGGTGCCCGGGCACTGCGCGCTGGGCGTGCCGCTGCGCTGGGAAGGGGAGGTCGTGGCGGCGTTCGGCGTGCAGCTGCCCACAGCCCGTTTTCTCGCGCGGGAACGCCGGCTGCTCGACCGCGTTCAGGGCGCGGCGCGCTCCGCGGGGTTCGCGGCGTCCTCCTGAGGGGCCGCCGCGAAATGCACAGGAGCGTCGAGCGTGTCCGCGCGCACGCCCCCGTCGGGCAGCGGCACGCCGTTCGCGCGCAGCACGTACGCCACGACGTCCAGCGCTTCCTGGTCCGTCAGGGAGCCGGGGCGGTCCAGGGGCATCTCGTCGCGCACGCGGTTGTAGATGCCGTGTACGGTTGTGCCCTCGTAGAACGCCCGGAATGCCGAGTCCGACAGGGACGGCCCGCCCACGCCCTCCAGGCGGTCGCCGTGGCACATGGCGCACACCAACGAGAACACCTGCGCGCCCGCACGCACCTGCGCCGCGCGCGGGTCCGGGGCGTCCTCGGCGCGTCCCGTCAGGGTCAGGGTCCCCAGGCCGAGCAGGGCGCCCACCGCGATCCACTTCAGGCGCCGCATCATGGCACGCTCAGGTAGATGGCCTTCAAGTACTGCGCTTCCGGGAAGGTCGCGTGGTGGTCCGGGGCGTGCAGCGCGGTGCGCAGTTCCCGGAAGTCGCGCTTCGAGGCGCGCACCGCGTCCCGGACCGCACCGAAGAACTCGTCGGCGCTCACGTGCGCGGAGCACGACGCCGCCACGAGCACGCCACCCCGGTCGAGCAGGCGCAGCGCGTCCGACACGAGGCGCGCGTATGCCCGCACGGCGCCCGCCCGTTCCGACTCACGCTTCGCGAGGGAGGGTGGGTCCAGGATGATCAGGTCGAAGCTGCGCGCGGGCGCGTCCTTGAGCCACTCGAATACGTCCGCCTGCACGGGGTGATGCTCGCTCGCCCGGATGTTCGGGTCGTCCGCGTTCAGCGCGAAGTTCCGCTCGGCGCTTGCCAGCGCGTGCCGGCTGATGTCGAGGCTCACCACCGACGTCGCGCCGCCGCGCGCCGCGTACAGCGAGAACCCCCCGGAGAAGCTGAAGGCGTTCAGCACCCGCCGTCCGCGCGCGAGGCCCTCCACGCGGCGGCGGTTGTCACGCTGATCGAGGAAGAACCCGGTCTTCTGGCCCTGCAGGACGTCCGCCTCGAAGTACACGCCGTTCTCCGCGAACACGACCGGCCCGTCCGGGGTGGGGCCGCGCAGCACCTGCCCGTCATGCAGGCCGTACTGCTTCGCGGCGACCTTCTGGATGTTGCGGCTGAGGCGCAGCACGAGGCGCTCCTCCGGGAAGCGCTCCACGAGCGCGCCCAGCACGCTCGCCCAGTGCGGGAACCACGCACTGGTGTACACCTTCAGGACCAGCGTGTCCGCGTAGCGGTCCAGCACCACGCCCGGCCAGCCGTCGCTCTCGCCGTTGATGAGGCGGTAGCCGTTCGTGCGTTCGTCGAACAGGTGGGCGCGGCGCGCGAGCGTCTCGTCGAGTCGCGCGCGCCACCACGCGTCATCGATGGTCTGCGGCTTCCCGGCGTGCAGGACGCGCAGGCGCAGCGGCGAGTTCGGGTCGAACAGGCCAATGGCGAGGAACTTGTCGTTCCGGTCGTAGATGACCGCGAGGTCGCCGGACGCGCCCTCGCGGTTCTGGTGGAGGATGCTGTCCGCGTACAGCCACGGGTGGCCGCCGCGCAGGCGGCTCGCGGCGGCCTGCGTGACGCGCAGGCGCAGGCGCGGAAGGGAAGGGGAGATCTGTTCAGGCATGGGTGAGGTCCGGCGCGGCGCGCCTGTACGGCTGATGATACGCGCCGCGCCCGGCCCGGACTGTGCCGCGCGGGATGTGCCACAGTGAGGTGCATGCACGACGACGCGCACGTGGAGGGCCTGTTTCTCGCGGCGGGCCTGCTGCTGCTGCTCAGCATCACGCTCAGCAAGGCGGGCGGACGCGTCGGCATTCCGGGCCTGCTGCTGTTCCTGGGCGTCGGCATGCTCGCCGGGTCCGAGGGGCCGGGCGGCATTGCCTTCAACGATTACGGCCTCGCGCAGGCGGTCGGCACGGTCGCGCTGTGCTTCATCCTGTTCCAGGGGGGCCTCGATACGCCCTGGGTGCAGGTGAAGCCGGTGCTGCGGCGCGGCCTGTCCCTGGCGACCATCGCTGTGCTGGGGACGGCCGCGCTGATGGCGACGTTCGCGCATTACGTGTTCGGGATGCCGTGGATCATGAGTGCGCTGCTCGGCGCGGTCGTGAGCAGCACCGACGCGTCCGCGGTGTTCTCGGTGCTTAAGGAGCGCCGCCTGGGCCTCAAGGGGGACATCACGCCGCTGCTGGAGTTCGAGTCCGGCGGGAACGACCCGATGGCCGTGTTCCTGACGCTCGGCCTAGTCACGCTCGCCCTGCACCCGGAAGCGGGCGCGCTGAGTATCCTGCCGCTGTTCCTGAAGCAGATGCTGATCGGCGGCCTCGCGGGGCTGGTGCTGGGCCGGGCGGGCCTGTGGATCATCAACCGCGCGCAGCTGCAGTTCGAGGGGCTGTACCCGGTGCTCACCATCGCCGTGGCCCTGACGGTGTTCAGCGCGACCGCCGTGGCGGGCGGCAGCGGCTTCCTCGCCGTGTACATCGCCGGGCTGATCCTCGGCAACGCGGAATTCATCCATAAGCGCTCGCTGGTGCAGTTCCATGACGGGCTGTCGTGGCTGATGCAGATCACGATGTTTCTCACGCTCGGCCTGCTGGTCTTCCCGAGTCAGCTGCTGCCCACGGCGGGCATGGCCCTCGCGTGTTCGTTCTTCCTGATGTTTTTCGCGCGGCCGTTCAGCGTGCACCTGGCGCTGCTGCGCGCCCGCATGCCGTTCCGGGAGAAGGCCATGGTCGCGTGGGTGGGCCTGCGCGGGGCCGTACCCATCGTGCTCGCGACCTTTCCGCTGCTCGCAGGCGTGCCGGGCGCGGGCGTGCTGTTCAACATCGTGTTCTTCATTGTGCTGACCAGCGTGCTCGTGCAGGGCACCACGCTGACGCTCGTGGCGCGCCTGTTCGGCGTGCGTGAGGCCCTGCACGAGCGCACGCCGTTCTTCAGTGAGTACACGCCCACCGGCCACAACCGCAACGAAATGGTCGAGGTGGAGGTGCGGCCCGGCAGCGCCGCCGACGGGGAGCGTATCATGGACCTGCACCTCCCGCCGGAGGCACTGGTCATTCTGGTGCACCGCGGCGGCGAGTACCTGATTCCGAAAGGCGTGACGGCCCTGCAGGGCGGGGACGCCGCGCTGGTGCTCGCGGCGGGCGAGGAGCTCCGGGTGGTCCGGGAGAAGTTCGGGCACGCGCACTGAACCGGCGCGCTGCGGAGTCGGGTGGACATCGTTCGGGACGGGCGTTACAGGCGCGCGGAGTGGCGGGTGCTACACTAGCCGGTGCTATGCCGATGGTGAGGAACACCAAGCAGCGTCAGGCCGTGCTGGAGGTCCTGCGCGGCGCGCGCACGCACCCGGACGCCGCGTGGATTCACGGCGAGGTGCGCCGCGCCCTGCCGAACATCAGTCTGGGGACCGTGTACCGCACGCTGGACGCCCTCGCGCGTGACGGCGTCATCATGACCATCGAGAGTGCCGGTCAGGCGACCCGGTACGACTACAAGCATGACGGGCACGCGCACCACCACGCGGTGTGCCGGGGGTGCGGCGCGATTTTCGATATTGACGCGGCGCTCATCGCGCCGCCGCCCGCGCCGTCCCTGCCGGTGGGCTTTCAGGTGATGGACGTGCGTCTGGAGTACCACGGCATCTGCCCGGCGTGCGCCAGCCAGAAGCACTGACGCGCGGCGACCCTCAGGGTAAACAGCGATGCGGCGCCCCCGGATGTGGGGCGCCGCGTGGTGGTGGGCATGGTGAGGCTTAGGGGGTCTTGAGGGCGTAGCCGATGCCGCGGACGGTGCGGATGATGCCGTACCCGTCGAGGTCGCGGAGCTTGGCGCGCATGTTGGCCATGTGGACGTCCACGACGTTGCTGTTGCTGGGCAGTTCGCCGTTCCAGACTTCCCGTTCGATTTCCTGGCGGGAGTACACGCGGCCGGGCTGGCGGGCGAGGAAGGTGAGCAGGTCGAATTCTTTGGGGCTGAGGCGCACTTCGTGGCCGTTGTAGTGGCAGAGGCGCTTCTGTGGGTGGATTTCGAGCGCGCCGATCTGGATGACTTCGCCGTGCTGCTGGTGACGCAACTGGACCTTGACGCGCGCGACCAGTTCTTCCGGGTGGAAGGGTTTGGTCATGTAGTCGTCGGCGCCGGCTTCGAGCAGGTTTACTTTGCGGTCGACGGCGTCCATGGCGGTGAGGATGATGATGGGGACGGCGCTGGTTTTGCGGAGTCGACGGGCGATTTCGGCGCCGTCGAAGTCCGGGAGGCCCAGGTCGAGAATCACGAGGTCCGGGTTGTTCTCTCGGGCGCTCGTGAGGCCGGTGATGCCGTCGGGGGCGGAGAGGACACGGTACCCACTCTGTTCCAGTTCGTACTGGACGACGCGGGTGATGTCCGGGTTGTCTTCGATCAGGAGAATGCGTTGTTCCATTGGAGGTGTGCGTGACCGCCCGCGAGGGGTGTGGGCGTCCCTTTCACGGTGCATCTTAATGAAGCCACCCCCCCCGAACGTACGATTGCATCGGCTCTGCGGTTAATGCACACTTAAGGTTCACTCTTTGGCGTGCAGGATGAGAAAAGTTGAGTTTCGTTGTGCCCAAAATCGGGTACCGGAATTTGGGATGGACGGGCACTTCATGACCCTCCAACGTCATGGCAGCGGGGCGGCCTTAAGGCCGCCCCGCTGCCTGCATCCTCCGCTTTACAGGTCGGTGGCCCACCACGCGACGCGTTGCCGCGCGAGGTCCGCGCGGGAGTCGCCGATGCTGCTCAGCGCGCGTTCCAGCCCGGACCAGTCGGGTTCGCTGAGCGGGTCGAGCGTCAGGGCCTTCTGGTGGAAGTGCGCGGCGTCCTTGTGACGCCCGGCGTCATGCGCGGCGCGCGCCGCCAGGCCGAGCAGCGAGATCTGCGTGTCCTGCAGGCGCTGGCGCACGTCATCGCACCAGGGGGAATCCACGCCCGGCAGGAACTCCCCGTACTGGTCCACGAGTTCGCGCAGTTCATCCAGGCCGAGGCGCGCGCGTTCCGCCTGACCGGCGAGGCGTTCGTACTGTCGCACGTCGTACTCCGGGTTGAGGGTGGCCGTGAGGGCGTAGCGGCGGTTCTGGCTGGTGACCGCTTCGGGCGAGAGGCTGCGGCGCAGGCGGTGCAGGGTGGTGTGGAACAGGCTGCTGGCGCGCGCCTCGTCCTTTTCCGGCCAGAGCGCCTCGGCCGCTTCCCAGCTGCTGACCTCCTTGCGTTCCAGCAGGAAGAAGAACAGTTCGAGCGCCTTGCGGGACACCCACTGCACGTGCTGGCCCTGCCACATGACCTGGGCAGTGCCGAGCGCGCGCGCCTCCAGGCCGCTTTGCGCCTGGACCTTCTGGCCGGCGCGGCGCAGGCGCGCGTCCACGGCGCTGGTGAGGTCGTGCGGCGTGAAGGGTTTGGGCAGGTAGTCGTCCGCGCCGAGGTTCATGCCGCGCCGGACGTCGTCGCGTTCGGCGTGGCTGGACAGCAGCATGAACGGCAGGTCCGCCATGTTGGGTTGGGCGCGCACGTGTTCGAGGAACTCGTAGCCGGTCATGTACGGCATGACCACGTCGGAGATGACGAGGTCGGGCGTCATGACGTTCAGCAGGTCGAGGGCCTCGTTGGGGTGCGCGCAGGTGCGCACTTCGTGACCGGCGCGCGTCAGGATCACGCTCACCAGTTTCAGGATGGCGGCGTCGTCGTCGACCACCAGCACTCGGGGCATGGGGGTAGTGTAACAACTCCGTGTGCGCTGCACCGTAAGGGTTTGCACCGCGTGAAGGGTGCCTCGCGCGCGCGCGCGTTTTCTGGTAGAATCCACCCTTGCGCCGAGAGGCGAGGCTCGTCCTTGCTTCAGTCGCGCGTCGGGACCGGAATGGTGCCGCGTGCAGCGCAGAAACGGAGGTGCAACATGCAAGCCCAATACGATCTGAACCTGATCCTGAACCCCAGCCTCAGCGCCGAGCAGCTCGCCACGGAAAAGACCTACATCGAAGGTGCCGTGACGAACGCCGGTGCGGAACTCGTGAACGTGGACGAAGCCGGCAACCGCCGCCTCGCCTACTCCATCGAGAAGGAGCGCGAAGGGTACTACCTGTTCTACACCATCAAGGCCAGCGGCAACCCTGAAAAGGACATCGCTGCGAGCCTGCGCCTGCGCGACAACGTGCGCCGCGTGCTGGTGGTCAAGGACCGCCCCGAGTGGAAGACCAAAAAAGCCTGAGTCGCTACGTTATTGACGTAACACTCTGGTGTTGCTAGTCTAAGGTCAACCCGCTTATCAGGGCCAAACAGCCAGCCACGAACCCCAAACACACATTTCGCCAGATACGAGAAGGAGCACACACATGGCCCGAGGCATGAACCACGTTTACCTGGTCGGCACCCTTGCCCGCGACCCCGAACTCCGTTACACCCCCAGTGGCGTCGCCGTTTACGAAGCGACCGTCGCCGGCGAGGACCACGTGATCGGGAACGACGGACGCGAACGCAAACTCCCCTGGTACCACCGCGTCAGCATGCTTGGCAAACCCGCCGAGTGGATGAGCGAACGCGGCCTCAAAGCCGGCGACCCCGTTATGGTCGAAGGCACCCTTGAGTACAACCAATGGGAAAGCCCTGAGGGCGGCAAACGCAGCGTCGTGCGCGTCAAGGCCCTGCGTATGGAAGGCCTTGCCTTCACCAGCGCGGAAAACGTCCAGGACGCCGGTGGCGGCGTACGCCTCGCAGGCGGCCTCAACCAAGTGATGGTCATCGGGAACCTCCCGCGCGACCCTGAACTCCGCTACACCCCCGCCGGGGACGCGGTGCTCGGACTTGGCCTCGCCGTCAACGAAAGCTACAAAGACCGCAACGGCCAGCAAGTCGAAAAAACCCACTGGATCGACGCAACCCTCTGGCGTGAACTCGCCGAGAGCATGCAGAACCTCAAAAAAGGCGACCCGGTGCTGGTGGTCGGACGACTCGTGAACGAAGCGTGGACCGACAAAGACGGCAACAAACGCAACTCCACCAAAGTAGAAGCGACCAAGGTCGAGGCTCTCTCCCGAGGCGCGGGCGCAGGCGGCCCCGCAGCCACCCCCGCCGCACCCCGTCAGGCCACGGGCAGCGCGGCGCGCCCCAGCAGCTACGGTCAAAGCGCAGCGCGACCGGCGAACCAGGGGTACCGTTCGGGAAGCCTGGATATTGATCAAGGCCTCAACGATTTCCCGCCCGAGGAAGAAGACCTGCCGTTCTGAACCGCGAGCGGCGGCCCAATGAGCGGGCCGCCCCGCTGAACGCCATGTCCTTCCTCCCCCTTTAGGAGTTACCCAACATGGCAACCACCGAACGTAAGCCCCGCGCCAAGGGGCCCAAGCGTCCGCGCAAGCCGAAGGTTGACCCGTTCGCCATTGGCGAACTGGAAATCACGGACTACAAAGACGTCAAGATGCTGCGCCGCTTCATCAGCGACACCGGCAAGATCCTTCCGCGCCGCCGCACCGGCCTCAGCGCGAAGAACCAGCGCCGCATCGCGCAGACCATCAAAATCGCGCGCCAACTCGCGCTTCTCCCGTACACGGAGAAGCTGGTTCGCAAGTAAGGAGACCCTGAATGAACGTCATCCTGCTTGAACCCGGCCGCCTCGGCCAAGTTGGCGAAGTGGTGAAAGTGAAGCCCGGCTACGCCCGGAACTTCCTGATCCCCCAGGGCCTCGCCCTGCCCGCCACGACCAGCAACATGAAAACCCTGGAAGCGCGTATCCGCGCCCGCCAGAAGCAGCTCGCGCAGGAAAAGGCCAACGCCGAAGCCCTCGCCGAGCGCATGAAGGACCAGACCGTCGAACTGCACGTCCGCGCGGGCGAAGGCAAGATCTACGGCGCGGTCACGCACGCGGACGTCGCCGAAGGCCTCGCCAAGAACGGCTTCGACGTGGACCGCCGCAAACTCGACATGCCGAAGACCATCAAGGAAATCGGCGAGTACGAGATCAGCTACAAGGCGCACCCTGAAGTCAGCGTGCCCCTGAAGCTCATCGTCCACGCGCAGTAACGCGCGCAAAAGGCCGGCCCCCACACCGTGGGGGCCGGCCTTTTGCGCGCGAGACCCCCGTTCAGGGCGTCCCGTGCAGCACCACCCGCGTAAGCTGCTGTGCACTCCGCGTCACGTATACATGTGCATCCTCGCCGGGCATCGGCAGCGTCACCGTAGCCCCGAGGTGCTGCGGCCTGCGGCTCCCCAGCAGGCCATTCGCGCGGGACGTGCGTGTGCCCTGCTCCTCACCGCCGTTGACGTGTATGGCCCATCCGCAGAGCGTCCATGGCCATCACGAGGGCGGACGGGAGGGACGGCAGCGTCCTCGAACATCCTCCTGCCCGCATTCACCTCTGTTGGGGCTGCACACCAATAACGCCTCACTCATGTCGGCATCCGCAAACAGCGCCCCAGCAGGCTTCGCGGGTCCCTATGCTGCCCGCTGCCCCACCACCATCGCCTGTTCGGAGGTGTTCAGGCCGTCGGGGTGCTGGAGGGCCTTGAACCTCTTCGGCAGCTGCGAATCGACGGCGTCCAGGTCTGGTTCGCCGCTTCTGCGCTGACAGCGACCTCGCGCTGCCGGGCGCGGCCGTTTACGCCCTACGGAACGCGACCGATTTGCTGGGCGTGTGCGGGTCCAGCGTGACGCTGCTCAGCAGCAACGGGCGCGCCGTCCGCGCCAAGCGACAGGACCTTCATGAACAGGGACTCACCATGTGGGCGTCCTCGCTGCCCAGAACGGCGTTCAGCGGGCGGACTCTGCGCAGCCCTGAGGCCCGCTAAGTCGCGTTTCAGGCGCGCGGACAGGGCTTTGCCGGACAGTGATACGACCTCCATGCCGGTGCGCACGATCGCCTGACTGGCCTGTCGGAACTCCAGCGGCGTTCCGGGCCCCGGCGACCGTCAGGGGCGCCGTGAGTGTGCTGGTCTGCGCATGCGCAGCGCCGAGCTGGGCCACAAAGGAGAACGTCAGGGCAGAGCGGTTTAGAGACGCTCCAGGAGCACTCAAAGGTCGGCGCAACTCAGCGGGCCGTGGAGGTCTGCGCGCTGTCGATGGTCGCGCGCATCGCGACCTGCACGCCCTCGTCATCCATGGCGAGCGTCATGCGGAGCGCGCCGCGGGTGCGACTGCTGCTGGTGCTCGGCAGGCCGTCCGCGCGGTACGTCTCCTGCCCCTCGGACACCATCGACTCGACGGTGATGCTCAGGTCCCCTGCTTGATTGCGGAGGCGCAGGACCCCCGGCTGCACCACCGACGTCACCTGGAAGGCCGCTTCGCCGCGCTCGTTCAGACCCGTGAAGGTGCGCGTGGTCACCGCGCGCAGCGTTCCCTGCATGGTGCGGTCGCCGAACGCCGAGCTGAGTGCCACGCCCGCGTCCAGGTCCTGCGTGACTGTCCAGGTGGTCCCGGGCGTGAGGGGGCGGCCGTACACGCTGCCGCCCATGGGCAGGAACGCCTGCAGCGCCTGCGTCCGGTTGGCCTTGATGGCCGCCTGCAGGTCCGCGTCGGTGCTGGTGACGTCCAGTACCGTCAGCGTCCCGTCGGGCCCGATGGCGCGCGTGACCCTGGTCTGCAGCGTCTTTTTCCCGTCGCTGTGCACAGCACTGTCCAGCAGCACCGGGCGGCCATCCGGCAGGGCCGGCAAGACCTTCACGAACTGTTTCGAGAGGTTCGCCTCGGCGGTCTTGCTGCTGAGCACCTCCTTGAACAGCCCTCCCATGAACGCCTGCATGAACGTCAGCTCGTCCTGGCTGACCTGGCTGCCCGGCAGCGCCGTGACCACCACGTCATTGACGTCCAGGTGGGACGTGCTGCGCACCGCGTACTCCACGAGCGTGCCCGGCTGCGCTGTGACCTGCAGGGCCGTGGCGGCGGGCGTGGTCGTTCCCGTGGGGGTCGGTATCGTCTGGGCGGCCACGGGGCCGGCGAGCAGCAGCAGGGTCAGCACGGTTCTCATCGGCCCCACGATACGGGGCGGGCGCGGCGCGGCACGCCGCACATGCGGCACGCCCACGCGCCGTGCCGCGCGCCCCAGTACACTGGGCCGCATGAAACTCGCCGTCATCGCTGACCTGCACGCCAACCTGGAGGCGACGCTGGCCGTCCACGCGGACATCCAGCGCCGTGGCATCCAGGACATCTGGGTGCTCGGGGACCTCGTCGGCAAGGGACCCCGCCCACGCGAGGTGGTGGAGTGGGTGCAGGCGCACGCCACCCGCGTCATCCAGGGCAACTGGGACGCGCGCGTCGCGGGCGCTACCAACCGCCCGCAGGACCTGTGGCCTCGCAGTAAACTCACGCCCGCGCAACTCGCCTACCTCGGGGACCTTCCGTTCGGCGTGGAGGAGGTGTTCGCGCGGCAGACGTGGCGCTTTGTGCACGCCAGCAGCAAGGGCGTCTTCCACCGCCTGTACCCGCACAGCAGTTTGCACGAGCAGCTTGAGGCGTTCGAGCCGAACCCGCAGCACGCCCTGCGCGCCCGCGCCGACGCGCTCGTGTACGCCGACATTCACGAGGCGCTGATGCTGGACGTGGAGGGTCGCCCGCTCATCAACTGCGGGTCGGTCGGCAATCCGCTCGACAGCACCCTCCCGTGCTACCTGGTGCTGGATTTCGATGATGTGGGGTACATGGCGTCGTTCGTGCGCCTGCCCTACAACCGTGACGCCGAGATCGCTGCCGCCGAAGCCAGCGGGATGCCGTTCACGCGCGAGTACATCGCGGAACTGCTGACCGGTGCGTACCAGAAACGCAAGGCGCGCAGCGGCGAGTAACGCCGCGCTAAGCCAGGTGGCGCAGTGGACCACGCCCGCCCGGGCGTGGTCCACTGCGCCTATGCGCATCCTCGTTCTGGGCGGCACGCAGTTCGTCGGTCGGCACATCGTGCTGACGCTCCTGGCCCGCGGGCACCACGTCACCACCTTCACGCGCGGCCGCACGCCGGACGACCTGCCTGAACAGGTCGAGCGCCTGCACGGCGACCGCAACGCCGACCTGAGTGCCCTCGCGGACGGCTCCTGGGACGCGTGCGTGGACGTCAGCGCCTACACGCCCCAGCAGGTCCGCGCGGTCGGGGACGCCCTGCAGGGCCGCGTAGGCCGCTACGCCTTCATCAGCACCATCAGTGTCTATGCGGACTTCTCGCGCGGGCCGATCACCGAGGACGCGCGCCTGCACGAGCCGCCGGCGCCGGACGTGCAGACCGTGACGGGGGAGACGTACGGTCCCCTGAAGGTCGCGTGCGAGCACGAAGCGCTGCGCGCTTTCGGGGACCGCGCGACCATTCTGCGTCCGGACATCGTCGCCGGGCCGTTCGACCATACCGAGCGGTACACCACCTGGGTGCGGCGCGTCGCGACTGGCGGCCCGATGCTCGCGCCCGGCGACGGCCGCGCGGACGTGCAGGTCATTGATGCGCGCGACCTGGCGGAATTCACGGCGCTCACGCTCGAACAGGACACCCCGGGCGTGTTCAACGTGGTCGGCCCGCACCTCACGTGGTCGGCGTTCCTGGACACCCTCGCGCAGGCGACTGGCGTGACGCCCGACCTCCAGTGGGTGCCGGACGCCGTGCTGCAGGCCCACGACGTCACCAGTCAGGAACTGCCGCTCTATATCGCCCCGGACAGCGGGTTCGCGGCGCTGATGAACGTGTCGCACGACCGCGCGCTCGCGGCGGGCCTGACCCTGCGGGACCCGCTCGTCACCGCCCGCGACACGCTGGCGTGGGCGAACGCGCACCCGGTGCACATCACGCCGCTCACGCCGGAGCGCGAGCGGGCGCTGCTGAGCGCAGCGCGCCCCTGATGACCCGCTGCCGCCCCGACCGGACACCTCGTGGAGGCGGTTCCGGGCGGGGCAGTCCAGTCAAATGAACGTGGGGTTGAGATGACGGCTTTCGTGTGAGGGGTACACTGAGCCTCATGAGCGTCGAGCAACTTTCGGTCAACACCATCCGCACCCTGTCCATTGACGGCGTGCAGCAGGCCAACAGCGGCCACCCCGGCGCCCCCCTCGGCGCGGCCCCCATGGCGTACGTGCTGTGGCAGGACTTCCTGCGCTTCAACCCCAAGAACCCCACCTGGCCCGGCCGTGACCGCTTCGTGCTGTCGCCCGGCCACGCCAGCATGCTGATCTACAGCCTGCTGCACCTCACCGGCTACGACATGAGCCTGGACGAACTCAAGAACTTCCGCCAGTGGGGCAGCAAAACCCCCGGCCACCCCGAGTTCTTCCACACGGACGGCCTGGACGCCACCACCGGCCCGCTCGGACAGGGCGCCGCCATGACGGTCGGCATGGCCATCGCCGAAGCGCACCTCGCCGCGCGCTACAACCGCCCCGAGCACGAGGTCTTCGACAACTACACCTACGCCATCGTCAGCGACGGCGACCTGCAGGAAGGCGTGAACCACGAAGTCGCGTCGCTCGCCGGGCACCTCAAGCTGCACAAACTCATCTGGCTGTACGACGACAACGACGTGCAGCTCGACACCGCCACCAGCAAGACCTTCACGGACGACACCACCAAACGCTACGAAAGCTACGGCTGGAACGTCCTGATGGTCGAGGACGGCAACGACCTGCAGGCCATCCGCGACGCCATCAAAACCGCGCAGACCAGCGACAAGCCCACCCTGATCCGCGTGAAGACCGTCATCGGCTTCGGCAGCCCCCGCGCCGGCACCAGCAAGGCGCACGGCGAGCCGCTCGGCGCCGACGGCGTCGCCGCCACCAAGGAAGCGCTCGGCTGGACGTACCCGCCGTTCACCGTGCCCGACGAGGTCCGCGCGCACATGGACGCCACCGAACGCGGCGCCCAGTTCGAAGCGCAGTGGCAGGCCAAGCAGGACGCCTACCGCGCCGCGCACCCCGACCTCGCCGCGGAACTCGACACCATGCTCCAGCGCGGCCTGCCCGCCGACCTCGCCGACAAACTCCCCACCTTCGACGTGGGCGGCAAGGCCCTCGCCACCCGCGCCGCCAGCGGAAAGGTCATCAACGCCGTCGCCGAGAGCGTCCCCGGCCTCATGGGCGGCAGCGCCGACCTGAGCGGCAGCACCAAGACCACCATCGAGGCGCAGGGCGCCATGCAGCCCGGCGACATGGGCCAGCGCAACGTGTACTTCGGCGTGCGCGAATTCGGCATGAGCGCCATCGCGAACGGCATGAGCCTGTACGGCGGCCTGCGCCCCATGGTCGGCACGTTCCTCGTGTTCGCCGACTACCTGAAACCCGCGCTGCGCCTCAGCGCCCTGCAGATGCAGCCGGTCATCTACGTCCTCACGCACGACAGCATCGGCCTCGGCGAGGACGGCCCCACCCACCAGCCCATCGAGCAGATCGCCAGCCTGCGCGCCACGCCGCACACGCACGTCTACCGCCCCGCCGACGCGAACGAAACGGCCGCCGTGTGGCAGATGGCCCTGGAACGCAAGGACGGCCCCAGCGTCCTCGCGCTGAGCCGCCAGGACCTCCCGATCCTGCCGCGCAACGCGAGCGGCGTCCGCAAGGGCGCGTACGTCGTCCGCGACGCCGAGCACGCGCAGGTCATCCTGATTGCCACCGGCAGTGAAGTCGCCGTCGCCCTCGAAGGCGCCGACGCCCTCGCCAGCGAAGGCATCGGCGCGCGCGTCGTCAGCATGCCCAGCATGGAAGTGTTCCGCGAGCAGGACCGCAGCTACATCGACAGCATCCTCACGCCCGGCGTGAAACGCGTCGCCATCGAAGCGGCCAGCCCGCTCGGCTGGCACGAGTGGACCGGCGCGGACGGCGCCGTCATCGCCATGCAGGGCTTCGGCGCGAGCGCGCCCGCCAAGACGCTGTACGAGAAGTTCGGCTTCAGCGCCCAGAACATCGTGAAGGTCGTCAAGGGCCTCCTGTAACCCCCACACGCAGCGGGGGGCGGGCAGCGACGCTGCCCGCCCCCGCCATTGAGGCCTGAGGCGCGTTCCGCCCCACCCCGCATTCGCTATGCTGACCGGAATGATGGCGGCCGCCCCCGAACCCACCCCCCACCCCACCGAACCCCGCAGCCCGAAACGCGGCCTGCTCATCGTCATGACCGGCGCGAGCGGCGTCGGCAAAGGCACCATCCGCGAACGGTGGCTCGCCGATCAGGACATCTTCTACAGCGTCTCCTGGACCACCCGCGAAGCCCGCCCCGGCGAACGCGACGGCACCGACTATCACTTCGTCACCCGCGAGGCGTTCGAGGCGGAAATCGACCGCAACGGCTTCCTCGAGCACGCTGAATTCGTCGGGAACCACTACGGCACGCCCATCGCGCCCATCGAGGCGGCCCTCGCCCGCGGGCAGGACGTCGTCCTCGAAATCGAGGTGCTCGGCGCTATGCAGATCAAACCCCGCATTCCCGAAGCGATCCTGATCTTCATCGTGCCGCCCAGCCTCACCGAACTGCGCCGCCGCCTGGAAGGCCGCGCGACGGAAACGCCCGAACGCATCGAGAAGCGCATGACGCGCGCCCGCGAGGAAATCCTGGAAGCGCACAACTTCCACTACGTCGTCGTGAACGACGAGGTGGACCGCGCCGTCGCGGAACTGCACGCCATCCAGATGGCCGAACGCGCCCGCGCGGAACGCCTCACCCTGCGGGAACTGCAGGCGATCGTCGAAGGGTAACGCCCGCTCAGGCGAACGCTCAACGCGCGGTCAAGACGGGCGGACCTGTTCAGGGTCCGCCCGTTCCGCATGCCCGGCACAATAGGCGCATGCCTCTGGAACTCGTACAAGGTGACATCGCCGCGCAGACCACCTGCGCGGTCACCACCGCCGCAAACGCGCAGCTCATGGGCGGGGGCGGCGTGGACGGCGTCATCCACCGCGCCGCCGGCCCGGACCTGCTGCGCGCCATCCGGCAGCTCGGCGGGACGCCCACCGGCACGGCCGTCATCACCCCCGCCTTCAACCTCGGCGCGCAAGGCGTGAAGTACGTCATTCACGCGGTCGGGCCCATCTGGAATGGCGGGCACAACGGTGAGGCGGACCTGCTCGCGGGCGCGTACCACGCCAGCCTGCGCCTCGCGGTGGAGCACAGCTGTGACAGCGTCGCTGTGCCCGCCATCAGCACCGGCGTGTACGGCTACCCCCTCCCGGAGGCGGCCGCCGTGACGGTCGGGGCCATCACGGCATTCCTCGCGGAGCACCCGGCCCTGCACGTGCGCGTGGTGCTGTACGACGGCGGCACCCTGAACGTCTTCCGGCGTGCCCTGCAGAAACTCGGTGCATGACCTTGACCCGCACTGCATACCGCGCTATATTTAAATCAATCAAGGCGACCTTCGGGTCGCCTTTCGCTTTGCGGGCGTGTGAAGGGATGTTTACGCCCCTCTCGTCAGAACCTCTCCCGCGCACGTCACGCTGTGGAGCATGACTGACGAAACCAAACAGCAGAACCTCCCCGACCCCGCCGACAAGGAACAAGCCGAAGGGGACCGCCAGGACACCCCCACCCAGGACCAGGGCCAGAGCCCGCACGTGGACCCCGCCATGAACCGCGAACCCGCCGAGGGCGGCCGCGACGAGGTCGAGGGCCAGAACGGGTGACGGACGCCCGCCCGCTCAACGCGGCCCGCCCCCCCGAGGAGCGGGCCGCGCTGCTCCGCGAACTCCACGCCCGCACCCGCGACGCGTACGGCCAGAAACTCCTCGTCCCCCGCCGCGAAGCGCTGCACGAACTGATCAGCACCATCCTCTCGCAGCGCACCAACTGGCGCGACGAGGAAACCGCCTACCAGGAACTCGTGAAGATCGGCGACTGGGACGCCATTGCCGAGGCGCCCGTCGAGCAGGTCGCGCACGCGATCCGCGCGAGCAACTACCCGGAAGTAAAGGCCCCGCGTATTCAGGCGACCCTGAAGGCCATCTGCGCGCAGCGCGGCAACTACGACCTGTCGTTCCTCGTGGACCTCCCGCACGAGGACGGCCTGAAGTGGCTCACGGACCTGCCCGGCGTCGGCGTGAAAACCGCGTCACTGGTGCTGCTGTTCAACTTCAGCAAACCGGTGTTCCCGGTAGACACGCACGTGCACCGCATCACCACCCGCGTCGGCGCCATCCCGCGCATGGGCGAGGCCGTGGCGCACAAGGCGCTGCTGAAGCTGCTCGCGCCGGACCCGCCGTTCCTGTACGAGCTGCACATCAACCTGCTCAAGCACGGGCAGCAGGTGTGCACGTTCAGCCGCCCCCGCTGCCCGAAGTGCGTCCTGCGGGACCTGTGCGACGCGCACGCCCTGTACGGCAACAATGTCCCCCCGTTCGACAACGGCAAGAAAGGCCGCCGCACACCCGCACCGGACGACGCCGCGCCGCCCGCATAACCTTGACGGGCGGCGCATACCGGGGTAAACTGTTTTTATCACCGCCGAAAAAGGCGGCTTTTTTATGCCTGCTCGCGGCGCGCGGGTTTGCTCTACCGCGGTCAGGATGAACAGTGTGGCGTGCCCCTGCGGCCGAATGTGGCGCTTCCGGGCGCACCGCCAGAGCCACATCGTGTACGTGCTGGCGCCCGAATCCGCCTGGCCGTTCTGGGGCGGTGATCGCCCCTGGAAACCCTGGCCGGGCCGCCTCTGGTCGAGCACCATCACCAAGTTCGTGGGCACGTGCAGCAAGGACCTGTGCGTCACCGACCACACCTGAAGATTGACGGCTCGTCAGGGGGTGGCGGGAGCCCCTTCAGAAGGTCTGGCCGCCCACCGGAACGGCGTTGCCCGCATACTCTAGACGGGCAGCGCATACCGGGGTAGAGTGTTTTTATCACCGCCGAAGAAGGCGGCTTTTTTTATGCCTGCTCGCCGAGCGGCGCGCTGCTGATCAGCAGGCCGTCCTCGTCGGCGTACACGTGGTCGCCGTCCTGCACGGTCACGCCCGCGAACGTGACCGGCACGCCCGCCTCCCCGGCACCGAGCTTCCCGCTCCGGCGCGGGTGCGGCGCGAGCGCCAGGACGCCCAGGTCCAGCGTGCCGAGCGCGCGCGTGTCCCGCACGCACCCGTACACCACGACGCCCGCCCAGCCGTTCCGGACCGCGAGTTCGCCGAGCATGTCCCCCAGCAGCGCGCAGCGCAGGCTCCCCCCACCGTCCACGACGAGGACGCGGCCCTCGCCGGGCGTGGCGAGCTCCGCGCGCACGAGGACGTTGTCCTCGTGGACCTGCACCGTCCGCGCGCGCCCATGAAACGCCGCGCGGCCCCCGAAGGACCGCCACACCGGCTCGGCGATATGCACGTCCGTGTGCGCGTCGCTCAGGTCGGTGGTCGCGTACGTCGCGGCCGTCACACGGCCTCCACGAGCGCAGCGATGCCCTGCCCGCCACCGATGCACAGCGTTGCCACGCCCAGCCCGCCGCGGTCGCGGAGTTCTTCCACCAGGGAGTACAGGACGCGCGCGCCGCTCATGCCGACCGGGTGGCCGAGCGCGACGGCGCCGCCGTTCAGGTTCACGCGGTCCTCCGGGAGCTTCAGGTCGTTCATGACGCCCAGGGCCTGCGCGGCGAATGCCTCGTTCAACTCCCACACGCCGATGTCTGGGACGCTCAGGCCGTGCGCGTCCAGCAGTTTCGGCACGGCGATGCTCGGCCCGAGGCCCATCACGTCCGGCGCGACGCCCGCCGACGTGAACCCGCGCAGGCGCGCCAGGATGGGCAGGCCTTCCGCGCGCGCGTACGCCTCATCCGCGAGGATCATGAACGCCGCGCCGTCATTGATGCCCGAGGCGTTCCCGGCGGTGACGGTGCCGTCCTTGCGGAAGGCGGGCTTCAGCTTCCCAAGGGCCTCCAGGCTGGTTTCCTGCGGGCGCTCATCCGTGTCGACGAGGCCTTTTTTGGTCTGGACAGGCACGATCTCGCGCGCGAGACGGCCGGACGCCTGCGCGGCGAGCGCGCGGCGGTGGCTCTCCACGCTGAACGCGTCCTGCGCCTCGCGCGTCAGGCCCTGCCGCTCCGCGATGTTCTCTGCCGTGATGCCCATGGGGACGTCCGTGACGCCGCACGTGAGCGCCTTCGTGAGGCTGTCGACCATGGCCATGTGCCCGAGCTTCTTCCCGAAGCGCGCTTCCGGGAGGAGGTACGGCGCGCGGCTCATGTTCTCCACACCGCCCGCCGCGACGAGGCGCACCTCGCCGAGCGCGAGGCTCATCCAGGCGTTGTACGCGGCACGCAGCCCGGAGCCGCACAGCTGGTTCACGCCGTACTGCGGCGTGACCTCGCGCATGCCGACGCTCAACCCGATGCGGCGCGGGTTGTACGCCGCCTCGCCCGCCGTGAGGACCTGCCCCATGACGAGCAGGTCCAGGGCGTCCGCGCGGACGCCCGCGCGTTCAAGCGCGCCCGTGAGCGCGACCTGCCCGAGTTCGTAGTCCGGCGTGTCCCGGAACGCGCCGCCCATCGCGCCGACCGCCGTCCGCGCGCCCGCCACCAACACCACACTGTTCATGGACGCAGTCTAAGACGGGGCCCGGCGCCCCCCGCAACCCCGCTTGTCACCTCCCGGGAGACGGCCCGCGACGACGCGCCCATCTGGCCTCCCACGCGAACCGTGAAGTGGTGCTCGTGCGCGATCCCCACGCGACGTACACTCCCCTCATGACCGCGCCCGCCACCCGCGACGTCCTGCTCACCTGCCCCCTCGACTGCCCCGACGCCTGCCGCCTCAAAATCACCCTGGAACGCCAGGATGACGGGTCCGAACGCGCCATCAAACTCGGCGGTGACCCGAACCACCCCATCACCCGCGGCTTCGCGTGCGCGAAAACCGTGCACTACCCCAAGCGCCAGTACCACCCCGACCGCCCCACCCACCCGCTCAAACGCGTCGACGACACATTCGTGCGGGTCAGCTGGGACGAAGCGCTTGAGGACATCGCCGCGCGCCTGAAGCGCGTCCTCGCGGAGCACGGCCCGAACGCCCTTCTGCGCTACAACTACGCCGGCACCATGGGCCTGCGCGAGGGCACGCACGTCCACTCGTTCTTCCGCGCGCTCGGCGCCCCTGAACTCGACGAGACCATCTGCGCGACCGCCGGTACCGAAGGGTGGGCCATGACGTACGGCCCCCGCTACGGCGTGCGCCCGCAGGACGTGCCGCACGCCCGCACCATCCTGCTGTGGGGCATCAACAGCCTCACCAGCAACAGCCACCTCACCCCCTGGCTGACGCAGGCGCGCAAGAACGGCGCGCGCATCATTCACATCGACCCGTACCGCAACAAGACCAGCCTGTACGCCGACGAGCACGTCAAGATCCGCCCCGGCACGGACGCTGCCCTCGCGCTCGGCCTCGCCCGCGAACTCATCGTGAACGGCTGGCACGACGAAACCTACCTGCAGGACGCCACCGTCGGCTTCGACGAGTACCGCGAGAGCGCCCTGGCCTGGACGCCCGAACGGACCGCCGAGGTGACCGGCGTGAGTCCCGAAACGCTCCGCGCGCTCGCCCGTCAGATCGGCGAGCACGGCCCCCTGTACGTCCGCGTCGGGTACGGCATGACCCGCCACGAGAACGGCGGCACCGCCCTGCGCGCCGCCACCATGCTGCCCGCCCTGACCGGCGCGTGGCGGCACCGCGGCGGCGGCGCGAACGTCAGCACCAGCGGGTACTTCCACCTGAACCGCACGCACCTCGGCGCGGCGCACCTGATCCGGCCCGGCGTGCCGCACGTGAACATGAACCAGCTCGCGGACGCCCTCGCGCCCGAACGCGGCTTCAAGGCGATGTTCGTGTACAACTGCAACCCGGCGGTCGTCGCGCCCGACAGTGAGCGCGTCATCCAGGGCCTACGCCGCGCGGACCTGTTCGTTGTCGTGCTGGAGCAGGCCATGACGGAAACCGCGCGGCACGCCGATTACGTCCTGCCCGCCACCACGTTCATGGAGCACGCCGACGTGTACACCAGCTACGGCCACACGCACCTCGGCTACAACCCTGCGACGCTCCCGCCGATCGGCGAGGCCCGCCCGAACTCCTGGGTGTTCCAGGAACTCGCGCGCCGCCTCGGCATCACCGAACCCAGCGTGTACTGGAGCATGGACGACCTGCTCGCGCACCTGCTCGACACTGACCACCCGTTCCTCGCGGGGTTCACGCCCGAACGCCTCAAGGCCGAAGGCACCCTGCCGCTGAACCTCCCGGACGACCTGCGGCCGTTCGCGGACGGCGCGCCCACCGCCAGCGGGAAGGTGCAGCTCAGCCCCGCGCCCGAGTTCATTCCGGTGGACGCGCAACTGAACGACGCGTACCCGCTGCGGCTGCTCACACCGCCCGCGCACCATTTCCTGAACAGCACCTACGGGCACCTCGACGTCCTCACCAGCGCGGAAGGGCACGAGCCGCACGCGCTCATTCACCCGGACGACGCGCAGCGCTACGGCCTCACGGACGGCGCGTACGCGAACCTCACCAGCGAGGTCGGCGCGACGCAGCGCCGCGTGCGCGTCACGGACGCCACGCAGCCCGGCGTCGTCGTCGTGGAGGGCAGCTGGTGGGGCCTGAGCGCCCCGGACGGACGCAGCATCAACGCCATCACCGCGCAGACCCTCACGGACCTCGGCGGCGGAAGCACCTTCCACAACACCCGTATTCGCGTGGAACCCGCCCGGGGATAAAGGACCGCCCCCGGCCACTGGCCGGGGGCGGCAGGGACGCGCACGCTCAGCGGGTTTTCGTGACCTTGCTGAGCATGGGGGGCGCGTCCGGGTTCAGGCCGCGGTGCAGTGCGAGGTGCGCGGCGAACAGGTAGAACGCCAGCGCGTCCGCCACCGGGTCCGTGAGGGCGTGCCCCGTGGCGGGCACCTTCAGGTGACGCGCGCCGCTCGGCGCCTCGCCCGTGCCGAGCGCGAGCAGGTCCGCGCCGCTCTCCATCAGGTCCGCGTACGCCCGCCGCGCCGCCTCGCCCGCCGCGTCCGCGCCCGTGAACGCCAGCAGCGGCACGCCCTCGTGCACGAGGCGTTTGGGCCCGTGGCTGAATTCCGCGGCGCTGTACGCCTCCGCGTGAATGCCGCTGGTCTCCTTGAGTTTCAGCGCGGCCTCCTGCGCCACGCCGAACGGAATGCCGCGCGCGAGCGTAATCAGGCTCTCCGCGTACCGGTACCGCTCGGCGCGGTCCGCCGCGTCCGCTTCGAGCGTGAGCGTGCGCGTGAGCACGTCCGGCAGGCCCTCAAGCGCCCGCGTGAGGGCCTCGTCGCCCGTGAGGTCCGCGAGGACCGGCAGTAACGCCGTGAGGCTCGCCAGGTAGCTTTTCGTGGCGGCCACGGCGCGCTCCTCCCCGGCGTGCAGGGGCAGCACGAATTCGGCGGTGCGGGCGAGGTCGCTGTCCTCCACGTTCACGAGCGCCACGGTGAGCGCGCCGCCCTGGCGCGCCATGCGGACCGTCTCGACGACGTCCGGGCTGGCGCCGCTCTGCGACACCGCGATCACGAGCGCCCCGCCGAGCCGCAGCGTCGCGCCGTACAGGGTGTGCACGCTCGGGTGCCCGCTCGCCACGGGCAGGCCGAGCGTCGTTTCCAGAGCGTACTTCAGGACTGTGCAGGCGTGGTCGCTGCTGCCGCGCGCGACCGTCACCGCGAACGCCGGCTGGCGCTCGCGGATGGCCTGTGCGACCGCGCGGACCGCGCCCTGATTCTCACGCAGCTGGCGTTCGATCACCTGCGGCGTCTGGCGGGCTTCGGTGAGCATCAGGGGCGTGGGGGCGTTCGTCATGGGTTCTCCTCCAGGATGGGCGTGCCGGCCACGTACACCTGCTGCACGTGCAGATCGGCGTTCAGGACCACCAGGTCGGCGCGCAGGCCCGCGCGCAGCTCCCCGCGGTCGGTGAGCTTCAGGGACCGGGCGGGGTGGGCGCTGAGCAGCGCGGACGCGTGCGCGAGCGGCACGCCCGCGTACACGGCGTGGCGCAGCGCCACATCGAGTGTGAGGACGCTGCCCGCGAGGGTGCCGTCCGCGAGGCGTGCGGCGCCGCCCTCGACCTGCACGGCCTGCCCGCCCAGTTCGCTGGGGCCGTCGCCGAGGCCGGCGGCGCGCATGGCGTCCGTGATGAGGGTCGCGCGGTCGGGCGCGCACGCGAGCGCCAGCTGGAAGGACGCGGGGTGCAGGTGGTGCCCGTCGAGGATCAGCTCGTGGTACGCGTGCGCGTCGGTGAGGAGCGCGCCGAGCGGTCCGGGCTCCCGGCCGGTCAGGCCGCCCATGGCGTTGTACAGGTGCGTGCTGGCGGCCTGACCGCCGTTCGCGTGCACGGCGTCCAGCACGGCGCGCGTCTGCGCGTACGTGGCGACGGTGTGCCCCACGCCGACGCGCACGCCGGCGCGGGCGAACTGCGCGGCGGCGGTCACCGCGCCGTCCACTTCCGGCGCGAGCGTCACCGCCCGCAGTACCCCGAGGGTCAGCAGGGCCTCCACGCGCTCGGCCGTGGGGGCCAGGGTGTGGTTCGGTTGCGCGCCGAGCCGGTGCGGGCTGATGAACGGCCCTTCAAGGTGCGCGCCGGGCACGTCCGCGCCGCCGGGCACGCCGGTCGTCATGACCTGCCGGACGGCGTGCAGCGCGCCGAGCACGTCCGCCCAGGGGCGCGTGATGGTGGTGGGCAGCAGCGTGGTCGTGCCGCGCGCCGCGTGCGCGCGCGCGAGCGTGCGGATGCCCGCCTCGCCGTCCATGGTGTCGCCGCCGCCGCCGCCGTGCACGTGCGCGTCAATGAAGCCCGGCAGGATGAACACGCCCCCCGGCGCGTCGTCCTGGGATTCGACCCCCTGGAGGTGCGTGCCGAACACCACGCGCCCGGCACGCACGCCGTCCGGCGTGACGAGCTGGCCCGCGAGGGTCCGCGTCACGCGAGCTCCGGGTGGCGGGCGCGCACGGCCGCCTCGACCGCCTCGGCGCTGTCCAGGACGAGGAGTGACTCGGCCCAGGCGCGCGCGTCGCGGACGTTCAGGCGCGCGAGGTGCGCGCGGGCCGTCAGGACGCGCGGGGCACTCATGCTGAGTTCCGTGACGCCCAGGCCCGCCAGGACCGGCAGCGCGAGCGGCTCCCCGGCCAGTTCGCCGCACACGCCCACCCATTTCCCGTGCGCCTCGGCGGCGCGCGTGACCGTGCGGATCAGGGTCAGCACCGCCGGGTGCAGCGGCTGGTGCAGCGCCGCGACGCGCGGGTTGCCGCGATCGGCGGCCATGACGTATCCGGTGAGGTCGTTCGTGCCGACGCTGAAGAAGTCCACTTCCGGCGCGAACTGGTGCGCCATGACGGCCGCGGCGGGCACTTCGACCATCATGCCGACCTCCAGGGCGCTCGGCGGGGGTACGCCCTCGGCACGCAGGTGCGCCTGCTCCTCGCGCAACAGGGCCCGGGCCGCGCGCAGTTCCCCCAGGGTGGCAATCATGGGGAACATGACGCGCAGGTGCCGCTCCGCGCCGGCGCGCAGCAGCGCGCGCAGCTGCGTGCGGAACAGCTCGGGTTCGCCGAGGCACAGGCGGATGGCGCGGTACCCGAGGAACGGGTTCTCCTCAGCGGGCAGGTTCAGGGCGGGCAGGGCCTTGTCGCCGCCGACGTCGAGGGTGCGGATCACCACGGGCCGGGGGGCGAGCGCGTCGAGGACCGCGCGGTACGCGGCCATCTGCTGCGCTTCGTCCGGCAGTTGCGCCTCGCCCATGAACAGGAATTCCGTGCGGTACAGGCCGACGCCGTCGGCGCCGCTCGCCAGGACCGCGTCGGCGTCGCCGGGGTGGCCGATGTTCGCGGCGAGTTCGAGGGGGACGCCGTCCGCACTGACGCTCGGGCGCTCACGCCACTCCAGCAGGCCCTCGTGCGCGGCGGCCTGGGCGGCCATGCGGGCGCGCGCGCCCTGAAGGTCAGCGTCGTGGGCGTGCAGAGTGACGGTGCCGGCGTCCCCGTCCACGAGGAGCAGGTCGCCGTCCCGCACGGCACTCAGCAGGTCCGGGCCGACGCCCACGACGGCGGGGAGGCCCAGGCCGCGCGCCATGATGGCCGTGTGCCCGGTGCGGCCGCCCGCGGCGGTCACGAGGCCGCGCACGTGCGCGCGGTCCAGGCGGGCGGTGTCGCTGGGGCTCAGGTCGTGCGCGATCAGGACGGCGTCGCCGGTCAGGACGGGCGGCCCGGCGGGCGTCACGCCGAGCAGGTGCGCGAGCAGGCGGTCACGGACATCGCGGAGGTCCGCGGCGCGCTCGCGCAGGTACGGGTCTTCGAGCGCCTCGAACAGCGCGATGTACTGCGCGCTGACGTCCTCGACGGCCGCTTCGGCGTTAAGACCGCCGCTGAGGAGCGCGCGGACCTGCGTGAGGTACTCGGGGTCGCGGGCGAGCAGCAGGTGCGCGTCGAAGATGGCGGCGTGGCCCGCGCCGAGCCGCGCGAGCGTCGCGTCGCGCAGCGCGGTCAGGTCCGCTTCGGTGGCGGTCAGGGCGGCGCTCAGGCGCGCGGCTTCGGTGGCGGCGTCCGCGTCGGTGCGGCGCGGGGCGTGCAGGGTGGGCGCGCGCAGGACGCGGGCGGGCGCGACGGTCACGCCGGGCGCGGCGGGCGTGCCGCGCAGCACGACCGGCGCGCTCGTGGCGGGGTGGGGGTCAGGCACGCTGTGCGAGCCCCTGTTGCTGCAGGTGGGTGCTGAGCGCGCCCAGGACGGCGTCCGCGTCGGGGCCGTCGGCGCGGACCGTGAAGGTTGCGCCGTGCGCGAGGCCGAGGCCCATGACGGCCATGATGCTTTTGAGGTTCACGGCGCGCCCGTCGGCGATGAGCTGCACGTCGCTGGCGTACGGCGTGGCGATCTGGACGAGGGCGGCGGCGGGGCGGGCGTGCAGGCCGTGGTCGGCGGTGACGGTGAAGGTGTGTTCCATGGGGTCCTCCTGGGGGTCAGTGGAGCGTGACGCGCGCGCCGTCCACGTGGACGTGCGTGCCTTCGGGCAGGTTCGTGAAGATCACGGGGGTGATCAGGCTGGGGACGCGGCCGCGCAGGACGTTCAGGTCGGCGCGCAGGAGCGGCTGGCCGGCGTGCACGCGGTCGCCCTGCCGGACGAGGGCGGTGAAGCCCTCCCCGCCGAGGCGGACGGTGTCGATGCCGACGTGCACGAGCACTTCCAGGCCGTTGTCGGCGCGCAGGCCGACGGCGTGGCCGGTGGGGAAGAGCGTGACGACCTCGCCGCTGACGGGCGCGACGACCTCGCCGCTGCTGGGGTCGATGGCGAACCCGTCGCCCATCATCTTGCCGCTGAACACCGGGTCGGGGACGTCGGCGAGCGGCACGACGCGGCCGGCGAGCGGCAGCGTGAAGTCGCTGGGCAGGGTCACCTGGGCGGTCGCGGTCGCGGAAGGAGTGGGCATGGTGGGGGTGGGCGCGGCTTCGGGCGTGTACGCGCCGTCCTGCAGGACGCGGCGGATGTCTTCCTTGAGCTGGTCGCTGCGCGTGCCGAACACCGCCTGAACGCTGTTGCCGACTTCCATGACGCCCGCTGCGCCGAGGCGCTGCAACTGGGTTTTGTTCACGCGGCTCTTGTCGTTCACGGTGACGCGCAGGCGGGTGATGCACGCGTCGAGCACCTGGATGTTGTCCGGGCCGCCGAGGGCGCGCAGGATGTTCACGGCGAGCGGGCGGTCCCCGGCGGCGCCGTTGGGCAGGACGACGGCGGTTTCGCTGTGCTCGTCCGTGACGGCTTCACGGCCGGGCGTCATCAGGTTGAAGCGGCGGATGGCGGCGCGGAACACGACGTAGTACAGCGCCGCGAAGATCAGGCCGACGAGCGGCACCGCCCACGCCTTGGTGCTTTTCGGCATCAGCAGGAAGTAGTCGATGGCGCCGCCGCTGAACGTGAAGCCGTTGTGCGAGCCGAGCAGGTTCATGACGATGAAGCTCAGGCCGGTCATGACCGCGTGGAAGACATACAGCAGGGGCGCGACGAACATGAACGCGAACTCGATGGGTTCGGTGATGCCGGTCAGGAAGCTGGTGAGCGCGGCGGAGCCCATGATGCCCGCGATGAGCTTGCGGCGGTCCGGGCGGGCTTCCTGCACCATGGCGAGCGCGGCGGCGGGCAGCGCGAACATCATGATCGGGAAGAAGCCGGTCATGAAGACGCCGGCGCTCTTGTCCCCGGCGATGTAGCGCGTGAGGTCGCCGTGCACGACGGTGCCGGCAGGCGTGGTGTAGTCCCCGGCGATGAACCAGAACGGCTGGTACCAGATGTGGTGCAGCCCGAACGGGATGAGCAGGCGGTTGATGACGCCGAAGATGCCGCTGGACGCGACGGGCGCGCCCTGCGTGGCGACCGTGGAGAAGGCGTTCAGGGCGTGCTGCACGGGCGGCCACAGGTACGTGAGCAGGATGCCGACCACGATGGCGCTCGCGGCGGTCACGATGGGCACGAAGCGGCGCCCGGCGAAGAACCCGAGGAAGGCGGGCAGGCGGATGTCCTTGTAGCGGCGGTACAGGAACGCGGCGAGCAGGCCCATCAGGATACCGCCGAACACGCCGGTCTGCAGGGTGGGCACGCCGAGGACGGTGGCGTAGGCGCCTTTGGTGGCGCCGCTGAGCTGCGCGAACTTCGCGGCGTCGCCGAGGCCGAGGTAGCTGCTCATGGTGGCGTTCATGACCAGGAAGCCGACGAGCGCGGCGAGCGCGGCCACGCCGGCGCCCTCGGCGAGGCCGATGGCGACGCCGAGCGCGAAGATGACGGGGAGGTTCCCGAAGATCACGTCGGACGCGCCGACCATCATCTTGCCGATGAACTGCAGCCAGGCGGGGATGCTGGCGTGCCAGGAGTAGCTGGCGTCGTTGAAGGCGGCGCCGATGCCGAGCAGCAGGCCGGCGGCGGGCAGCACGGCCACGGGCAGCATCAGGGCTTTGCCGACTTCCTGCAGCGCGGCGAAGGCCCCTCTGCGGGGTGGGGTGGCGGGTGAGGCGACAGTCTGGGTCATGCGTGATCCTCCTTTGGCGTGGGGCGGGCGCGGAGGGGCATGCCCGGGCGCCCGCTTCAGTACTTCTTTTCGACGACGGACTGGGCGGTGCGGCGCATGGCGTCGTCCGCGTCGGGGATGAGGGCGTACACGGCGAGGTACAGCGCTTCGAGCAGCAGGACCTGACTGGTGAAGCTGCTGATGGCGCCGCCCGCGAGCGGGGATTCGGGCGCGGCGGTGAACAGGACGTCCCGGGCGACGCGGGTGATGGGGGAGGAGGCGCGGTTGGTGACGGCGACGGTGTGCGCGCCGCGCTCGTAGGCGACGGTGAGGGTCTGGACGGTGTCGATGGTGCTGCCGCTGCGGGTAAGACCGAGGACGACGCCCTGCGGCGTCTGGGTGGCGGCGGCGACAGTGGCGAGGTGCGGGTCGGTGTACGCGACGGTGGTGATGCCGAGGCGCATGAGTTTGGTGGCGAAGAATTGCGCGGCGAGGCCGCTGTTGCCCTGGCCGACCACGTCGATGCGGGGGGCGTTCACGATGGCGCGCGCGACGCGCTCCAGGGTGGACAGGTCGATGACGCGGCGGGTTTCCTCGAGGGCGCTGACGGCCTGGTGGGCAGCGCGGGTGACGACGTCGGCGTCGGCGCTGGGGGGGGTGGGGGTGTCGATCTGGGCGAGGTCGGTGGTGAGGGCAATCTTGAACGCG
The DNA here is from genome assembly GCF_000186385.1 of Deinococcus maricopensis DSM 21211. Lineage (NCBI taxonomy): Bacteria > Thermotogati > Deinococcota > Deinococci > Deinococcales > Deinococcaceae > Deinococcus > Deinococcus maricopensis. Next base: position 632,204 of record NC_014958.1, read on the forward strand.
TGGAACCCGGGGTAGCCGAGGCGTCGGCACAGTCGCGTGATGGTGCTTTCGCCGACGCCGGCGTCCTGGGCGAGTTCGGTGATGGTCTGGTAGATCACGCGTTCGGGTTTCTCCAGGATGTGTGCGGCGACGCGTTGCAGGGTGGCGGGCAGGAAGTCCTGCTGCGCGCGGATGTTGGCGACGGCGCTGGCGGGCGTAGCGGGGTGCGTGGTGGGCATGCCCTCACGATACGGAGTGTGGTGAGTGGGCTGGCCGTATCGTAGGTATGAAAATAATTTCTGTCAAGCACGGGTCATGGTGTAAATCATCGCCTGTAGTGGTGCCTCACGTCGCCTTGAGTCCCGCCCCTCAACTCCGCTACAGTCAGGGCCGTGCCGACCCCCCGCTGGCCGCGCCTCGCCCTGCTGCTGCCCGTTCTGCTGAGCGCCTGCGGACGCGACCCCACCCCCGCCACGTTCCCCTACACCCACGGCGCCCGCCCCGCCCCGGCGGCGCGCCCCGGCGACCCCGTCGCCCTCACCGTGTACAGCGCGCGCGGCCCACGCACCTACACCCTGGCGCAACTCCGCGCCCTGCCCGCAGTCCGCTACCGCGCCACGCAACCCCAACTGCGCCGCACCGCCACCTACGAAGGCGTCGCGCTGCGCGACCTCGTGCGCGCCGCCGGCCTGCCCGAACGAGACGTGCGCGTCGAAGCCTCGAACCTGTTCAGCGCCCGCATTCCCGCCAGCGAGTACCTGCACTACCCCATCATGATCGCCTACGCCGCCGACGGCCACGCCGTCAGCACGCTCGACAAGGGCCCCCTGCAGGTCATCCTCCCCAATCTCCACACCGGCAACCGCTACGCCAAACGCGGCAACTGGTGGGTGTGGTTCGCCGTCGGCGTCCGCAGCGCCTCATGACGCGCCCACCGCGCGCCGTGCCCACCATGCCGTGGTTCCCCGTGCGGGAACTGCTGCTCACCATCCTGCCGTCCCTGCTGACCGTCATCATCCTGCTCGTCGGGTACCTCCCGGTCCGCGCGGACCTGGAACGCACCGGCAACCTATGGACCAGCTACCCGTACGAGAGCATCGTCAACTCGCTGTTCCTGTACCACCTCGACCGCGAGGACCCGCGCACACCCACCGCCCGCCTGGACAGCGCGCGTCAGCAGATCGAGTCGAGCCTGCGCAACCCCGCCGAGTTCCAGTTCCCACCCATCCAGGCGGTCGAGGCGCACGGACCGGCGCGGCTGCAGCGCGTACGCGCCCTGTTCGCCACGGGCCGCGAGCGCGACCTGCACGAGGCCATTCAGGAAGCAATCCGCCTGAACGTGCAGGCGCACGAGTACATCATTCAGCTGCGCGAGGTGTACGTCGGGCAGCTGCGGCGCGTGCAGTGGTACATGCTCGGCGCGGCCCTCGCCAGCGGCCTGATGGGCGTGCTGCTCACCGGGCGGCTGCTGCAACGCTGGCAGCGTGAACGGCGCGCCCGCGACGCCGAGGCGCGCGACACGCAGCACATGCTCGCCATGGCCTCGCACGAACTGCGCCGCCCCCTGCAGAAACTCCTGCTGGTCAGCGACCTGCTGCGCGACAGCCACACCCGCGAGCGTCAGCAGGAACTGCTCGAGCTGCTCGAAGACGCCGCCGTGCAGGTCGCGTCGCGTTCGGACCTCGCGCGGCTGGAGGACCTGTTCAGCGACACCACCCTGGACCTCAAGCCCACGGACCTGCGCACGCTGATCTCGCCGTTCGTAGGGCCGCGCGTGTACCTGACGCTGCCGCCCCTGCCGGTCGTGCGGGCCGTGGACACGCGCCGCATCCGCCAGGCCATCGAGAACCTTGTCGAGAACGCCCTGAAGCACACGCGCACGCTGGTGCAGGTGGAACTGCACGCGCACCGCGACGTCACCGAAATTCACGTGGTGGACGACGGGGCGGGCCTGAGCGAGGAGGTGCGCGCGCGGGCGTTCGAGGCGTTCTACCGCGCGCCCGGGCAGAGCAACCCGGGGCGGGGGCTGGGCCTTACCATCGCGCGGCAGTTCGCGCGCGCGCACGGCGGCGACGTGGACCTGATCGCCGAACCGGGCGGCGGCACGCGCGCCATCCTGCGCCTGGGCAGCATGACGCGCGTGCCCTGAGGGCCCGCACGCGGCGCTTCAGGCGCGGCGCACCTGCACGCCGTGCGGGTCGATGGGCAGGTCCAGGGTGCGGCCCGTCAGGCCGTTGCGGCGCATGACGCCGTGCAGGTACGCGTGCAGCGGCGCCGTGGCGTGCCGGGCGTCGTGGAAGCACAGCACGGTGGGGCCAGCGCCGCTCAGGGCCGCGCCGAGCGCCCCGAAGCGCGTGGCCTCCTCGAGGATGTCGCTGAGGCCCGGCACGAGCGGGGCGCGCCACGTTTGGTGCAGGTAGTCCTGCATGGCGTGCCGCAGGAGGTCCAAGCGGCCGGTGGCGAGCGCGGCAGTCAGCAGCGCCGCGTGCGACAGGGCGTGCACGGCGTCCGCGCGGGAGTACTCGCGCGGCAGGACCGCGCGGGCCTTTTCGGTGGACAGCTCGAAGTCCGGAATCAGGACGGTCACGCCCAGGTGGGCGGGCGGGTCAAGGCGGACGTGGTGCGTGCCGGCCTTGTCGAGCGTGGCGACCACGATGCCGCCGAGCAGAGCGGGCGCCACGTTGTCCGGGTGGCCTTCCTCGCGCGCGGCCAGTTCCAGGACGGCGGGGTCGTCCAGCGGTCGGCCCAGCAGTTCGTTCGCGGCGACCAGCCCGGCCACGAGGGCGCTGGCGCTGCTGCCCAGCCCGCGTGCGAGTGGCACATCCGTTTCGATCTCCACCCGCGCGGGGGGGAGGTCCCGTCCGGCGGCGCGCGCGAGGCGCTGCATGGCGCGGTACAGGTAATTGCGTTCGTCGGCGGGCGTGCCGGCGAGGGCTTCGCCGAGTGGAATGATCTCGGTGGTGGCCTGTGGCGTGACGCGCAGCGTCGTGTACAGCGGGAGGCTCAGGCCGAGGCTGTCGAAGCCCGGCCCGAGGTTCGCGCTCGAAGCGGGCGCGCGCACGGTGATGGTGCTCATGGGACCTGCCAGCGCGTCACAGGATGGCTTCCAGCACGCGGTCCATGTTCGCTTCGACGCCTTTGGGCGCTTCCACGGAGCGCAGCGCGGCGTTCGGGTCTTTCAGGCCGTTCCCGGTGAGCACGGCCACGACCGTCTGCCCGGGGGGCAGCTCGCCCTGCGCGTGGAGCTTCAGGAGGCCCGCGACGGGCGTCGCGCTGGCCGGTTCGCAGAACACGCCCTCGCGCGCAATTAGGTTGTAGGCGTGCATGATCTCGTCGTCGCTCGCCATGTCGAAGCGCCCGGCGCTTTCTTGCACGGCGGCGCGGGCGAGGTGCGCGCTGGCGGGGTTGCCGATGCGGATGGCCGTGGCGATGGTTTCCGGTTCGTCCACGATGGCGCCGCGAATGAACGGCGCGGCGCCTTCCGCCTGGAAGCCCCACATTTTCGGCGTGGTGCTGCTCCGACCTGCGGCCGCGTATTCCTGGAAACCCATCCAGTAGGCGCTGATGTTCCCGGCGTTCCCGACAGGGATGGCGAGGATGTCCGGCGCGCCCCCGAGTTCGTCGACAATTTCGAACGCGGCGGTCTTCTGGCCCTGCAGGCGGTGCGGGTTGACGCTGTTCACGAGGGCAATGGGGTGCTGCGCGCTGATGTCACGCACGAGGTTCAGGGCGGCGTCGAAGTTGCCGTTGATGGCGACGACGTGCGCGCCGTACGCGATGGCCTGCGCGAGCTTCCCGAGGGCGATGTTGCCGTCCGGGATCAGCACGACGCAGCGGAGACCGGCGCGGGCGGCGTACGCGGCGGCGGCGGCGCTGGTGTTGCCGGTGCTGGCGCAGATGATGGTGTCCGCGCCGTCTTCGAGGGCTTTGGCGACGGCCATGACCATGCCGCGGTCCTTGAAGCTGCCGGTGGGGTTGAGGCCTTCGTATTTCAGGTACAGCTCAACGCCGAGGTGCGCGCTCAGTCGGGGCGCGTGAATCAGCGGGGTGCCGCCCTCGTGCAGGGTGAGCGCGGGAGTGCGCTCGGTAACGGGCAGGTAGGGGCGGTACGCGTCGATGATGCCGGGCATGTGACCTCCGATGGCCGCGCTGTGGGCTTGCGGCGTTTCGGGCCATGCTACGCGGCGCGCGCGGGGCGCCTCAAGGCGCGCAGCCAGACAAGTGCGGGGAGTGTGGCGTGCGGACACCTGCCCCGGTGCGCGGCGGGCATACTGCGGGCGTGAACCGTGTGGACCTGAATGCCCTGATGCGCGACGTGCAGGACGCCGCGCGCGTGGCCCGTCGCCTGGCGCGTGCGGGTGGGAATGCTGTGGCGGAGCGCAGCGCCGAGCAGTTCGAGCAGGGGGCGGCGGACGCGTACCGCAGCAAGAACGAGGAGCATCTGCAGAACAACCTGACGGCACTGCGGGCACTGGCCGAGGCGCTGCGAGCGTCGGACGCGAAGGCCTGAATCTTTCTGGTCTCTAAGGCCGAATTTAAGCGTGCTGACCGGCAGCTTTACACCAGCTTGTGTGGAGGCTTAGTGAGCCTTTAAGCGCCCTTGAGAAGGTACGGGCCTCCACGTTTGAAACCAAGGTCACGTTTCTATCCTTTTCTCACAACGACGCACTCGTTGAAGTCAAGCTCAAGTGAAAGAGGAGGAACCCATGTCCTGGATCATCATTATTCTCGTTGGTGCCCTGTGCGGCTGGCTCGCCAGCCTGATCATGAAAACCGACGCTCAGCAAGGCGCCGTCGCGAACATCCTGATTGGTATCGTCGGCTCCCTGCTGGCCAAGTGGGTCTTCAGCGACCTCCTGCGCATCGGTGGCACGTCGGCGGGTAATAGCTTCAACCCGATTGACATTCTGTGGGGCGTGCTCGGTTCGATCATCCTGATCGCGATCCTCAAGGCCCTGCGCGTTCTGCGCTAACTTGCAAGCGGCACCTGGAGCGCGGCGAACTTCGGTTCGCCGCGCTGCCCTTGTGACCTCTGGCGAGGCTGCTTGAATTGTGGTAGTCTCGGAAGGCTTGCCTGGCTGAGGTCAGGTTGAGGAGGAACATTCACATGGCGAAAGTGTGCGAACTGTGCGGTAAGGGACCGATCGTGGTTAACTCGGTCATCCGCCGCGGTAAGGCCCGAGCCGCTGGCGGCGTGGGTCGCAAGACCACCGGCATCAGCAAAACCCGTCAGCTGCCCAACCTGCAGCCCGTCCGCATCCGCAAAGAGGGCGCCGTGCTGCGCCTGCGCGTGTGCACCAAGTGCCTCAAGAGCGCCC